>CAYQPM010000022.1:0-24675 GCA_964419295.1 uncultured Stakelama sp. | reverse complement strand
GTGCTGCGCATCGACGGCCTGCAACGCGCCAATGCCGGCGTGGGCGCGGGCGATTTCGTCGAGGTGCGCGCGGTCGAATCCAAGCCCGCGACCCGTGTCGTCTTCGCGCCGGCGCAGGCCAATCTGCGCCTCCAGGGGCAGCCGCAGGCGTTAAAGCGCACCTTCTTCGGGCGGCCGCTGTGCCAGGGCGATGTCGTCGCGACCGCCGGGCATCAGCGCGTCGGCAACATGCCGCCGGGTATCCAGCAGTTCATGAACGCCCCGGCCTATGCCTTGCAGGAGATCCGCCTCGCAGTGGTATCGGCCAGCCCCAAGGGCATCGTCCACATCGACGAGAATACCGAGATCGAGCTGCGTCCCGAATATGAAGAGCCGACGCAGCGCCGCGCCGACGTGACCTATGACGATATCGGCGGCATGGCGGGAACGATCGACCAGCTGCGCGAGATGGTCGAACTGCCGTTGCGCTACCCCGAGCTGTTCCAGCGTCTGGGCGTCGATCCGCCCAAGGGGCTGCTGCTCTACGGTCCTCCCGGAACGGGCAAGACTCGCCTCGCCCGCGCGGTCGCGAACGAATCGGACGCCAGCTTCTTCCTGATCAACGGTCCGGAAATCATGGGCTCCGCTTATGGCGAGTCCGAAGGACGGTTGCGCGAGATCTTCGAGGAAGCGGCCAAGTCGGCACCCTCGATCGTCTTCATCGACGAGATCGACTCGATCGCTCCGAAGCGCGGCAACGTGCAGGGCGAGGCGGAGAAGCGCGTCGTCGCGCAATTGCTGACGTTGATGGACGGGCTCGAAGCACGCGCCAACCTCGTCGTCATCGCCGCGACCAACCGGCCGGAAGCGATCGACGAGGCGCTGCGCCGGCCGGGCCGTTTCGACCGCGAGATCGTCGTCGGCGTGCCCGACGAACGCGGGCGGCGGGAGATCCTGGGCATCCACACCCGCGGCATGCCGCTGGGTGAGAAGGTGGATCTGGCGGAGCTGGCGCGCACCACCTACGGGTTCGTCGGTGCCGACCTTGCCGCGCTGACGCGCGAAGCCGCGATCGAGGCGGTGCGCCGGATCATGCCGAAGCTGAACCTAGAGGAGCGGACGATCCCGCCCGAGGTGCTCGAAGAGCTGTCGGTGACGCGCGAGGACTTTCTGGGCGCGCTGAAGCGGGTCCAGCCGAGCGCGATGCGCGAGGTGATGGTCGAGGCGCCACGCGTCCGCTGGGAGGATGTCGGCGGCCTCGACGCGGCGCAGAACCGGTTGAAGGAGGGCGTCGAGCTGCCGTTGAAGGATCCGGATGCATTCCGGCGCCTCGGCATCCGTCCGGCCAAGGGCTTCCTGCTCTACGGTCCGCCGGGCACCGGCAAGACGCTGCTGGCCAAGGCGGTCGCGCGCGAGGCGGAGGCGAATTTCATCGCGACCAAATCGTCCGACCTGCTGAGCAAATGGTATGGCGAAAGCGAACAGCAGATCACCCGCCTGTTCCAGCGGGCACGCCAGGTCGCGCCCTGCGTGATCTTCATCGACGAACTCGATTCGCTGGTGCCGGCGCGCGGTAGCGGTGCAGGCGAGCCGCAGGTGACCGAGCGCGTGGTCAACACGATCCTCGCCGAGATGGACGGGCTGGAGGAATTGCAGTCGGTCGTCGTGATCGGCGCGACCAACCGGCCCAACCTGATCGATCCGGCGCTGCTGCGGCCGGGGCGGTTCGACGAACTGGTCTATGTCGGCGTGCCGAACGCCGAGGGGCGGCGGCGCATCCTCGCGATCCAGACGCAGAAGATGCCGCTGGCGAGCGATGTCGATCTGGACGAGGTCGCGCGCAAGACGGACCGGTTCACCGGAGCGGACCTGGAGGATGTGGTGCGCCGCGCGGGCCTCACGGCATTGCGCCGGTCGCTGCAATCGGCCGAGGTGACGATGGCGGATTTCGAGGAGGCGCTGACCGAATCGCGGGCCAGCGTTACGCCGGAGATGGAGAAGGATTACGAACAGATCGCCGCCCGGCTGAAGCAGGATGCGGCGGCGATCCAGCCGCTCGGCTTCATCTCGCCCGGCCAGTTGCAGAGCCGGGGAAGCAAGGCGGACATCTAGTCGCCGCCCGACCTGAGCGGGACCTCACGCTCCTTCAGCGCCGCCCAGGCATAGGCGAACAGGACCACCAGCGCGGCCGCCGCCGTCAGATACGGCAGCGGTCGCGCGATCTCGTACAGGCCGACGCCGATCGACGGGCCGAGCACGAAGCTTGCGCCGTTGACGCTGGTGACCTTGCCCGCGACCGAACCCTGCGCCGCCGCACCGACCGCGAGGCTGGACCCGGCGGTGAAGCCCGGCCGGGTAAAGCCGAAGCCGAGGTTCGCGAGCGCATAGGCCGTCGCGATCCCGTACAGCGAGGTGGCGAGGCCGGTGAGCGCCACGCCCGCCGCCGCCAGCACCAGTCCGGCGAGCACGAGCCGTCGCGGGCTGAGGCCGAGCAGCGGGATCACGCCCCATTGCACCAGCAGCGCGGCGCCCGCCCCCATCATCAGCACGATGCCGGTCGGCTCCAGCGCCAGCGCCGGGGGGATCGCCAATCGATCGATCACCAGAAAGCCGATCGCCTGACTGGTCATCGCCTGGGCATGCCCCATCACCAGCCCGGCGATCATCCAAGCCCGCACGCGCGTGTCGAGATAGCCGACATGTTCGGCATGCGGCTGTGTCGCGGCGGCGACGCTGGCGCCCGTCGGTGCGCCGCCGATCGAGGGATAGGCGGACGACGCGCCATGCTCCGCCCGGACGGCGAGCCGGTCGTCGGGCAGCATCGTGCGTACCGTAATCCACACCCCCACACCGAACGCCGCGAAGACGAAGGCCGGCCCTGCCAGCCCGATCTCGATGCCCCGGACGCTGCCCAGCAGCAGGTACGGCGCCACTGCGGGGCCCAGGATCGTGCCGAGCCCGAACGCGCTCGCCAGCAGCGTCAGCGCCTTGGTCCGATCGTCGCGGCTAGTCTCGCCAGCGACCAGCGCCTGGACTGCGGGCGGCGCGGCCGATCCGAATGTGCCGTAGATCAGCCGCCCGGCGATGAAGAGCCCGAAGGCCGCGGTGCCGCCGATCCAGTGGTTGATCCCGGCGGCGAGGAAGACGCCGCACAGGCTGAGCGAAACCGCAAAGCCGCCGACGCCCAGCAGGATCATCGCGCGCCGCCCGTGCCGGTCCGACCGGTTGGCCCAAAACGGTGCGGCGATCACCCACAGCAGCGCGGAGACCGAGAAGGCGGCGGCGACGGCACGGTCGGCGACGCCGAGCGAACGGCCGAGCGCGGGCAGGATCGACTGCAACGCGGTGTTGCCGGCGGCGATCGTCAGCATCACCAGGAACATCAGTGCGAAGCGGCGGTCGATCGCGCCGGTACGATGTGCGATCATGAGCGGCTCCAGGCGTAATCGCGGGTGACTGCGCAGACCGTGACGCGATAGCTGTCGTACCAGCGTGCCCGTCCCTGCGCGCGAATTGCGGCATGGTCGGCCTGATCGCGCCAGGCGAGCGCCGCCGCCTCGTCCGCCCAATAGCTGACCGTGACGCCGCTGCCGTCGTCATCACGTGCGCTCTCGACCCCGCGATAGCCCGGTTGCGCAGCGGCGAGCGACACCATCGCGGCCGCCGCGGCGTCATAGCCGGCGGCGTCCAAGCCGTTGCGAACAGAAGCGAAGACGACCGCGACCTCGCCGATGCGCCGCTGCGCCATGTCATCCTCTCCTCGCTGCACGCCCGTCCTACGCGCCCGCGCCGGATGGGCCAAGCGTGCCGGAAGCGACGAACCGGAGCGGCCGACGCAACTGCGCGTCTTGAAACGCGTTCGGAAAACGTGGCACGGGGGTGTCACTCGCGTGCCAAGCGCGGGACGATCACGCGAGAACGACAGGAAGCCGATGCCCAGTTCGACCACCGCCGCCAGGCGCCGTACCCGTGCTGCTGGCGTGCCGAGCCCGGTCGCGATGTTCTTTCAGGGTTTCCTGAAGCACCCGGTGATGGTCGGGTCGATCATCCCGTCGTCCGACAAGCTGATCCGCAAGATGCTCGGCCCGGTCGACTGGTCGGCATGCAAGCTGTTCGTCGAATACGGTCCGGGTGTCGGCACCTTCTGTCGCCCGATCCTGGAGAGGATGGCGCCCGACGCGACGCTGATCGCGATCGACACCAATGCCGATTTCATCCGCTACCTCGACCATACGATCACCGATTCGCGGTTCGTCGCGGTCGAGGGTTCCGCCGCGGACGTCGAGCGGATCGTGCGTGAACACGGCCATGAACACGCCGATTACGTGCTGTCGGGCCTGCCGTTTTCGACGCTGCCCGCCGGTGTCGGCCCGGCGATCGCGACCGCGACGCAGAACGTGCTCCGCGTCGGGGGTGCGTTTCTGGTGTATCAGTTCTCACCCAAGGTGAAGGACTTCCTGACTCCACATTTCAATACGATCGATCACGACATGGAATGGTGGAACGTGCCGCCGGCACAATTATACTGGGCCTGGAAGGATTAGGCCGCAATGAAGGGCGCTGCGAGGATTGCGACTGCAAGCCTGACAGGGCTCTTTCCCTTCATCCCAAGTTAATGTATCTGGTCCGTTATGGACAGACCAAAGCATTCATCCGCGCTCTTCCTGCACGATGCGGCAATCCGTCGCGGCATGGAATTGATGATCTTCGCGCAGTCGCGCTTCGTGCGGACCGCCGACGACAAGCTGGCGGAAATCGGACTGGGCCGCGCGCACCATCGCGCGATGTATTTCATCGGTCGCAAACCCGATATCACCGTCGGTGAACTGCTGACGCTGCTGGGCGTGACCAAGCAGTCGCTGGGCAGGGTCATGAAGGATCTGGTCGACCGCGAGCTGGTACAGATGCGTCATGGCGATCTCGACCGGCGGCATCGCCTGCTGACGCTGACGACGACCGGCCGCGCGCTGGAAACCTCGCTCTACGAAGAGCAGCGCGAGCGGATGGCAAAGGCCTATTCGCATGCGGGGCAAGACGCGGTGACCGGCTATTGGACCGTGCTGGAGGCCTTGATACCCGAGGCCGCCCGCGTCCACATCGACGCACTGGGCCGCTGAGGCGGGCGTCAGTCGTCGATGCCGAAGTTGAGCCCGCGTGACAGGCCCGGATCGATGACCGCGATCATCACGTAAGCGAAGAACTGGCGCACCCGCTGCACGACGCCCGTGTGCGACTTGTACCATTGCCGGGTGATCGGTTGCGACCGCGCGATCTCCCCCTCGACATAGCCGCGGACGTGGTCGGCGAAGGCGCGATCCTCGATCCGCAGCATCAGTTCCAGGTTGATGAACAGGCTGCGCATGTCGAAGTTCGCGGAGCCGATGTGCACCGCATCGTCGATGACGTACAGCTTCGTGTGCAGCTTGGTCGGCTGGTATTCGAACAGTTGTACCCCCTTGCGCAGCAGCCCTGCATAGGTGAAGCGGGCGGCCGCGATTGTGGCGTTGTTGTCCGACTTCGACGCGGTGACCACGCGCACCGTCGCGCGCCGCCGCCCCGCCTTGTCGAGCCGTCGCAGGATGGTGGGCGACGGCGTGAAATAGGCGGCGATGATGTCGATCCGCTTGCCCCGGCGCAGGTCGCCCCGCACCGCACGCGCCCATGGCGACAGACGCCGCGTCGGGCCGCCGATCAGCCACCGTGTGGTCCCGGTCGTCTCGCTCCATTGCGACAACGCGGCATTCAGCCGGCGCAATTTGCCCTTGGGCGCGATGACCCAGGCGTGCAGCGCATCGAAATAGCCGGCGAGCCGTCCCGCCGCCGGTCCTTCGACCAGCAATCCCAGGTCGCGCCAGGCCGCGTCGGCAGGCGTGCCGAAATAATCGTCCTCGACGTTGAAGCCGCCGACGATGATCTGCTGGTTCACCGTTCCGGCGTCGGCGAGCGCCAGTTTCTGGTGATTGCGCAAAAGGTAACGGCGGCCGAAGCGCGGCGAAAAGCGGCACACCGACACGCCCGCGGAGCGCAACGGTGCGTAGAAGGCGTCGTCGGTTTCACTGCCGAAGCCATCGACGATCAATGCGGCGTCGACGCCGCGGCGGGCCGCCGCGATCAGCGCCGCGCTCACCCGCCGCCCGGTGTCGTCGTCGGCGTAGATGTAATAGAGGATACGCAGATCGACCTTCGCGCCGTCGATCAGCGCCAGCAGCGCATCGAGACGCCGCGGTCCGGTGTCGAGCAGCGTCAGCCGATTGCCATCGACCGTGAACGTCGGCTGGACGGCGGGGGGCTGCTGGGCGGCGGGCGCGTGCATCCCCGAACGTCTGGCGGGTCGAGGCCCCGGGCACAAGCCACGGCGGCGCATCGGCCGATTTTCTTGACTCCGCAAGCCTCACCGCCTAGGCCCTCGCGTTCACTGCATCGGTATTTGCGAAGGAAAGCGTCCATGGCGCGCGTCACTGTCGAGGATTGCGTCGACAAGATCCCCAACCGCTTCGATCTGGTCCTGTTCGCCGCGCAGCGCGCGCGTCAGATTTCGGGCGGCGCGGAACTGTTGCTCGATCGCGACCGCGACAAGAACCCGGTCGTCGCGCTGCGCGAGATCGCCGACGAACTGGTGCGCCCCGATCACCTTGAAGAGGCGGTGGTCAACAGCCTGCAGCGCGTCCAGATCGACGACGAGGACGAGGTCGATGCGGTCGGCTCGCTGTCGGCCTCGGCCGAAGCGCTCCGCCTGACGGCCGCCGCGCCGCCGCGGAACCAGAATCTGGGTGCCGATTACGACGGGTGAGGGAACGGTCAGCGGATTAGCCTGCTAATCCGCGCCCCGGACCGATCCCCGGCCAGCTGGCGCCAAGCCCGACCGACGACGCGGCTTTGCCGCGTCGTTTGCGTTTGGGGAATGTGCTTCCGCCCGGCTGTCATCTCCGCACGCCTGTGGGGGGATGACAATGTGGGGAGGGAGAGGGGCTCAACCACCCCCCCCCTTCGTCATCCCGGCGAACGCCGGGACCCATGGACGCGGGCGGCTGGTAGATCGCACACTACGCATGGCCTCGTCACCATGGGTTCCGGCTTTGCCGCGATGACGAGTGTGGGGGTCGGGGCGTTCCCCCAGCCCCGCCGCGGCGAAGCCGCGTCGTCAGTCGTCGCGTGCCGCGACGCTGGCCGGGGCAGGCCCGCGAGGCTGACTAGCTGCGCTACTCCGCCGACCTGCCCTTGAACCCCTGCGCCACGACGAACCATTCCACCGATCCCTTGCGGCTGGCCGGGGGCTTGGCATGCTTCACCGTGGTGAAATTGCGCTTCATCTCGGCGACGAGCTGCTGGTCCGCGCCGCCGGCGAACACCTTCGAAACGAATGTGCCGCCCTTCTCAAGCACCTCGACCGCGAACGCCAAAGCGGTCTCGACCAGCGCCATGGTGCGCAGCGCATCGGTCTGCGGATGGCCGACGGTGTTCGCCGCCATGTCCGACAGCACCAGATCGGGCGCGCCGCCCAGCGCCTCGATCAACTTGCCCGGCGCGGCATCGTCCATGAAGTCCATTTCGAAGATCGTCACACCGTCGATCGGATCGACCGGCAGCAGGTCGATGCCGACCACCGCCGCCTTGGGCAGGCGGCGCTTGATCACCTGGCTCCAGCCGCCCGGCGCGATGCCGAGATCGACGATGCGCTTCGAACCGCGGATGATGCCGAACCGCTCGTCTAGCTCGATCAGCTTGTACGCGGCGCGGCTGCGATAGCCCTCCGCCTTGGCACGTTTGACGTACGGATCGTTGAGCTGTCGCTCCAGCCAGCGCGTCGACTGGGCGGTGCGGCCGCGCGCCGTCTTTACCCGCGTGCGCAGGCCGCCACCGTCGCGGCTCATGGGACGTTCCTCTTCACGGTCGGGGACTCCCCATCAAGCGTCGCAGGATGCCTTCGCGGATCCCGCGATCGGCGATGCCGAGCCGCTCGGCAGGCCACAGGTCGAGAATCGTCTCCAGGATCGCGCAACCCGCCACCACCAGATCGGCGCGTTCGCTGCCGATACAGGCGAGCTGCGCCCGCTCGCGCACCGACTTGCGCGACAGGTCGGCGCTGATCCGGCGCATCGCGTCCGATGGCACGATCAGGCCGTCGACCTGGGCGCGATCGTAATGGCTGAGGCCGAGGTGGACGCTGCCCAGCGTCGTCACCGTGCCGCTGGTGCCGAGCAGCCGCGGGCGCTCGACATCCTTCGGCAAGCGGCTGGCGAAGCCGGCGAAGCTTTCGGCGACGATGCGGCGCATCCGGTCATAGGCGGCCAGTCGCCCGCCCTCACCCTCGCCGCCGCCGGCGCTTTCGGTCAGCGAGACGACGCCCCAGGGGGCCGAATGCCAGTCCAGCACCCGCGGCATCGCGCCCCGCGTCGTGTCGATCAGCACCAATTCGGTCGATCCGCCGCCGATGTCGAAGATCAGCGCGGGATCGTCGCCCGGCTCGATCAGCGCATGGCAGCCGAGCACCGCCAGCCGCGCCTCTTCCTCGGCGGAGATGATGTCGAGGTGGATACCGGTTTCCTCATAGGCGCGGGCGATGAAGTCGGGCCCGTTGGCGGCCCGGCGACACGCTTCCGTCGCCACCGATCGCGCGAGCGTGACGTTGCGGCGCTTCAGCTTGTCGGCGCACACGCGCAACGCGGCGATCGTCCGTTCGATCGCGGCATCGCTCAGCCGCCCGGTCGCCGCGAGTCCCTCGCCAAGCCGGACGATTCGCGAAAACGCATCGACGACCGCAAAGCCGTCGCCCTGGGGCCGCGCGATGAGCAGGCGACAATTGTTGGTGCCGAGGTCGAGCGCGGCGAACGCCTGCGCATCGGACCAGCGGCCGCGTTGCGGCCGGGCTGGCGCCGGACGGGCAGGGGATTCCTGCCGGTACGGCATTCGGGCGGAACGATCCCCCATAGCCGTGGTGACTCTCTGTTCTGTTCTGCCGTCGCAGGACGATACCCGCTCGGTGCTTGCCCCCTAGGTAGCGCGAAGGGGGGCTTGCGACAAGTCGAGCCGGTTTGCCCCGTTGACAGGCGATCCGCCCCCGCCTAGATGCGCGCCCCTGTTGCCCCGTCGTCTAAAGGTAAGACTACGGACTCTGACTCCGTCAATTGAGGTTCGAATCCTCACGGGGCATCCAGGTTTGTGTGGAGCCGCAATATAGCGGCGGCTCGTCGGCAAAACCGTGCGGCTCGTTTAGCCCTGCCGCTCTCTCAGTTTCAGTCATACCTCGCTCGCTCCACTCAGGAGATGAGGCATGGCCGACGCGAGGGGCGCGACGACGATCGAGGTCATAGACCTTGGCAGCACACCGAGTTTAGCTGTTCACAGCCTCCCGCAAACATCCGGCGAGGTAATCTTCGAAGCTGAGCTGCGCGACTCGCCGCCGTATGGCGTGGCGATCGTTCGCCGACCCATGGCAGGTCAGACCAACAGCGCGCGCCCGGTGGTCTGGAGCGCAGTTCGAAATCTTCGAGCAGGCCACGCTGCGTCACGACTGGCTCGTGCGCAATCCTGCTCAATGCACCTGGCTGGATGTCACGCTTCCGTCTTCGGCCCCGACGAAGCCAGCTCGGAAATCGAGCTCGGCCTCGAGGTCGATCGCCTCGAGATGGATGAGCAGCGCCCCAAGACCGAACGAAGGGCCCGGGAAGCTGCCGACCAGGCGGAGCAAGAACGGCTCCAGCGCCTGCTCATCGAGTCGTTTCTTGACCACGCAGATGGCTGGTTCGGGTTGAATCTCCGACGCGGCAACGAGCAGAAGCCCTTCTGGGTCATCCGCTTCCGGGAGCGCTGGGAGCTAGAACGCTTCCGCGACTGGTTCCGGTGCCAGTCGCCACGCTTCACGGCGTGGGCCGAATTCCTCGAGACGAACAACGCGGCCAGTTTGGAGCGCATGCTCCTGCGCGAAATGCTCGAAACGGAGCGCCGCGTGAAGAAGGCGGGCCTCGGTGGCGGCGGTCGTCGGCCGCTCCGGTTCTGGCGAGGAGACGAGTGATGCGGGAGAGCGCCACGACCGGGTTCGACTGGCAGGAGCCCACCGCATCGGCGGGCGTGCCGGTCCCTTAAACGCAGGGGGTCGCGCGCAGCTGGACCGAGCGACCGGTCCCGTTTGGGCTGGATGATCCCATGCGTCGGCTCGGCCACTCGGCCGCGACGATGGATGTGCTCGCTCAAAGGCTGGCATTGGACTGGGTGCCCAACCTGCAGCGCGCGGTCATCACGGCCTGCATGCGGCAGCGCGCGCATGCTACGTTCCTCAATACGAGATTCGCTGGACATGCGAGCGCCTCCGGAATCGCATGCTCGATGGACAGCTCGGGGAAATCGGCACCCACCAGATGCAGATCATAGCGTCGCCCCTCATGGTCGTTCGTCCTATGTTCCTCTAGTCTGGCGGGTGTACGGAGTCGAGGGGCCGGGACCGCCGTAGGCTTATCGGGGGGCATTGGTTCACGCCGGCCTGTCTGACCGTGCCGTGTCTAGGCCTCCGACCAGTGCGCTACTGCCCTCACCACCGCTCGTATGATCCGTGCGATCCTGTGGATCCGTTGCCGCTTTTACCCGCGCGACACGCCTCTCTGCCGTTCGAGAAAGTCTCGACCATCTGCTCGATGAGACGGAGGGTGTCCCCATCCGAACCGGGCCCGCACCGGTAGCCGCGCCTCCACAAGCCCAGACAGGTTCGAAGCACTCGCCCGCGCCGGCGACCGCTTGCCCTCACGCCACTAGAAGGCATCATCCTGCCGGCGGTCGCTCAGCTCGGCGATCGATGGGAATGGTGCGATCGTCGGGATGTCGCGCTCCGCGGAGTCCTTCAGGCACTCGGCCATGCGATGCCTGGCACGCGGGGGTGCAGGAGGTTCCCCTAGCGTGACCGTCAAGCGCGGCTTGGAAGGAGAATGCAATTCGGCCTCCTCCTTGGGGTAGCCGCTCACCTGCAAGACCCCTGACGTCTCGAGCTCGAGCAGCACATCCTCGGCAGGACCGGTCCCAGGGTTCACGGCGCAGCTTGGCACGTGGCCAGTCCCGCCTCCGGTTCCACTCCTCGCCAAAACCTGCAAGCTTCGCCCGCACGACGCTACGCCACGCCCCATAGGCCCTCGCATGGCCGTCGATGTCTGATTGCGTGACGGGCAGGACACGGTCCTTCATCACCTCGCACATCGCCGTGGCGACTAGCGACGGTCCCATCGCCGATCCGCCCAGTCCCGGATCGCGTGCGACAGCCGCAGCAAGGCTGAGTTCGGCCATCGGCGCTGCGGTCAGGACCCGCTTCAGCAGCCGGTCGATCTCGATCTGGGACCGGCGGATAGCGTTTGATCGTCGCATCTAGGCGATTGAGGGGTTGATTGTGCTCGTCGACGAAGCGCGGCATCGGCTGAGCCGACGTCAACCGGGCGTTCTCCGTCTGCAGACGGTTGATCCCCTTGGCAGTCTCGTCTCCTTCCCCAGGCTTGAGCCAGTGCGCTGGCGGCATCCTGACCGGCAAGCCGAAGTCCTCCGCCGTCATCGCTGCGAAGATATCGTCCGTGCGTGACATGGCGACCGAAGAGCTTCTTAAGTGAAAGCAACAAATTCAACAGCCTAGCTTTTGCGCTGCCCGTTAAGGCGAACCGAACAACGGCTTTTCTGTCACTTCAGACGTTCGCTGAGCTGTTTTTCGAGGTCTGCCCAGAAAAAGGGCGCTTGCGATGAGGGTAGACGCGAGTGGCGACGGCCGCCCGTCTGTGAAACATTCGTCGGCGCCGAACGCGATGAGGATTGATCGCCGGCCCACACGAGACAGCAACGCAACGCCTATGCGCAGGAGGACGAACGCCTTACCCGCTTGGCGGCGTCGCCTCCCCCGGCACTGGAAATCTGCCGCCGCCGCGCAGCACATCGCTCGCGTCCGACGCTTGGGGCGTCACATGCGGAGGTGTCTGCGCAGTGCGTGCCTTCCGCGCGCACTCTGGCCTAAGCAGCCCAAGGAACGTCTGCTGATCGACGTGCCTGACGTGAGCATCGGGATTCCCGAACGCTGTGGGCTTATCAAGCGCCAGCTTGTTGAACATGCACAGCATCGGGGCGCTCATGAAGCCGCCGTGCTGATAGATCGCGCTGCCGTGGGCCCGAACGCCCCAAAGCGGACCGACACGCTCCATCGCGGCGGCATCCCCCGGATACAGGCCAACGCCGAATTGCACGTTCATCTGCAACCGCGACCTCAGGCGGCCGGCACGATCAACCGAGCAGCCCTTCGTCGGATGGTCGTTCGGAAGAGCGTCCGGCGGCGCGAACCGCTCGGTGGAGATGTCGACCGTGCGGCCCAGCGCTCCGCCGTCGTCAAGACTCCCAAAGTCCCAACGCGGAGCAGGAAGTCGAACGACGCCCGACCTTCGCCACCCTCTGCGAGCTGCATCAAGCATCCCGGGCTCTAGCAGGCAAACGTTGCTGCTGCTCCTGACCTCGGCGTAGCTTGTTGGAAGTCGCCGGTATGCTGGGGAGGCGTTCAGCTCGACGAAGTGGGTGTAGACGTCACGTGCGGAGCTCGGAGTCCAGACAGCGTCATCGACGCCGAGGTGGCCCAACCCCACCGTGTCGAGGCGGGATGCTCCCAGGCCGCTGGTTACCAGCTGGCTCCAGTGGAAGTACGATCCAACGGCCGGATCCGTCTCGGCGTCGACAATCTCCTGTTGTGCGAGGACCTCGACGCACCGCCGCGTCATAGGGCCGGCTTGGCGCTGGCGCGTGCAGGCGTCGAGGGTGGCGGCTCGATAGTAGGAGTTCGGAGTTGCGACGAACAGCAGGCGCGGCGCCGTCGCTGGCGGCCATGTTCCCCGGTATCGCTGCGCAAGGCGCACCCACTTGGAGGTTTCGGTCGCCGGATTCAGAAGGACAGTCAGATCCGCGGGACCGAGCCGTCCGTCGTCGGCGAGCGGCAGACGAGATAGCCCCGACAGCACGGCGTTCCCGCCAAGACTGTGCCCAAGAAGGAGCATGCGCGAAACATCGCCGGATCCGGGCGGGAACGTCCGGTCGACCTGGGAGCGGACCAACGCAACCTGGGAAATGAGCCCGTCGCCCACGTTGTCAGACACGAGCTTGCGTGCGGGGAAGGAAAGGAAGTTCAACGCCGCGCCTAGCTTTTCGCGGGGACACGTCTCCATGGAGCGGACAGACGCTGCGCCCCCAGAACAGCCGCCGCTCTCCCAAAGGCTGGCCCGGCCGGGCCAGCCGAAATAGACGCCAACGACAGCCGTACCGCAGGCCAGCGGCTCGAGCGCGCACCGCTCTGTTACGTTGGTGGCCGCGTTGGACGCGATGACGCGGAGCCTCGCGACATCGCTGTCGCCGAAGCGCGCGTCATGTCGCCAGCCGTGCACGAACGCCACGACGTAGACCCTGGGGTTCGCGACGCCGGAGGCGACCATCGCGCTTCTAAGCGCGAGCAGGTGGCGCCCGAGGGCCGCCACCTGCTCTCGATCGAGCAACCTGCCGTCCTCGTCCAGCTCGATCGCGGCTAGGCTGTAGCAGTTGGGTCGATCCGGACGTGCGTCCCAGCACCGCGCGGCGGGGATCGGATGGCGCGTGCCGGCGTCGGCGTTCAGGACCAATGAGACGGCGCATCGGGACTCGTCGTCGCTCTCTCGTCCGCTCGCATCCGCCATCGGAACAGCGCGCAGCGGTGATCTGCTCATGCAGTCGATCGTCCTCCAAGCCGACCGCTTGAAGACGCGCGCTGTTCCCGGTGATCGTCGCCGATCTGACCAAGGGGTCGGGCCGGTTCAACGTGTCGCAGGGCGTGGTGTCGAGCGTGTTCGGGCTGGGTGCCGCGCTGTCCGCGACGCTGGCCGGGTCGATCATCGTCTGGGCAGGCTATAGCACCGGTTTCCTGACCCTTGCCGCCATCGCCGCGGCCGGGTTCGTCCTCTACCTCGTGGCCATGCCGGAGACACATGCGTGATCGCTTCCGTGCCCTCGCTCACCTGGGTCCATATCGGCGACCTGCACATGGACGAGGCGAACGGCTGGGCCAGCCGCGACCGGCTCGCGGCGATCGTGGCCGAGGTCGACGCGCACATCGGCGATGCGGCGCAGTTCGTCTATCTGCCCGGCGACAACGCCAATCATGCGACCACCGAGCAATATCGCGTCATCACCGACACGCTCGCACCGCTGCGCCTGCCGTATCGAGTCATCCCCGGCGATCACGATTTCGAGCTGGGCGACCTGGCGCATTACGACGATGCCTTTCCTGCAGCCTGCCGGCCGGAGGTGGAGGTGGTCGCGGGCCACCGCTGCATCTTCGTCGATATCGTATCGGCAGGGGCGGGCGGGCCCGATTTCCGCCTGACCCGGCACCACCGCAACCGCCTGCTCGAGGAACTGGCGCAGGCCGAGGCCGAGGGGCAGATCCCGGTGGTGTTCATGCACGCCTATCCGGGCGATCTCGCCGCCGATGGCGAGGATATCGCGCGGATCTTCGCCGACGCCCGAGTCGCCTTCGTCGACACCGGCCACACGCATTACAACGAATTGCTCAACGACAGCCGGGTCATCTATGGCGCCACCCGATCGACCGGCGAAATCGAGGAGGGGGGCGGTCGGCCCGGTTTCTCGATCGTCACCATCCACGGCCGCGTGCCGAGCTGGCGCTTCAAGGAAACGGCGAGCGCCTGGCCGTTCGTCCAGATCGTCGCGCCCGCCGACGTGCGGTTGGTGACCCGCCCCGCCGACCCGGCACAGGTGCCGCGCCCCGGCGAGGTCGCGATCACCGCCAAGCTGTTCGGCCTTTCCGGGGATCCGGTCATGCTGTCCGTCGACGGGGCACCCGCAGCCGCGATGACCCGATCACCCGACGGCTCGCTGTGGACCGCTTGCGTCGCACTGGACGCGGGGTTGCACCGGATCGAAGCGACGGCGGGCACCGATCGCGACGCCATCCATGTGCTGGTCCGCGACGCCTGCGACGTTCCGCGCCGCGGCGTGCCGATCGCACCGGGTCACGATATCCATAGCATCGGCGCCTGGGCGGAGCATGGCATCGCAGGGACGCAACTCGGCCCCAACAAGAACGGACGACATTGGTGATGCTCGCGACCGGCGCGACCTGGGGGATTTGCGCCGCCTCCACCGCTGCGGTGATCGCCCGCCCGTTCCGCTGGCCGGAAGCGATCTGGGCGGTCGCCGGCGCGGCGTTGCTGCTGCTGTGCGGACTGCTGCCAATGGCGGCGGCGACGGGGGCGGTGGCGAAGGGGCTCGACGTCTACCTCTTCCTGATCGGCATGATGCTGCTGAGCGAAGTGGCGCGGGCGGAGGGACTGTTCGACTGGGTCGCGGCCACCGCGGCGATCCATGCCAAGGGATCGACCGCGCGGTTGTTCGCGCTCGTCTATGTCACCGGAGTCGTCACCACGACGTTCCTGTCGAACGATGCGACCGCGGTGGTGCTGACCCCGGCGGTCTATGCCGCGGCCAAGAAGGCGAAGGCCGACCCGCTGCCGCTGCTGTTCGCCTGCGCGCTGATCGCCAATGCGGCGAGCTTCGTGCTGCCGATCTCCAACCCGGCGAACCTCGTCCTGTACGGTGGCAAGATGCCGCCGCTCGGCGAATGGTTCGGATCGTTCGCGCTGCCGTCGCTGGCCTCGATCGTGGTGACCTTTCTCGTGCTGCGCTGGATGGAGCGCAAGCGGTTGGCGGGCACATGTGCGAGTGCGGTCGAGCGCTCGCCGCTGACCGCGGGTGGCAAGGCGGCGTTGGTCGGCATCGTCGCCACCGCGGCGGTGCTGCTGCTGGTGTCCGCCTTCGACATCGCCTTGGGCCTGCCGACGGCGATCGCCGGGATCGTGACGACGCTGGCGGTCTGCGCCATCGCGCGGTCGTCGCCGGTGGCGCTGCTGCGCGACGTCTCGTGGAGCGTGCTGCCGCTCGTCGCGGGACTGTTCGTGCTGGTCGAGGCGCTCGACCTGACCGGCGTGATCGGCTGGGTGGCGCAGGCGATCCGAAGCGCCTCGGCCGACCCGGCGCATACGTCGGCGGTGGCGGGAACGATCCTCGCGGTCGCGTCCAATCTGATGAACAACCTTCCTGCCGGCCTGATCGCCAGCACCGCGGTGGCGCAGGCACAGCCGCCGCGACTGATCGTCGACGGGCTGCTGATCGGCGTCGATCTTGGCCCCAATCTGTCGATCACCGGCAGTCTCGCGACGATCCTGTGGCTGCAGGCGATCCGCCGTGAGGGCGAGGATATCGGTTTCTGGCGCTTCCTGAAGATCGGCGCGGTGGCGATGCCGCTCGCGCTGATCGCGGCGCTGGGTACGCGGATCGCGCTCGGATGACGCGCGATCGGCTTTCCCGACGGCTGCTGGTCGCGCTGTTCGTCGCCCTGGTGGCGTTCACCGGCTATCATGCCGTGCGCACCGTCAGCGAGGCGGCCTACTGGAACGCGCACCGAGACGAACCGATCGAGCGATGGATGACGATCGGCTACGTCGCGCATTCCTACCATGTGCCGCCGCATGTGCTGCATCGTGCGCTCGGCCTGCCGCCCACCCCCGATCACCGCCCGCTCGGCCGGATTGCCCGTGACAGCGGACGATCGATGACGTGGGTCGAGGCACGGCTGACCCATGCGATCGTGCATGCGCGGCCGCCCTATCCGCCGCCCGCACCACCGCCGCCATCGGCACCGCCGCGAAAGCCGGGCGCGTGACCGAACAGCTGCTCGAACTGCTCACCACCTATGGCCTGCCGGCGCTGTTCGTCGCGATGATCCTCGCCGCGGCGGGCATGCCCTTTCCCAGTTCGTTGACGCTGATCGCGATGGGATCGTTCGTCGCGCAGGGGGAATTGTCCTTCTGGCCGGTCGTCCTGTCGGGGGCCGCCGGCGCGATCGTCGGCGACCAGATCGGCTATGCCTTCGGTCGCTACGGCGGACGCCCGCTGTTGGCCGCGGTGACGCGGCGCATCGGCGGCGCCGACAAGGTGGCGCAGGCCGAGGCCTATTCGCGGCGCTGGGCGGGTTGGGGCGTGTTCTTCAGCCGCTGGCTGATCGGGCCGCTGGGTCCGTGGGTGAACGTCACCAGCGGGCTGACCGAATATCCCTGGCCGCGCTTCCTGGTGCTGGACGTCGCGGGCGAATTGCTGTGGCTGCTGATCTACGTCTCGCTCGGCCGGGCGTTCAGCGACCAGGTGCAGACGATCGCGAGCCTGCTCGGCAACCTCACCTGGGTGATCGTCGGCCTGCTTGCCGCCGCCGCGCTGGGCTGGAAACTGTTCGGCACGACCGCGCGCGACACACATGACGATGGCCGGCCGGTCTCCGGATCGTAGCGGAAGCGCAGTCGCTTCAGCACGATCGCCCCGGGCCTGTTCAGCTGTCGTTCCGGCCTGACTGCGACGGGGCATCGGCTGCTTCGACAATAGCCAGATTGCACGGACCATGCGGCCGGAGCTGACGACGGTGCGTCAGCCGATCGAGGAGATGCCGAGGATCGCGGGGCGGACGTTCCTGCAACTCGCCCCGGCGTAGCGGAACAACGAGCGGCCAACCCTGCGCCGGCAACTGGAACGGGGAACGGCAACGCAGCCGCATCGTACGAACGCGCGTACCGATCGTGCCGCGAGCCGCGCCAACGACGTCACCCCGAAGGGAAGGATCAATCCTGCGATCACATAAGATGCTGGTGCTGCCGGTGAGGATTGAACTCACGACCTCAGCCTTACCAAGGATGCGCTCTACCACTGAGCTACGGCAGCACTTCCAGCGGGCTCGAGAGCGCCGCGGGAAGCGCGCCTAGAGACGACCGCGGCCGGATTGTCAAGCGATTGCGAAGGTGGTTAGGTTCGGCGGATGACGAAGACGGACGAGCGAGCGCAGCGGCTGGCGGCGCAACTGCGGGTCAACCTGCACCGCCGCAAGGCGCAGGCTCGTGCCACGGCGAGCCGCGACGGGCCATCGGCTCCCGCGCCTTCCGCGAAGGACGAGGGCGAACAGGAGCGCTAACGCCGGGCTCTCCGCCCGGACGACGCCCGGTCGATCACGTGATCGGCACGCACTTCGCCTCGAGCCATTGGCGGTCCTCCTCATCGAGCAGGTCTCCGATCGTCGCGACCACCTGCTCATGATAGGCGTCGAGCCACGCTCGCTCCTTTTCCGACAGCAGCGCGGCAATAATCAGCGTCCGCTCGATCGGCGCGAAGGTGAGCGTTTCGAACGCGAGCATCGCGCGGTCCGGGTCGCCGCCGGCTATGGTCACGGGCACCGTCAGCATCAGGTTCTCGATGCGGATGCCGTATTCGCCCGCCTTGTAATAGCCCGGTTCGTTGGACAGCATCATGCCCGCGCGCAACGGCTCCAGCGCCGCGCCGCCCGGGTAATTCGGGGCGGCGATCCGCTGCGGCCCCTCATGTACGGACAGATAGCTGCCGATGCCGTGTCCGGTGCCGTGCGCGAAATCGAGACCCGCCTCCCACAGCGGTCGGCGGGCGAATGCATCGATCTGTCCGCCCATCGTGCCGTCGGGGAAGATCGCGGTGGCGATCGCGATGTGGCCCTGCAGTACGCGGGTGAAGCGGTCGCGCATCTCGGCGGTGGGGGTCCCGATCGGCATCACGCGGGTGACGTCCGTGGTGCCATCGACATATTGGCCGCCCGAATCGACGAGATAGA
The DNA here is from genome assembly GCA_964419295.1 of uncultured Stakelama sp. Lineage (GTDB taxonomy): Bacteria > Pseudomonadota > Alphaproteobacteria > Sphingomonadales > Sphingomonadaceae > Sphingomonas. The sequence goes on along the minus strand of CAYQPM010000022.1, from coordinate 6,026 downwards.
GTTGGCCCGGGAGGATCGGGGCGCTCGATTCCTCGGTGACGCGATAATGCGGGCTGGCGCCATGTGCTCCGGTGGCGGAAATCGTTTCGAACGACGTATCGAGCAGGCGGCCGGTGGCCTGGCGATAGTCCAGCAGCTTGGCCGCCGCACTCAATTCGGTCTGATCGCCGGCAGGACAGGCGATCTCGACCCAGCGCAGGAAGCGGGTGAGCGCCGCACCGTCACGCCGGGAGGCGGCACGATGTCCGGCAATTTCGGCGGCGTTCTTTAGCGCCTTGGCCAGCACGACCGGGTCGCGCAGCGGCAGCACCCTGGCACCGCCTTCGCCAAGCGCGTCGAAGATCGCCGCGACGGCGCGCTCGGGATCGGCCGCGACGCGCCGGCCGGAATATCGGCGCAACGCTGCGGCGAAAGCGGCGCGATCGTGCAGGCGAACCGCATTGCCCATATGCTGGCGCACCGTGTCGTCGATCTTGTCGGGGGCGACGAACAGGTCGGTGGTGCCGTCACTGCCGACGATGGCATAGGACAGCGCCACCGGCGTATGCGCGACATCGTCGCCGCGGACGTTGAGTGCCCAGGCGATCGAATCGAGCGCGGTGAGGACGACTGCATCCGCGCGCTGTTCCGCCAGCCAGTCGGCGATTTCCGCGCGCTTGGCGGCGGACGAGCGGCCGGCATGGTCGTCGTCATGAACGATCAGCCTAGCCATCGACGGGGCGGGGCGGTCGGGCCAGATCGCGTCGATCGGATTGGCGGCGACGGGCACCAGCGCGGCATCATGATCGGCGAGGGCGGCGGCGGTGTCGCGAACCCAATCGCTGGTGTGCAGCCACGGATCGTAGCCGATGCGATCGCCCTCGGCGACCTGCGCCGCCAGCCAGCCGGCGACGCTGTGCTGCGGTACGGGGACGTAGGACCAATCCTCCGCCGAAACCTGTTCGCGCACCTGCAACGTGTAGCGGCCGTCCACGAAGATCGCCGCGCGGTCCTTCAGCACCGCCGCGGTGCCGGCGGATCCGGCGAACCCGGTGAGCCAGCCGAGCCGCTGCGCGTAATCGCCGACATATTCGCTCATATGTTCGTCGGTCAGCGGGACGACGAAGCCATCGAGGCCAAGGCGGTCGAGTTCGGCGCGCAGGGCGGCGAGGCGGGCGGCATGCGGGGTCATGATGGTGTCCGTGTCGATCGAGCGTTCGCGTGACCGTGCCACACGGGAACGATCGATGACAGGTGCGATCGGGGACGGACGCGCGCGGCTTTCCTTCGTCGTGCATTCGGCAACCGGAACGTGGATGAGGGGATCAGTGCGCCTTGCGGGGAAGCAGGTGCAGCACGCCCGCAACGACGCCGCCGACGATCAAGCCGAAGATACCCGATCCGATCGCGGTCACCAGCCACGTCACCACGCCGGGCAGCGTGTCGATCGCATGGGCGGCGCCCTCGGCCGCGGCGTGGATCGCGTGCGGCAAACCGGTGAAGCCGAACGCCTCCAGCCCGTGAACGATGATGCCGCCGCCGACCCATACCATCGCGGCCGTACCGATCAGCGAGAGAGCATTGAGCACCCGCGGCATCGCGGCGACCAGGCCGCGACCGAACGCCTGCGACGCGGCGCCGGGCTTGCGGGCGAGATGCAGGCCGATGTCGTCCATCTTTACGATCAGCGCGACCACGCCGTAAACGCCGGCGGTGATCGCAACGCCGACCACGGCGAGCGCGATCGCCTGGTTGACCAGCGTCTGGTCGCCGAGTTCGCCGAGCGCGATCGCCATGATCTCGCCCGACAGGATCAGGTCGGTGCGGATGGCGCCGGCGACCTGCCGATCCTCCAGTTCCTGAGGGTCGGTGACCGCCGCGGCCTCTTCGCCATGGCCGTGGCCGGTGAGCGCACCCAGGATCTTCTCCGCCGCCTCGAAGCAGAGGAAGGCGCCGCCCAGCATCAGGATCGGCGTGATCGCCCAGGGTGCGAGCGCACTGAGGATCAGCGCGGCAGGCAGCAGGAAGACGAGCTTGTTGCGCAGCGAGCCCCGCGCGATCTTCCAGATGATCGGCAGTTCGCGCGCCGGGCTGAGGCCGACGACATAGGTCGGCGTCACCGCCGTGTCGTCGATCACGACGCCCGCGGCCTTCGCACCCGCCTTGCCCGCCGCGCCCGCGACGTCGTCCAGGCTGGCGGCGGCGAGCTTCGCCATGGCCGCGATGTCGTCGAGCAGCGCGACCAGTCCGCCGGCCATCCGTTCGTTCCCCTTGTTATCGCCCGTCGTCATGCCGAGCACACCCAAGGGGTGCAACCGCAGACGTGTTTCCCGATCGTTGCCGATCGCGGAGGGAATGGCATGACGATCGTGCCTCCCACCGCTAAGGCGGACGCATGACCGACCTCGCTCCCCCCGTCGCCGAACGTCGTCCGCACAGCTTCACCGCGCATGGCGTGACGATCGAGGATCCCTATGCCTGGTTGAAGGACCCGAACTATCCCGAGGTCGGCGACCCCGATGTGCTCGCCTATCTAGCGGCGGAGAACGCCTATTTCGAGCAGGTGATGGCACCGCATCGGCCGCTGATCGACCGGTTGTACGAGGAGATGAAGGCGCGGATCAAGGAAGACGAATCGTCCGTGCCCCAGAAGGACGGCGACTGGATCTACTGGACGGCGTACGAGACGGGCGGGCAGTATCGCAAATGGTGGCGCAAGCCCGTGGCGGGGGGCGACGACCAGCTGCTGCTCGACGAGCCGGCGCTGGCGGAGGGCAAGGAGTATTTCCGGCTGGGCGCGTTCGCGGTCAGCAACAACGGCCGCTATCTCGCTTATGCGATCGACGACAGCGGTGCCGAGCGGTTCGAGGTGCGGGTCAAGGATCTCGACAGCGGCGAGCACCTGCCCGAGGTGATCCCGGGGATGCTCTCCGAAATCGTCTGGACCAGCGACGATGCCGGGTTCCTCTACGGTGTCGCAAACGACCAGTGGCGGACCGACAATGCGCGCTTTCACCGGCTGGGCACGCCGGTCGCCGATGACGTCGAGCTGTTTCACGAGGATGACGAGGGTTATCGCGTCGCGGTCGCCGAGACGAGCGACCGGCAGTGGATCGTGATCGGCACCGGCGACCATGTCACCAGCGAAATCCGGCTGCTGCCGGCCGGCGATCCTTTCGCCGAGCCGATCCTGGTCGCGCCCCGGCAGGAGGGGCGCGAATATGACGTCGATGCGCACGACGGCACGCTGTTCATCCACACCAACGATACGGACCCGATGTGGCGGCTGTGCACCGCCAGCGTCGAAGCGCCCGGCGATTGGCGCGAACTGATACCCGCCGACCGGCATTTCTATATGACCGGCGTCGAATGCTACCGCGACTTCTTCGTGGTCGAGGGGCGGCTCGACGGTTTGGACCAGATCGCGATCCACCGCTACGACGCGCCGACGGTGCCGCAGCGGATCGACTTTCCCGAGGCGAGCTATGCCGCCGGGCTGGGCGACAACCCGGAATATGCCGTGGACACATTGCGGCTCGGATACGAATCGATGGTCACGCCGGGGACGGTGTACGACTATGACGTCGCTACCGGCGCGCTGACGGTATTGAAGGTGCAGGAGATCCCCGCAGGTTATGAAGCGGGCGGCTATCGCACCGAACGGATCAAGATCGCGGTGCGTGACGGGACCGAGGTGCCGGTGTCGATCGTCTATCCCGCCGAGTTCAAGCGCGACGGGACCGAGCCGTTGTTCCTCTATGCCTATGGCGCTTATGGCTATGCGATCCCGCCCGGATTCTCGACCGGCCGGCTGTCGCTGCTCGATCGCGGCTTCGCCTATGCCATCGCCCACATCCGCGGCGGCGACGACCTGGGCCAGCAATGGTATCACGACGGCAAGCTGGAAAAGCGCTCCAACACGTTCAACGACTTCGTCGATGTCGCCAAGGGGTTGATCGACGGCGGCTGGACCAGCGTCGGCCGGATCGCCACCGCGGGCCGATCGGCGGGCGGCGAGTTGATGGGCGCGATCGTCAATTCCGATCCGGGCCTGTGGGGGGCGGTGATCGCCGACGTGCCGTTCGTCGACGTGCTCAACACGATGCTGGACGCCGACCTGCCGCTGACGCCCGGCGAGTGGCCGGAATGGGGCAATCCCATCGAGGACGACGCCGCATTCGCGCTGATCCGGTCCTACAGCCCTTATGACAATGTCGTCGCGCAGGCCTATCCGCCGATGTTCATCTCGGGCGGCCTCAACGACCCGCGCGTGACCTATTGGGAGCCGGCGAAATGGGCGGCGAAGCTGCGCGCGACGAAGACCGATGACAACGTGCTGTTGCTCAAGACCAACATGGGCGCCGGCCACGGCGGCAAGTCCGGCCGGTTCGAATCGCTGCGCGAGGCGGCGGAAGAGCATGCCTTCGTCCTCTGGCAGCTGGGAATCGAATCCTGACGATCGAGGCGCTCGTCGCCCGATACGGGCTGGCCGCGGTGTTCCTCGGCGCGGGGCTGGAGGGGGAGACGATGGTCCTCGCCGGCGGTCTGTTTGCGCATGAAGGTATGCTGTCGTTGCCCGGCGCGATGATCGCGGCGGCGGTGGGCTCGTTCGTCGCCGATCAGGGGTTCTTCGCCATGGGACGTCGGTTCCGTGGTCATCGCTGGGTTCGGCGGGCGCAGGCCAAGCCCGCGTTCGCCAAGGCGCTCGACACGCTGGAACGCTATCCGATCGGCTTCATCTTCGCCTTCCGCTTCCTCTATGGCCTGCGCACGGTCAGCCCGATCGCCATCGGCACGAGCCATGTGCCGACCCGCACCTTCCTGTGGATCAACGCGGTCGCCGCCAGCCTGTGGGCGGTGCTGTTCACCAGCCTGGGCTATGTGTTCGGGACCGGCGTAGCGGAATTGCTCGGCCGCTATCGACCGCATGGCCGGCAGTGGCTGTGGGTGGCGCTGGCGGCGGTGGTGCTGGGTCTGGTGTTCGGTGCGATCCGTTGGTGGCGGAAGCGGGAGCCATGAGCACGCGCTTCTCGTTGACGATCACCGCGACGGATGCGGACATCGACGAGCTGGGCCACGTCAACAATGCGGTGTGGGTGCGCTGGATCCAGGACATCGCGGTTGCGCATTGGGAGGCGGTGGCGCCCGCCGAACATCGCGAGACGATGGTGTGGGTCGTGACGCGGCATGAGATCGACTATCGCGGCAACGTCGCGGCCGGCGAGACGGTGACCGGCGAAACCTGGGTGCCCGAGCCGCCGAAGGGTGCGCGGTTCGACCGGCACGTCCGCTTCCTCGGCGCCGACGGCCGGGTGAAGGTGGAGGCGGTGACCACCTGGGCGCTGCTGGAGCGCGCCACCGGCCGCCTGCTGCGGGTGCGGCCCGAGGTGGCGGCGCCGTTTCTGGCGTAGGAACGGCGGCGCCACCCGTCGGGCGGTCGGATCAGGAGCGTGGCGTCTGATCCGATGCATAGGCCATGGCCGCCGCCGTGCCGGTGGCGGGCCGCAGTTCGAACCATTTCTGATGATCGATCGCGGTCAGGAACACCAGCAACGCCAATCCGAATGCGACCAGGGCGAGGCGTCCCCATAATGGAGACATGTCCCGATCGTCTTGCTGGTTCGTGTCTGGATCGTTATCGAACCGCATCATCTGGCCTTCATCCTTCCTGTTGCTATCATCACCTGCAACAAGACTTGAACGGGGGCAGCGTTCCGTAACGAATTCTTGCTCGCCGTTGCTCGAAGACGATCGCGTCAGCGGCTCCAGCGCGCCCAGATCGCGGTCGGCAGGGCGAGGCCGCGCGCTTCCTCGCGCACGCCCAGTTCCCCGCATTCCACCTTGCCGGGCAGATCGGCGAAATGCTGGCGGATCAGTTCGCCGATCGCCAGCGCCGACATGCGCACCGCATAGACGGTGAGGAACAGGAAGCGGCTGTCCGCGTCGATCAGCCGGCGACAGTCGGCGATCAGTCGCGGCAGGTCTTCCTCCAGCCGCCACAATTCGCCCTCCGGTCCGCGGCCGTATTTGGGCGGATCGAGCAGGAT
>CAYQPM010000021.1:0-26408 GCA_964419295.1 uncultured Stakelama sp. | reverse complement strand
TCAAGCTCGACGTCGACGCGACCGATACCGAACGCGGCATCTTCCGCGTCCGCGAAACGATCCCCGTCGCCAAATCCGGCCCGATGGCGCTGTTGTTCCCGAAGTGGCTGCCCGGCGCGCACACGCCGCGTGGCGAGATCGAGAAGCTGGGCGGCCTGATCATCCGCGGCAATGGCAAGATCCTGCCGTGGACGCGCGACACCGTCGATGTGTACGCCTTCCACATTGAAGTGCCCGCCGGCGTGAAGACGCTGGATGCGGAGTTCCAGTTCCTGTCCGCGACCAAGGGCGAACAGGGCCGCGTCGTCGTCACGCCCAACCTCATCAGCCTCGAGCCCATTTCGATGAGCCTGTATCCGGCCGGCTATTTCACGCGGCAGATTCCGATCCAGATGACCGCCAAATTCCCCGCCGGATGGACGGCGGCGGGCGCGGTGCCGGCGAAGACGGGCTCGGGCGTCAATGCCTCGACCTACACCTATGACAGGACGAACTACGAAATCCTGATGGATTCGCCGGTGCTCGCCGGCCGCTACGGCAAGGTTTGGGCGCTATCGCCGCGCGTCGACCTCAACGTCTTCGCCGATTCGCCCGAACAGCTCGCCGCCAAGCCCGAACAGATCGAGGCGCACCGCCGCCTGGTCGATCAGGCGGTGAAGACCTTCGGCGCGCAGCATTACGACCATTACGAGTTCCTGGTGTCGCTCAGCGACCAGCTCGGCGGGATCGGGCTGGAGCATCACCGCTCGTCCGAGGACGGCACGCGGCCAACCTATTTCACCGAATGGGACGGCAACGTCGCCGCGCGCAACCTGCTGCCGCACGAGTTCACGCATAGCTGGGACGGCAAGTTCCGCCGTGGCGCCGACCTGTGGACGCCCGATTACCGCACGCCGATGCGCGATTCGCTCTTGTGGGTGTACGAAGGACAAACGCAGTTCTGGGGCTATGTGCTGCAGGCGCGATCCGGTCTGGTCAGCAAGCAGGACACGCTCGACGCCTATGCGGGCATCGCGGGCAGCTACGACCTCGCGCCGGCGCGGCAGTGGCGCAACCTGCTCGACACCACCAACGATCCGATCATCTCGTCGCGCCGGCCGAAGGGCTGGACGAGCTGGCAGCGCAGCGAGGATTACTACAACGAAGGCCTGATGGTGTGGATGGAGGTCGATGCCATGCTCCGTCAGCAGTCGGGCGGCACCAAGTCGATCGACGATTTCGCCCGCGCCTTCTTCGGCGTGCGCGATGGCGACTGGGGCGAACTGACCTACACGTTCGACGACGTCGCCGCGACGCTCAACGCGATCCAGCCCTATGACTGGGCGGGGTTCCTGCGCCGCCGGATCACCGAAACGGGCCAGCCCGCGCCGGTCAACGGCTTCGCGATGAACGGCTACAAGCTCGTCTATACCGCGGAACCGACCAAATACTTCACCAGCGCCGAAAAGTCGGGCGGCACCAACGTCGCCTATTCGATCGGCCTGTCGATCGCCAAGGACGGGGAGGTCGCCGCCTCGATCTGGGATTCGCCGGCGTTCAAGGCGGGCATCGACGTCGGCACCGTGATCCAGGCGGTGAACGGCGTCGCCTACAGCGGCGATGTCATCAAGGCCGCGATCGTCACGGCGCAAACGTCGAAGGAGCCGATCCGCCTGCTCGTCAAGAACGGGCCGCGCTTCCGCGAAGTCGCCATCGACTATCATGGCGGCCCCCGCTATCCGCGCCTGCAGAAGATTGGCACCGGCGACACCGGGCTCGACAAACTTCTCGCGCCGCGCTGAGGGCAGCCGGTCAGGACAACAAGGGACTTCCATGCGTATCGATCTGATTCCGGTCGGCAAGAATCCGCCCGACGACCTCAACGTCATCATCGAGGTGCCGACCGGCGGCGAGCCCGTGAAATATGAATTCGACAAGGCGAGCGGCGCGCTGTTCGTCGATCGAATCCTGCACACGCCGATGCGCTATCCGGCGAACTACGGCTTCGTGCCGCACACGCTGTCGCCCGACGGCGACCCGCTCGACGCGCTGGTGATCGCCCGCTCGCCGTTCATCCCGGGCTGCGTCGTGCGCGCACGGCCGATCGCGGTGCTGAACCTGGAAGACGAGGCCGGCGGCGACGAAAAGCTCGTCTGCGTGCCGGTGGACGAGGTGTTTCCCTATTACAGCAACGTCGGCGGCCGCGCCGACGTGCCCGAGATCGTGTTCGAACAGATCGAGCACTTCTTCACCCACTACAAGGACCTCGAAAAGAAGAAGTGGGTCCGCATCGGCGTATGGGGCGATGCCGACGAGGCGAAGCGCATCACGCGCGAGGCGATCGAGCGCTACGACGCAGCCAAGGCCCAGGGGCAGGAACCGCACGACCACGACGTCGCGGGCCGCTGAACCACACGGACGGGGCGCGGCCGGTGCTGCGTCCCGTCGCGATCGCCGTGGCTAGTCCAGCCCGGCCCGGATCGCCGCGGCGGCGATCCATGGCGCGCCCGCCGTCAGCAACAGGCTGACCGCGCCGAGCAGCTTCAGCGCCGCGACGCCGTCCTCGATCGAACCCGCACCGAAGATCAGCAGCGGGATGGCCAGCGGCAGCATCACCAGCCCCGCCACCGCCCCGCTGCCGCGCAGCCCGGCGACCAACGCCGATGTGGCCACCGCGAGCGCCGCAAGACCGGGCGTCCCGACGAGCAGGCCCAGTTCGACCCGCCACAGCGTCACCGCCGAAAGGTCGAACAGCCCGGCGACGACGACGCCGGCGAGCATCATCGGCGGCGCGAACGCCAGCCAGTGCGCCAGCATGCGGGCAAGGGCGACGAGCGGCAGAGGAATGTCGCGGATCGCTAGTTGATCGATCACCCCCGCCTCCAGGTCCGGCCCGACCAGCCGATCGACCGGCAGCAGCGCCGCGAGCAGCGCCGCCGCCCAGATCACGCCGCCGCCGATCCGCGCCAGCATCGCCGCGTCCGGACCGATCGCAAAGGGGAACAGCGTCGCCACGAGCAGGAAGAAGGCTATGGGCCGGGCCGCGCCGCCATCCAGCCACGCGCGGCGCAGGTCGCGGCGGATAAGCGTCGTCAGTCGCATCGACCGAGCCCGATGTGCAGCGCGCCCGGCATGGCGATCGGCTGGTGCGTGGCGACGAGCGCGATCCCGCCCGCGGCACGATGCGCCGCAATCATCGCCTCCAAGCGGGTGACGCCCTCCGCATCCAGGCCGTTGGCGGGCTCGTCGAGCAGCCAGATCGGCGCGTCCGCCCCCCAGACGCGCGCCAATCCCGCGCGGCGGCGCTGCCCGGTCGACAGGACCAGCACCGGCACGTCGCGCAGGTGGATCAGGTCGACCTCCGCCAGCGCCGCTTCCGCGCGTGGGCCGGTCCAGAAGGCCATCGCCCGCCGCAGCGGCAGTTCGGGGTCGAGCGCATGGGCCTCGCCCAGCCATGCCAGCGCACCGTCGCGATCCACCCGGCCTGCGGTCGGTCGCAACACGCCGGCGGCGATCCGAACCAGACTGGATTTGCCGACGCCGTTCGGGCCGGTGATCAGCGCGGCATCGCCCGCGACGAGCGCGAAGCTCAACCGTTCGAACAGCAGGGTCTCGCGGCGCCAGCAGTCGACCGATTCGAACGCGAGCGTGGTCAATCCGCCACCGCGTCTTCCAGCGTGTGCATATTGTCGTCGGACAGGCCGAAGTGATGGCCGACCTCGTGGATGGTGACGTGACGGACAAGGTCGTCGAGCCGCACCCCCGTTTCGACCCATTCGGCAAGGATCGCCTGCCGATACAAATGGATGCGATCGGGCATCGCCCCCGAGTCCATCGACGATTTTTCGCCGACCGGCCGGCCGTGATACAGACCGGTGAGATCGAGCGGATGATCGATGCCCAGCGCGGCGAGCGTTTCGTCGTCCGCCACCTCCTCGACCAGCAACAGCACGTCGCCCAGATGCGCTGCAAAGGCCGCCGGCAATCGCGCGATGGTGTCGCGCGCGATGCGCTCTATCACGTCGGCGTCCGGCGCCGGCCCATAAGCATCTTGCCCACCCATCATCGCCGCCATACCCCTTGCCCGACCCGTCCAGCAAGGAAGACGACACGATGATCGAGCCCCTCAGCGAAGCCGAACGCGCCGATGCGCTCGATGGCCTGCCCGAATGGGATTACGACGAGGCGCGCGATGCGATCACCCGCAGCCTGGTCTTCGCCGATTTCGTCGAGGCGTTCGGCTTCATGACGCAGGTCGCGCTGATGGCGGAAAAGGCGAACCATCACCCCGAATGGCGCAACGTCTATAATCGTGTCGAAATCCTGCTGACGACGCATGACGCAGGCGGTTTGTCGGGGCGCGACGTCGAGATGGCCGAGGCGATCGACGCGATCGTGGATGAGTGAGGGCTTGGGCGGCGGTAACCCTCGCCCCCGCTAGCGCAGTGAGCGCCGCATGCGCTTGCGCAGCACGCCGGGCATCCATCGCGCGGCGAAGCGCAGGCGTTCGGCGGTCTTGCCGACATAGGTGTGGACCTGATCGCCGTGCACCGCCTTCCACGCCGCTTCCGCCACCGCCTCGACGGGGGTCAGTTCCAGCCCCGCGCCGGTCACCGCCTCACGGATCGAACGATTGGTGCCGCCGGCGACACCGTCGAGCAGCGGCGTCTCGATGAAGCTCGGCAGCAGGCAGCGCACCTTGATCCCTTCGCGATGCCATTCGCCGTCCAACGCCTCGCTGAGCCCACGCACCGCGAACTTGGTCGCCGAATAGGTGGCGAGGCCCGACGAACCGTAGATACCGGACGCGGACGAAGTGTTGAGCAGGACCGATCCCGGCGTCTTCGCCAGATAGGCATGGCCGATCCGCGCGCCGTTGAGCACACCGGTGAAGTTGATCGCCACCGTCCGATCGATGTCGTCGAAGCCCGCCTCGGCCAGCGGGCCGCCGGTGCCGATCCCGGCATTGTTGAACAGGACGTCGAGCCGTCCGCCGCTCGCCCAGGTGAAGGCATCGAGGTTGCTGGTCCATGCATCCCGATCACGCACGTCCATGACATAGCGTTCGACCATCCCGCCGGGCATCGTCGCGGCCGTCTCGGCAAGGCCGGCGGCGTTGACGTCGGCGATCCCGACCCGCCAGCCGCGGCTGGAGAACAGCCGGGCGACGGCACGGCCGATGCCCGATCCGCCCCCGGTGATGAAGATCGCGCGCACGTCGCTCATGGTCAGCCTCTCGTTCCCGCCCATTCGTTGGACTTTGCACCCGGCATCCCGCATCGTCGCGGCACATGCCAGCAGAATCGCTCCGCTTCGACGCCGTCGTCAAACGCTATGGCGAAACGCTGGCGGTCGACGATGTCTCGCTCGTGGTCGAGGCGGGCAGTTTCGTGGCGCTGGTCGGCGCGTCGGGATCGGGCAAGTCGACCCTGCTCAAGACGATCAATCGCCTGATCGAACCGACCGCGGGTCGCGTGCTGATCGATGGCGAGGACGTGGCGAGCGGCCCTGCCCCCGCCCTGCGGCGACGCATCGGCTATGTCTTCCAGAGCATCGGCCTGTTTCCGCACATGACCGTCGCCGAGAATATCGGCATCGGCCCGCGCATCGCCGGCGAGCCACCGGCCAATGTGGCGGAGTTGCTCGACCTCGTCGCGCTGCCGCATGACGTCGCGCACCGGATGCCGGACGCTTTGTCGGGCGGTCAGCGCCAGCGCGTCGCGATCGCGCGGGCGCTGGCGCCGGGGGCGAAGCTGCTGCTGCTCGACGAGGCGTTCGGCGCCCTCGACCCGGTGACGCGCGACGCGCTGGGCGGCGAGATCCGGCGGTTGCACGACCGGCTGGGCCTCACCACCATCCTCGTCACCCACGACATGGCAGAGGCGCTGCTGCTCGCCGACCGCGTGTTGGTGATGCAGGCGGGCCGGATCGTCGCGGATGCGACCCCCACCGCGCTGCTGAACGGCGATGGTGGCGACGCGGCGCAGGCATTGGTCGCGGTGCCGCGGCAGCAGGCCGAACGCCTGCGCGCCTTGTCGGCATGAACGCCTTTCTGGACGCGCTCGGCCGGGTGCCGCCGCTGCTGGCGCAGCATGTGCTGCTGTCGGCAGCGGCGCTGGCGCTCGGCATCGCGATCAGCCTGCCGCTGGCGATCGTGGCGACACGGCGCCCGCGCGCGGGCGGCGTCATCCTGGGCTTCGCAAGCCTCGTCCAGACGATCCCGAGTCTGGCGCTGCTCGCGCTTTTCTATCCGCTGCTGTTGTGGGTGTCGGCGCTGGTCGGGGGCGGCATCCCGGCGCTGGGCTTCCTGCCCTCGCTGATCGCGCTAACGCTCTATGCGCTGTTGCCGATCATCCGCAACGGCGTCGCCGGACTGACCGGCATCGATCCCGCGGTACGGCAGGCCGCGCAGGCGGTGGGCATGACGCCCGGCCAGACGCTGCGGCTGGTCGAGGCTCCGCTCGTCGCACCCGTGCTGATCGCCGGCATCCGCACCGCCGCCGTATGGACGATCGGCGCGGCGACGCTGTCCACCACGGTCGGCCAGCCGAGCCTGGGAGACATGATCTTCGCCGGCCTGCAGACGCAGAACTGGGCGCTGGTGCTGGCCGGTTGCTTCGCCGCCGCCGGCCTCGCGCTCGCCGCCGACATGCTGATCGGGCTGATCGAGCGCGGCATCGCGCATCGCCGGCGCGGCATGTGGATCGGGGCATGTGTCGCGCTGCTCGCCGGGCTGCTGCTGGCGACCGCGCCGCTGTGGCACCGCGCCGGCGGCGGCAAGGTGGTAACGATCGGGGCGAAGAACTTCAGCGAGCAATATATCCTCGCCCGCCTCATCGGCGATCGGCTGACCCGCGCGGGCTACACAGTCCGTTATCGCGACGGGCTGGGATCGGCCGTCATCTACGGCGCGCTGCGCGGCGGCGACGTCGACGTCTATGTCGAATATGCCGGCACCCTGTGGACGGGACCGATGCGTCGCAAGGACGTGCCGGACCCCAAAGCCATGGCCGGTGCGATCGGCAGATGGACACAGGCGACGAGCGGCGTGCGGCTGATCGGCGCCTTGGGGTTCGAAAACGCCTATGCCTTCGCGATGCGGGGCGACGACGCCAGGCGGCGGGGCATCGCCAGCCTGGCCGACCTCGTCGACGCGGCGCCGGAACTGACGCTGGGCAGCGACCTGGAATTCCTGGAGCGGCCGGAGTGGGCGGCGGTGCGCAGATCCTATCCGTTGCGCTTCAAGGCCACGACCCCCTACGCGCCGACGTTCATGTATCGCGCACTGGCGAGCGGCGAGGCGGACGTCATCTCCGCTTTTTCATCGGACGGGCGCATTGCGGCGGACCGGCTGACGGTGCTGGGCGATCCGCGGCATGCGATCCCGAGCTACGATGCCCTGCTGATGGTCGCGCCCTCGCGCGCCAGGGATGCCGCCTTCGTCGCCGCGCTGGCGCCGCTGGTCGGGCGGATTCCGGTCGCGGCGATGCGCGAGGCCAATTACCAGGTCGATCGCGATACCGACAAGCGCACGCCGGAGGCCGCGGCGGCGTGGTTGGAGCGGCGGCTGGGGCTGTAGCCAGCCCCTGAACACTCAGTGGCGGAAGTGGCGCATGCCGGTGAAGACCATCGCCAGCCCTGCCGCATCGGCGGCGGCGATCACCTCGTCGTCGCGAATCGATCCGCCCGGCTGGATCACCGCGGTCGCGCCCGCTTCCACCGCGGCGAGCAGGCCGTCGGCGAAGGGGAAGAAAGCGTCCGACGCCACCGCCGAACCGATCGTGCGCGGTTCGCTCCAACCCGCCTTGTCGGCCGCGTCCTTCGCCTTCCATGCCGCGATGCGCGCGGATTCCAGGCGGTTCATCTGGCCGGCACCGACGCCGGCGGTCGCGCCGTCCCTTGCATAGACGATGGCGTTCGACTTGACGTGCTTGGCCACCGTCCAGGCGAAACGACAGTCGGCGAGTTCCTGCGCGGTGGGCGCGCGCTTCGTCACCACCGTCAGCTCGCCGGGCGTGCCGGCGTCACGATCCTGCACCAGCCAGCCGCCGGCGATCGACTTGGCGAACAGGCCCGCGCGGCTCGCATCCGGCAGGTTGCCGGTCAGCAACAGGCGCAGGTTCTTCTTCGCGGCGAACAGCGCCAGCGCCTCGTCGTCCGCATCGGGGGCGACGACCACTTCGGTGAAGATGCCGGTGATCGCCTTCGCGGTCGCGGCGTCCAGGGGCCGGTTGACGGCGATGATGCCGCCGAACGCCGACACCGTGTCGCAGGCGAAGGCTTCGGCATAGGCCTGTTCGAGCGTGGCGGCGGTGGCGACGCCGCAGGGATTGGCGTGTTTGACGATGACGCAGGTGGGCGCGGCATCGCGGAATTCCGCGATCAGCTCCAGCGCGGCGTCGGCGTCGTTGAGGTTGTTGTACGACAGTGCCTTGCCCTGCACCTGCCGCGCCTGGCCGATGCCGCGCACCCCGTCGCCCGCGGTGTAGAAGGCGGCGGACTGGTGCGGGTTCTCGCCATAGCGCAGCGACGCTGCGCGGGTCATCGTGACCGGCAGGACGGCGGGGAAAGCTTCGGCCTGATCGACGGTGCCGAACCAGCGGGCGATCGCGCCGTCATAGCTGGCGGTGGCGGCGAACGCCTTGGCCGCGAAGCGCTTGCGCTGTTCGAGGGTGGTTTCGCCCGATGCGACGATGGCATAGTCGGCCGGATCGGTGACGATCGCCACATAGGCATGGTTCTTCGCGGCGGAGCGCACCATCGACGGGCCGCCGATGTCGATATTCTCGATCACGGTGTCGCGGTCGGCACCGCGTGCGACGGTCGCCTCGAACGGATAGAGGTTGACCACCACCAAGTCGATCGCGCCGATCGCATGTTCGGCCATGGCGGCGGCATGGTCTGGATCGTCGCGCACCGCGAGCAAACCACCGTGTACCATCGGGTGCAGGGTCTTGACGCGGCCATCCATCATCTCGGGAAAGCCGGTGAGGTCGGACACGTCGCGCACGTCCAGCCCCGCCTCGCGCAAGGCCCTGGCGGTGCCGCCGGTGGAGACGAGTTCGACCCCCTTCGCGGCGAGATCCCGTGACAGCGCGACGATCCCGGTCTTGTCGGACACGGAGAGCAGGGCGCGTTTGATGGCGATCGTCGACATGGGGTTCCTCTACGGCTTCGCGAGCGTCCCCCTAGCGGCGGAACACCGGTCCGAACAGGTCAGATCGCGCGCTTCAACGCCCAGCTGACGTTGGCGCCGCCGGCAGGCGCCTCGCCACCGACCACGAGCTGCTGCGTCGCGATCGGGCGGCCCTCACCGTCGATCCACAGCGAATCCTCGATCGTCAACGCACCCCCACGACAGCGGAACTGCCACAGCGCGCCGCCCGGCAGGCGCAGCAGCGCCGCAAGGCCGTCGGCGGTCGGCGATGCCTGCACACCCGCACCCAAATGGAAGCGGACCGCGAAGGGGA
The DNA here is from genome assembly GCA_964419295.1 of uncultured Stakelama sp. Classification (GTDB taxonomy): domain Bacteria; phylum Pseudomonadota; class Alphaproteobacteria; order Sphingomonadales; family Sphingomonadaceae; genus Sphingomonas. Next base: position 16,959 of record CAYQPM010000021.1, on the reverse strand, counting down.
CGACGCCGATCTTGCGCTTGCGGCCCTGCGGCAGCAGCGCATCCTCGCCGCGCAATTCCTTGCCGTCGCCGGTCAGCATCAACTGGCGGCGGTGGACGAAGCCCCAGCGGCGGACATAGCCGTCGTGGCTCGCCTCGATCCGGCTGGCGACGTCCGACTCCTGCCGCGACAGCTCCACCTCGGCGACGCCGCGGCCCAGCGTGCCGTCCGCGTGGATCGCGGTGGAGTTGGAATCGCCGACGATCAGCGTCGAATGCGCGGCCGTGGTCCGCAGGCCCTCGGCAAAGCTCGCGGGCAATTGCGCGACCGCGGCGCGGGCACCCCCGCAATTGACGATCAAGCGCGATCCGCCATCGGAAAATTCGAACGCCAACGTCGATGCGCAGCCGCCCTCGACCAGCTTGGCGACGGGCGGCGGCGCCGCGTCGACGATCAGCACGGCGCCACCGGCGGCAAGCCGCTGATAGCCCCAGTCGCGCGCCTGGCGGAGCGGACGGGTGCGGATGCCGCTCGCCTCGATCACCGCGGCGATCGTGTCCGGCGTGGATGGCCCCCCGCCCTGCCAGCTGGACAGCATGTGATCGCCGTGCGTCGTGCCGAGCAGTGCCGCAACCGCGCGGGCGAGTGCCGCCTGCGCCGCTTCGGGCAGGTCCTCGCGCCGCGCCGCATAGGTTTCCCGCAGCATCGCGAGCAGCATGATCGTGTCGAGCAACATCGCCGGGCTGCGCGAAACCGACCCGCCGTCGGCGCTGAGCCCTGAGGCGAGCGCCCGTGCCAGCCCCGCTTCGCCGAAACTGCGCCGCGGATCGCCGCCCGGAATCAGCAGCCCGGCGGCGACGACCCCGCACCATGCCGCGATCCGCTGCGCGCCGGGAGCAGCCTTGTCCGCACCCCTATCGAGGTGCCGTGCGCCCCGCGCGAGCGTGTTGAGCACGCTGGACCGATAGACGAGATCGGTGGACGACAGGATCAGGGGCGCATGCGCCGTCCAGAACAGCAGGCGGCGGCCCCAGAGGTCGGGACGCCAGGCGAGCGCATCGATCTTGTCGGCATATTCGTCGAGCCAGCGCGCCATCAGCTGTTCGGCGATCGGCGCGCCCTGCGCCCGCGTCGCGACGGTGGACAGATCGCGCAGCCAGGCGAAGCTGTGCAGATATTCGGCGAAGGGCTTTCCCCAGTCGCCGCGCTTGAACGCCAGCGTATCGATCGGATGCTGTTCGCCGCGCCATCCGATCTCGCCCCGCAGCAGCATCTGGCCGCGCTTGACGTCCCCCACGACGGGGTCGTCGGGCACCGCGATCAGCTTCAACGGATAGCGACCCTTCAGCCGCATGGTATGGATCGGGGTGCGCCAGGTCAGCTTGTGGAAACGCTCCGTCAGGCGTTCGGCGAGGCTGAGCCCCTTGTCGCCGCCGACCCGCATCAGGCGCTTGCCCTCTTCGATGCCGTCGGGCTGCGTATCGGGCGACAGGTCGTTCATGCCGCGATCGGATCCCCGCGCAGCGCGGCGATGTTGGCGGCATAGGCATCCGGCCCGCCCTTGAACGCCGCGGTGCCGGCAACCAGCGCGTCGGCGCCCGCGGCGATGCAGCGGGCGGCGTGGCCGGCATCGACGCCGCCGTCCACCTCGAGATCGATCGCGCGGCCCGAGGCGTCGATCATCTTGCGAATCGCGGCGATCTTCTTGAGCTGGCTGTCGATGAAGCGCTGGCCGCCGAAGCCGGGATTGACGCTCATCACCAGCACCAGATCGACCATGTCGATGAGATAATCGAGCATCTTGGCGGGCGTACCGGGATTGAGCACCACGCCGGCGCGCTTGCCCAGCCCCTTGATGTGCTGGATCGTGCGATGGATGTGCGGCCCGGCTTCAGGATGGACGGTGATGCAGTCGGCCCCCGCCTCGGCGAAGGCATCCAGGTAGAGATCGACCGGCGAGATCATCAGATGGACGTCGAACGGCTTGGCCGTATGCGGGCGCAGCGCCTTCACCACGGCCGGCCCGATCGTGATATTGGGCACGAAATGGCCGTCCATGACGTCGATATGGATCCAGTCCGCCCCGGCGGCATCGATGGCGCGCACTTCCTCGCCCAGCTTGGCAAAGTCTGCGGAAAGGATGGATGGCGCTATTCTGACGGGGTGCATGACCGCGCTTCTGTAGTCGTCTTGCCCCCTATTTCAATGCGTTTGGAGCCGAGCCACGAACGAGCGCACACAGTTGGGAACGCGCGTTCCCACATGAGGCGCGGCTACCCCGGTCGTGTCGCGGCGTACATCCCGCCATTCGCCGACCGGGGCACCTTCGCCGCGCCGCATCCGGACGTGGCGGCGTCAGGCGTTGCGACGCAGGCGGACGATGAAGAAGCCGTCGCAGCCGCCGGCCTCGGCCAGCATGCCCGGCAGGGTGCGGACATAGCCGTCCGCATGAACCGGTACGCCGGGCGGCAGCAGGGCGGGATCGGGTGCGTCGACGGCATAGTCGCTGCGGGCGTGAAGGAACCGGGCGAGTTGCGCCTCGCCCTCCTCCTGCTCCAGGCTGCACGTCGCGAAGACGAGCGCGCCACCGGGTTTCACCCAATCGGCGGCGCGGGCGAAGATGCGTGCCTGCAATCCGGCCATCTCCTCGATGATCGGCGGGTGGACGCGGTGGAGGACGTCGGGATGGCGGCGAAAGATCCCGGTGGCGCTGCACGGTGCATCGATCAGCAGCGCGTCGACAGGCTCGGCCGGCGTCCAGGCGAGCACGTCGGCCGCGATCACCTCCGCCTTCAGCCGGGTACGGAACAGGTTCTCGCGCAGCCGCTTGATCCGCGCGTTCGAGACGTCGATGGCGGCGACCGAAAAACCGGCGGCGGCGAGCTGGAGCGTCTTGCCGCCGGGCGCGGCGCATAGATCGATCGCCGTCGCCCCGCCATGATCGGCGAGCAGCCGTGCCGGGATCGAGGCGGCGATGTCCTGCACCCACCAGCGTCCCTCGGCGAAGCCGGCGAGTTCGGTGACCGTGCCGGCATCGTGGATGCGGACATGGCCGGGCATCAGGCTGGTCCCGCCAAGCTCCTCCACCCAGCGCGCGGTTTCGGACGGATCGGCCAGCGTCAAATCGAGCGGCGGCGGCGCGGCGATGGCGGCGCGTGCGCCGTCGGTCATCTCCGCACCCCAGGCCGCTTCCCACCGCGCCTCGACCAGTGGCGGCAAGGCCGGCAGTTCGGGCAGCAACACGCCCGACCGGACGATCGCCCCGAACACGCCATGGACAAGCTTGCGCGGGCCGCCGTCGACCAGCGGCAGGACCGTCGCGATCGCCGCATGGTGCGGCGTGCCGAGCACGAGCGCCTGCACGAGGGCGATCCGCAACGCCATCCGCGCCTTGGCATCGTCGGGCAGGACCCGCTCGGTCACCGAATCGATCAGCGCATCGAGGTCCGGCAGCCGCCGCAGCACTTCGGCAGCGATCGCATGCGCCAGACCGCGATCCGGACCATAGACGTGCCGGGTCGCGGCGACGAGCGCCTGTTCGAGCGGTTCGCCACGGCGCAACACGGCGTCGAGCAGCCGCAGCGCCGCACGGCGGGACGGGGTGCCCAGGGCATCGGGATTATCGGATTGGGGACGGGGCAAACTTGTGCAACCTGACACGAAGGACGATATGGGATGCCCCCCTTAGCCCGGAGAAGCGCGATGGGCCAACGTCCTGCACATGTGAAGCCGCCCGCCTATCTCACCAAGAGCCCGCCGGTGCCGGTGCCGGAGGACAAACGGTCCGATCAGGAGGACCCGCTGGGTCTGGATCCCACCCGCTACGGCGATTGGGAGTTGAAGGGCATCGCCATCGATTTCTGATTGCGTTGCGCCCGGCTGTGAAGCGCCGGGAGACGTCGCCCGCTTGCCTCAGCCGTTCGGCCGGGATGCTGTGAGGGCGTGATCCGTCACCGCGTTGCCCGGCGGGCGGAACTGCCGGTCATCGGCGTCGGCCGGAAACAGCCGTTTCGGAACCGAATCGACGCCTAAGCGTCCCTCTCGCATGACACATCGGCCGCGCGCGGGCAGGCGCTTATTCCTGCCGCTGATCGGCGTGGCCGTACCGCTGATCCTGCTGCTCGTCGTCGCGGCCTTTCCGTTCGGTGCATTGAAAGGCGTGGTCGCCGATCGCCTGAGCAAGCGCTTCGGTCGCCCGGTCGCCATCGAGAAGATGGAGCGCGTCGATGCCTTCGGTTTCGTGCCGACCATCGCGGTTCGCGGCGTGACGATCCCGCAGGCGGACTGGGCAGGACGCGGCACATTCCTGCGCCTGCAACGGGCGCGGTTCAGCTTTCCGGTCTGGCCGCTCCTGACCGGCACGTTCAAGCCGCGCGACATCACCGTCGACGGGCTGCAACTGGCGCTGGTTCGGGATCGGAACGGCCGGACCAACTGGTCGCGTCCGGGTGATGCGGAAAGTGGCGGATCGTCCACCGATCTGAAGGGCCTGAGCATCACGAACAGCGTGGTCAGCTATCGCGACGACAAGCGTCGGCGCACCGCGCGGATGGCGTTCGCTTCGGATTCGGCCGGCTTTCGCGCGAACGGCACGGGGACTATCCGCGGCGTCGACGTGCGGATCGCCTTGTCCGGCGCATCCGTGGCGCAACCGACGGCGGGGCCATGGCCCTTCACCGCATCCATCGACGGAACGGGCCTGCGGATGCGGGCCAGGGGATCGATGGACCGGCCGCTCGACACCGATGCGATGACGCTGGACGTCGATGCGCGCGCTGCCGACCTGCGGCTGATCGATGCGGTGATCGAGGCGGGGCTGTTCGGCACGCAGCCCGTCGCGATCACCGCCCACGTCCGCCACGACGCGCCGAAATGGCTGGTAAACGACCTGAATGGCACGATCGGGCAGTCGGACATCGCCGGTCACCTCACGGTCGACAAGCAGGACGGTCGCACCCGGCTGGATGGCGCGGTGACGTCCCGTCGCTTCGACTTCGACGATCTGTCCTCCGACGAAGGGCTTGCCAAGGGCAAGGCGCTGGAACGGGCGATCGGACCACGGCTGGTGCCGAACACGCGCATCGACCTTGGCAACCTGGCGAGGACCGATGGCCGGATCGCGGTCCGCGTCGCCCGGATATTCAGCCACGGCGGCAGTACGTCGGTCACCGGAATACAGGGCGTATTGGCGCTCGATCACCAGCGCCTGCATGTCGAGCCGCTGACCATCCGCCTTGCCGGCGGCATCGCCCGCGGTGCGATCACCGTGGACCAGCGCAACGCGGCGAAATGGCCGACGCTGACGCTCGACCTGCGGCTGGCCGGCACGCGCGTGGAGGCGCTGCCGGGCACCGATGGCGCATTTACCGGGCGTGTTGCGGCCCATGCGCGGCTGACCGGGCGGGGCGAGACCATCCGCGACGCCGTCGGTCGTGCCGACGGCCGGATCGGCTTCACCGTGCGCGATGGAGCGCTGCCCGCCCGCTATGCGGCGGCGCTCGGCTTCGATGCCGGGCGGGCGCTGCTCGCGGGCGGCGACGACGTCGCCCGGCTGCGCTGCGTGGTGCTTGCGCTGCGGATGAACGGCGGCCACGGCACCGCGGCGCCGCTGGTGGTCGATACCAGCGCCAGCCAGTTGCGCGGCACCGGCGGCATCGCCTTCCCCGCCGAGCGCATCGCCTTCCGCCTGACCGGCGCGCCCAAGGGCAAAAGCCTGCTGCGGCTGCCCGGATCGGCGTTCATGTCGGGCACGCTGAGCGACCCGGTGCTGACCGTGCCGCCGGAGATCAAGTCCGCGGGCAACATCTTCAAGGCGATCGGCCGCGCAATCACCGGCCGGCAGGGACCGAGCGCGAGCGATGCCGATTGCGCCGGACTCGCCGCAAAAGCCCTGCGCTAGCGGCAAGTCCATGGCGGTTTCCCTCTCGCCGTGCCGTAGCGTCGCGGGTAGGGTCGGACGATGAACCAGACCGCGACCACCGATGGCGCTTCCGGCGCCAGCCTGATCCCCAGCACCACCGACGCCTTCACGATCGCGCACCTCGCCGTACTGGCGATCTTCGCGATCGCGGTGATCGCCGCGATCGTCTGGGGCATGCGCCTCAAGCGCGAGCGCAAGGTCGCGGAGCGCGACATCGCCAGCCACAATGCCGAGGTGGAAAGCGCCGCAGCCGACAGCGAGGTCGCCGCGCCGGAGCCGGCATCCCCGCCTCCGGTCGCCGTCGCCCCCGCGCCAGTCCCGATCGATGCGCCGACACAGGCGACGGCGGAGCCGCTTGCCGACGAACCGATCGCCGCCACCGCGCCGCTGCAGGCCGCCCCGGCAGCGGAGGCGTCACCGGAGCCGGTGGCGCCGACCGTCGTCACGCCCCCCGCCGAGCCTGCTCCTGCTCCTGCGCAGGCCGCGTCCGCCGCGGATGCGCCGGTCAGCACGTTGAAGGGCCTTGGCCCCAAACTGGCGAGCCGGTTGGGCGAACTCGGCATCACCACGGTTGGTCAGGTCGCCGCCTTGAGCGACGACGAAGCCGCGCGGCTGGATGCGCAACTCGGGCCATTCTCGGGCCGCATCACGCGTGATCGCTGGATCGAGCAGGCACGTTTCCTGGCAGCGGGCGACCGGGCCGGCTTCGAAGCGGTGTTCGGCCGCCTCTAAGCGGTCATGGAGCCTGACGCCTGTCTTTCGGCTCGGCGCATGATCGTGAACGGTTCGGGTGTGGTCCCGCACCGGCCGGCCGGCGTCAGACCTCGCTGACCAGCATCTTGTCGATGCGGCGCCCGTCGAGGTCGACGACCTCGAACCGCCAGCCCTGTTCCTCGAAGCTTTCGCCCTCGGCGGGCAGATGCCGGAACGCCGCCAGCGCCAGCCCGGCGACCGTCGCATAGTCGCGGTCTTCCGGCAGATCGATGCCGAGCCGCTCGGCGAGCGCATCGGCGGCCATCGTCCCGGCGACGAGCAGCGATCCGTCGTCGCGCACGACCACCGAAGGCGAATCGTCGGGATCGGTGTCGGAAGCGAATTCGCCGGCGATCGCCGCGAGCAGGTTAGCCGGCGTCACGATCCCTTCGAAATGGCCATATTCGTCGTGGATCAGCGCCATCGGCACCTCGGCACGGCGCAATGCGATCAGTGCGTCCATCGCATCGATCCGGTCGATCACCACCGGCGCTTTGCGCATCAGCTTGCGCAGGTCGAGCCCTTCGCCGCGGAACAGCGCGGCGGCGATGTCGCGCGCCTGCACGACGCCGACCACCGAATCGACCGACCCTTCGGCAACGGGCAAACGGGTGTGCGGCGTCGCGAGCAACTTGTCGCGAATACCGGCGGCATCCAGGTCGCAGTCGAGCCAGTCGACGTCGGTGCGCGGCGTCATCACCTCGCGCACGGGTCGATCGGCCAGCCGGACGACGCCCGAGATGATCGTACGCTCATGTTCCTCGATCACGCCGGACTTGCTGGCTTCGGCGACGATCATGTGCAGCTCTTCCGCGGTGACCTGATCTTCCGATTCGCGGTTGAGGCCGAGGAGCCGGAAGAACAGCGCGCTGGTCTTGTCGAGCAGCCAGACGAGCGGCTTGGTCGCGATCGCCAGCCACGTCATCGGCAATGCCATGACCGCGGCGATCGCTTCGGGTTTGCGCAACGCGAACTGCTTGGGAACGAGTTCGCCGACGATCAGCGAGACGAAGGTGGTGATCCCGATCACCAGCGCGAAGCCCGTCGTGTGCGCGGTGTCCGGCGCCATGCCGAGCGCCTGCAGGCGGACCGCCACCGGTTGCCCCAGCGCCTCACCCGAAAACGCGCCGGCGAGAACGCTGATCAGGGTGATGCCGATCTGGACGGTGGACAGGAACTTGCCGGGATCGGCCGCGAGCGCGAGTGCGGCGACCGGCCCCTTGCGCCCCGATCGCGCCATCGCCTCCAGCCGTGCCTTGCGCGACGAGACGATCGACAGCTCGCTCATCGCGAACACGCCGTTCAGCGCGACGAGTGCGAGGATGATCAGTACGTCGATCCAGGGGAAGGGCGGAAGCGGTGCCATCGGCGGCCACGTCTTTGCCGCACAAGTGGCGCGACGACAACAGCCTGTATCAGGTCGGGGCGCGATGGTCCGTCAGGCACGGTTCAGATCGCAGGCGGAACAAGCCGCTTCGGACCTGAGTTTATCCGCCTTATACAGAGCAGAACACGTGAAAGGGATGTCATGAAATCGAAGTTTCTCGCCGCCGCCGCACTCGCCGCGCTGGTCACCACCAGCGCCTGCACCACCGATCCGGAAACGGGCGAGCGCCGCATTTCGAAGACGGCGATCGGTGGGATCGGCGGCGCGCTGGGCGGTTATCTGCTCGGCGATCTGGTCGGTGGACGTCACGACCGGACCGAGAAGATCCTGGGCGCGGGGATCGGCGGCCTCGCCGGTGCGGGGATCGGCGCCTATATGGACAAGCAGGAACGGGATCTGCGCGCCCGCACCGCCGGCACCGACGTGCAGGTGACGCGCGAAGGCGACAATCTGGTGCTCAACATCCCGTCGGGCATCACCTTCGCCTATGACAGCGCCGACGTGCAGCCGCAGTTCAGGCGTACGCTGGATCAGGTCGCCGAGACGTTGGCCCAGTATAACCAGACCTATATCGACGTATATGGCCATACCGATTCGACCGGATCGGATGCCTACAACCAGACGCTGTCGGAGCGCCGCGCGACGTCGGTCGCGGATTATCTGGCGAGCCGCGGCGTTCAGCCCGCGCGTATCGGCACGCGCGGCTTCGGCGAAACCCAGCCGATCGCCTCGAACGACACCGACGCCGGACGCGCCGCGAATCGCCGCGTAGAGGTGAAGATCGTTCCGATTTCGCAGAACGACCTGCGCTGATCCGGATGGTCGCCGATCCCCCGTCGTTCCGGCGTCTGTCCGGACGACGGGAGGTATCGGCGCCGACCGACTGCAAACGTCACGCCGGGTGGCGATGAAGACTTACCCCCGGCGTTCGCGGAAGAAATCCCGCAACAGCGCCGCTGCTTCGGCTTCCCCGATACCGCCATAGACCTCCGGTCGATGGTGCAGCGTCGGCTGCGCGAACAGGCGCGGGCCATGCTCGACCGCACCGCCCTTGCTGTCGCTGGCGGCATAATAGAGGCGCGTGATGCGCGCATGGGCGATGGCGCCGGCGCACATCGCGCAAGGCTCCAGCGTCACCCACAATTCGCAGCCTTCCAGTCGGTCGCGGCCGAGCGCCGCCGCCGCTTCGCGAATCACGCGCATTTCTGCGTGCGCGGTGGGATCGCAAAGCGCGCGCGGCGCATTGGCCGCCACCGCGATCACCTCGCCCTGCCATACGATCGCGGCGCCGACCGGCACTTCGCCGGCCCGGGCCGCCTGTGCCGCGGCATCGAGCGCGCGGCGCATCGGGATCGGCAGGGGGAACATTGCCCCCTCCTGCCCACCCGACTCGATCAGGTAAAGCCCGCCGGACCTACTGCGCGTTACCCGGCTTTTCGACATTGACGGTGGGCACGGCGACCGTCTTGTTCTCGGTGCCGACGCTGACGCGCGCGACGTCCGCCTTGAACTGCGGCGCCTGCACCACTCCGGGGCGAACCTGGTCGATGTTGATCAGGCCGAAATACATCAGGGCGACGCCCACGAGCGCGATGACACCCAACAGTGCGAGCAACGTACGCATGGCTTCATCCCCTTTTGCGACAACCTTTACGATGGCGTAACAACGCCGGGTCGCCAAGTCCGTTGCATGATGCGGCGAAGCGCCCCGGTGTTGACGAAAGCGCAGGGAGGCGCTAGTGGCGCCGACTTTCCGGGCAACCGAATTCAGGATTAAAACCATGTCGCGCATCTGCGAGCTGACCGGCAAGGGCCGGCAGGTAGGGAACAACGTGTCCCACGCCAACAACAAGACCAAGCGTACGTTTCTGCCGAACCTGCAGAACGTCACGCTGATCTCCGATTCGCTCGAGAAGAGCGTACGCCTTCGCGTGTCCACGCATGGCCTGCGTTCGGTCGAGCATAACGGCGGCCTCGACAATTGGCTCGCGAAGACGAGCGAAGACAAGCTGTCGCTGCGTTGCCGCCGCCTGAAGCGCGAGATCGCCAAGAAGCTGTCGACGACCGCCGAAGCGGCGTAAACGGTTGCTGCCGAAGCGCTGACGCTTCGGTCGTTCTGCCGGCAAAAGCCCGCCACTCGATCGAGCGGCGGGCTTTTTGCGTGCCTTGGCTCTGGACGTCGCGCGCATCCGCGATCCCTCGGGCATGCCGTTACCGCGTGTCCAGGCGGAATTTCAGCAGCAGCGTGCGTTGAAGGATCGACTGATTGTCGTCGGACACCAGCCAGACGATCGTCGCACCATTCTCGACCGTCGTGCTGATCCCTTCGAAATTGTCGTGGATCAACGGCGCTTCCAGGACGGAGAGCAACTGCCCGCGCACGACCACGCCCTGCTTTACGTCCCGCGCGCGCACCAGCGACAGGCGGTTGCCGAATCGGTAGGGCAGGTGGAACGCGCGATCGAGGATCAGCAGGTCGCCGTCGGGCAACGCTGTCGCGTCCGACGGGTCGTAACGACCGAAGGGCATATAGGCGAAATGCACCGGCTGCGTCCGAATCGGATCGCCGGGAAAGATCAGCGCGTCACGGCTGTGCAGACGATCCGCCTCGCTGCCGCGCCATCGCCCCTTGGGGACGTGGCGTTCTTCGCCGATGACCACGAAGCGTCCGTCGGGCAGGATCGCCATCGATTCGGGACCGCCATTGTCCGGCCACGACGCCATGGCCCGGGGTTCGCGCTGCGCCTCGGCCCGGGTGAAATCGCGGGCGTAGCGCCAGATCGCATTATGCTGTTCGAAACCGACCCAGACGGTGCCGGTCGCCGGATCGATCGCCATCGATTCGGTATCGCGATCCCGCTTCTCCCAGCCGATGCCCGGACCGGCAGGCAGGTTGACGAACCGCAATCGCCGCGGCTGCCAGTCCTCGCCCATGGTGAAGGCGACGACGTTGCCGCCATCGCTCAGCATCGTGAACCGGTTGCCGTGGGGCTCCGCGACGACGTTCAGCGCGGAATACCCCCCGAACGCCGGATCGATGCTGCGCAGCGACACGCCGCCAAGGAAGGTCAACGCGCCGACGCGGGTCCGTCGCGGGTCCGTCGGGTCGAGCGTGACGCGGCTCGCGATCATCTGGGGCTTGCCGGCGAGCAGTGCCAGCCGCTCTTCGCCCGACCATGCCGGCACGATCAGCAACACGGCGAGGATGACGAACAGGACACGCATCCGTCGCCTCATAGGGAGCGCGACCGGCAGCGATAGCCTGAACGCACGATAACGGGGCCATTCAGGCTCCGCTCAATGCGAATCGGGCAAATGGTGTTCAACGACGAAGCGCCGCTGCCCACCGGGCCGCCGCCCGTCGGCAAGAATTACGGGAGAAGACCCATGTTCAAGAGCCTGAGCCTCGCCGGTGCCGCACTCGCCATGACCGCGACCGCGCTGGTCCCCGCCGCTCCTGCGGCCGCGCAGAGCCGCTATTACGGCGACCGCGGCTACAATCGTGGATACGACAACCGCGGTTACGACAACGGCTATGGTCGTGACGGACGCGTCTATCGCGGCGACAACGGTTATTATCGCGACAATCGCGGTCGCCAGCAGTGCAAGGATGGCGATGGCGGCACGATCGTCGGCGCGATCGCCGGTGGCCTGCTGGGCCGCACGATCGACACCCGCGGTGATCGCCTGCTTGGCACCGTGCTGGGTGCCGGTGCCGGCGCGCTGGCCGGCCGCGCCATCGATCGGTCGGATCGTCCCGGATACTGCCGCCGCTAAGCGGCAGTGCTAGTCCCTCGCGTAGCGTTTGAGGGCGGAGGGAGCCGGCTCGCGAGAGTCGGCTCCCTTTTGTCATCGTCCGTTCGCAGCGGCGTCAGTACATGTGCTGCCCGCCGTTGATGCTGAGCGTCGATCCGGTGACGAACCCGCCCTCTTCCGAACAGAGGAAGGCGACGCCGCGGGCGATCTCGCTCGCCTGACCCAGGCGACCGACCGGGATCTTCGCCACGATCTTTTCCAGCACGTCGGCCGGCACCGCCGCCACCATGTCGGTGTCGATATAGCCGGGCGCGATTGCATTGACCGTCACGCCGGCCCGCGCGCCTTCCTGCGCCAGCGCCTTGGTGAAGCCATGGATGCCCGACTTGGCCGCCGCATAATTCACCTGGCCATATTGCCCGGCCTGACCGTTGATCGAGCCGATGTTGACGATCCGCCCCCATTTGCGCTCACGCATGCCGGGGAACACCGCCTTCGCCATGTTGAAACAGCCGCCAAGGTTGGTGTCGATCACCTCTTTCCATTGCTGATAGGTCAGCTTCAGGATGGTGCCGTCGCGGGTGATGCCGGCATTGTTGACGACGATATCGACGGCGCCGAGTTCTGCGGCGACGCGGGCGCAGCCCTCCTGACAGGCGTCGTAATCCGCGACGTCCCATTTGTACGCCGGGATGCCGGTGCGTTCGGTGAACTCGCGCGCGCGTTCGTCGTTGCCGGCATAGCTTGCCGCGACCGCGGCACCCGCTTCCTGCAACGCCAGGCTGATCGCCTCGCCGATCCCGCGCGTACCACCCGTGACGATCGCGACTCTAGCCATCAGTATCTCTCCCGTTCTTCTTGGCCCCAAGGCTAGGCAGACGGTCGGGGACTGGCAATGGCCGTAGCGTAATTTTACGTTGCGGGCGCGGCGACCCAGCCCTGCAGTTCGCGGCCGATCAACGTACGGAGCATCGCCATGCCGGGCGCACCGTCGTTGAGGCAGGGCAGATAGGCGAAATCGGTGCCGCCCGCCGCCATGAAGCTTTCGCGCCCGCGAATCGCCAGTTCCTCCAGCGTCTCCAGACAGTCCGCCGAAAAGCCCGGTGCGATCACCGCGACCTTGCGCGTGCCCTCGCGCGCCAGCCGCTCCAGCGTTTCGTCGGTCGCCGGCCCCAGCCATTTGGCCGGGCCGAAGCGCGACTGGAACGCGATCGTCAGCGGACGGCCGGCCAGCGTCTCGGCCAGCGCCTCGCCGAGCAGCCGCGCCGTCTTCTGGCAATGGCAGTGATAGGGATCGCCGAGTTCCAGCGTCCGCTTCGGCATGCCGTGGAAGCTCGCGACGACCACGTCGGGCGTGAAGTCGAGCGCGGCGAGCTGCGCCTCGACCTGCGTCTTCAGCGCGCCGATATAGGCGGGATCGTCGTAATAGGGCGGCAGCGTGCGGATCGCCGGCTGCCAGCGCATGCCCGCGAGCGCGACGAACGCCTTGTCGTTGGCGGTCGCCGTCGTCGCGGCGCAATATTGCGGATACAGCGGCGCGATCAGAATTCGTTCGCACCCCGCCCGCTTCATCGCGGTCAGCCGCGCCTCGATGCCCGGATTGCCATAGCGCATCGCGTAATCGACCAGCACGTCGTCGCCGAATGCGCCCTGCAACGCCTGTGTCTGTCTCTTGGTGATCGCGGCGAGCGGCGAGCCTTCGTCGCTCCAGACCAGCCCATAGGCATGGGCAGACTTTTTCGGGCGGGTGTTGAGGATGATCCCGCGCAGGATCGGCTGCCACGCGATTGCGGGGATCTCCACCACGCGCTTGTCCGACAGGAATTCGCCGAGATAGCGTTTCACCCGCTTGGCATCGGGCGCGTCGGGCGTGCCGAGGTTGGTCAGCAGCACGCCGATCTTGCGCGGCGGGATCGGCGGATGGTCGGCGGGAAGGCTCATGCGCCCTGCCTTAGCGGCAGGTTGCGCAGGCGGATACCGGTCGCGGCGTGGAGCGCGTTGGCGAGCGCCGGCGCGACCGCGGGCACGCCGAGTTCGCCGACCCCGCCCGGCGCTTCGTCGGACGGCACCAGTTCGACGATGACATCGGGCGCATCGGCAAGACGCGGCAGGTCGAGCCCGGCGAATCCGCGCACGTCCGTGCGGCCGGCGGTGATCCCCGTCGATGCGCCCAGCGCCTGGGCGAGACCGAAGATCAGGCCGCCCTCGATCTGTTGCAGGACCAGATCGGGGTTGATCGTCCGCCCGCAATCCACCGCGGCGACCAGCCGTGCGACGCGCGGACGTCCGCCCTCTGCCATCTCGGCCTCCGCCAGGACCGCGATATGGCTGCCCCGGAAGCTGTGGCAGGCGATGCCCTGGGCGCTGCCCGGCGCGCCGCCACCCCAGCCGCCGATCGCCGCGACCGTGGTCAGGCAGCGGGCCAGCCGCGGACTGCCGCCCAGCATGCCGATCCGATACGACAGCGGCTCGGTGCCCGCGACATGCGCGAGTTCGTCGAGGAAACATTCGGTGAAGAAGGCGGTATAGCCGTGCGCACCACCGCGCAGATGCCCGGTCGGCACAGCGATGTCGGCGACATGATGGTCGATCGCGACCGCCGGGATACGATAGGGCGGCAGCGCGCCGGCGACCGCATAGGGGTCGAGCCGCCCGAGCGCGAAGCCGGCGCCCGGCAGCAGCCGCTCCGCCAGCGCATGCCCCGTCGCGGGTGCGGCGATGCGCGCCTCCCATGCGGCGATGGTGCCGTTGCTGGACAGGCGCGCGCGCATCCGTGCCTTCGCCGGCGGACGGAAGCGATCGTGGGCGATGTCTTCGCCCCGCGACCAGACGAGATTGACCGGCCGCTTCAGCTGCATCGCCAGTATCGCCGCCTGTTCCGCGACCAACGGCTCGAGCGTCGCGCCGAAACCGCCGCCACCCAGCGCTGGGTGGATCACCACCGCCCCCTCGCCCAGCCCTGCCGCCCGAGCCGCGGCGCGTCGGGCCGTTGCCGGGGCTGCCGTGGGCAGCCAGATCTCGAGCCGGCCGTCGCGATAGGCGGCGGTGGCGCTCGTCGTTTCCAGCGCGGCATGAACGCCCGGTCCCGCGCCGTAATCCGCAGCGATCACCCCGCCACCGTCCAGCAGAGTCCCGATCGCGCCGACGGCGACGATGCGCTCGCCCGGGGCCGCCATTGCGGCGTCGAGGCCACGCGCGATGCTCGCGCTGTCGACCAGCGGCGCATCCGTGGCGAAGCGGGGGTGCATCGCATCCAGCGCGCGATTCGCCGCCCACCAGGTCGTCGCCACCGCCGCGACCCAGCGTGGATTCTCCACCACCGCGAGCACGCCGCGGATCCGATCGGCCGCGCCGCGATCGACGCTCACCAGCCGGCTGTCGCCGATCGGCCCCTGCCGGATCGCGGCATGCACCATGTCGGGCAGGCGGATGTCGCCGGCGAAGCTTGCCGAGCCGTCGACCTTCGCCGGCACGTCGATGCGCGGCAGCGATCGGCCGGCGAGCTTGCCGGCACCCGCAACCCCGATCGGCAGCGGATCGGGTACGGATTCCTGCACCGCTTCCACCGCGAGCTCGGCAAAGCGCAGGCGCTTGCCGGCATGAACGACGAAGCCCGCGTCGACGGCGCATGCCGTCCACGGCACGCTCCAGCGTCGGCCCGCCGCCTTGCACAAAACAGCGCGCGCGGCTGCGCCGGCGGTGCGGCAATCGTCCTCGAACATGCGGACCGTGGTCGAGCCCCCGGTCATCATCGCGCCGGCGCGTGCGGCAAAGGCCGCCTGCGTCGCGGTCGGGACGCGTGAGAACACGCCCTCCAGCAACTCGTCCAGCGCCAGCGGGTTGGCATAGAGCGGGTTGATCGGTGCGGCCTCCACCCCGACGGTACGCCAGTCCGCACCCAGTTCGTCCGCGACGATCTGTGCCAACGCTGTATAGGCGCCCTGCCCATGTTCGTGCTGCGGCACCGCGACGGTGACATGGCCGTCCGTACCGATCTTGAGCCACGCGCCGAATGCGCTTTCGCCAGGCGCCAGCGACAGGTTCGGACGATAGTGCCGCGGCCAGACCGCCCAAGCAACGACCAGGCCGACCCCTGCGCCGCCGCCGATCAGGACCCGGCGTCTGGTAAGCGTTTTCATCCGGTCGGCTTATCGGGTGCGCCCGGGCGTGGAAAGGCCGCCGCCCCGATAGACCGTGCGAACGAGTGGCCGATCAATCAGGCGTTCACGTGCAGTCGTCAGGTCTCGAACGTTGCGCCACCTCGGGCGCACGCCGCCCGTGTGCTCATGTGCGCCCGCAAAGTCGCTCCCTTAAAGCGCGCGGACCTTCGCGTCCGCCTTGGCGATCTGCGCGCCGGCGGTGCGGCAGGCCGCACCGATCATCGGATAGGGCACGTCGGTGTTGCGGGCGAGCTGTTCCGGGAGCGCCTCACGGCACTGCGCCATCGAGGTGTAGTGCACCGGGACGACCCGCGCCTCCGTGCATTGGACGTTACCATCCCCGCAGCCCATGATCGCCATGACGTAGAACAACGGTTCCATACGCGCCTCCACTCTCGGCTGCTAAAATCCTTGGCGGTGGCAATATGTTCCTTCGGCTCGCTTTCATGGCACGGGGCGCACGCCTACATAGGGGGCAATGCCTCCCATGGATCCCACCGGCCAGACCCGCGCCGACCAGCCGTTGCTGCCCACGCTCCGCCGCTTTCTCCCCTATCTCTGGCCGACGGGTCAGGCCGGGCTGAAGGCGCGGATCGTGATCGCGATGATCTTCGTCGTCGGCAGCAAGCTGGTGCAGGTCTTCGGCGCCTCGTACACGCTGAAATATGCGGTCGATCGTATGGCGGTCGGCGATCGCGGGCTCGCCACGGTCGTCATCCTGCTGGTGGTCGGCTATGCCGCCTCTCGATTCTCGACGACGTTGTTCGACAATGCGCGCAATGCCGTGTTCGAACGCGTCGGGCAGGATGCGACGCGACGGCTGGCCGCGAACGTGTTCCGCCACCTGCACGGATTGTCGCTGCGCTTCCATCTGGAGCGCCGCACCGGCGCGGTGACCAAAGTGGTCGAGCGCGGCACCAAGAGCATCGACACGATGTTGTATTTCCTATTGTTCAACATCGCGCCCACGGTGCTGGAACTGACCCTGGTGCTCGGCATCTTCT
>CAYQPM010000020.1:0-26410 GCA_964419295.1 uncultured Stakelama sp. | reverse complement strand
CGGGCGATCCCGCCGCGCTCGCTTCGGTGCCGACCGTCGCCAACTGGCTGAAGCACGGCGCCGCCGCGCGCCAGGTCGTCGACCAGAGCTATCCGGAACTGACCAACGGCGAACGCGTCCGCGCGCTCAGCCTCGAAAACATCGTGTCGCAGCTCGCGCATCTGCGCACCCATCCTTCGGTCGCCGCCGGCATCGCGCAGGGCGACATCACGCTGCACGGCTGGTTCGTCGACATCCATGAAGGCGTCGTGCTCGGGCTCGACGGCGACAGCGGCCGCTTCGTGCCGATCCGTGAAGGCGACGATTTC
Source organism: uncultured Stakelama sp. (assembly GCA_964419295.1). GTDB lineage: Bacteria > Pseudomonadota > Alphaproteobacteria > Sphingomonadales > Sphingomonadaceae > Sphingomonas. The sequence goes on along the minus strand of CAYQPM010000020.1, from coordinate 26,102 downwards.
CCGGTCGGACTGAAGGCCGCGCCCCGCCGCGCGTCCGACGTCGAATTCGCCCAGGCGGCCGAGTAACCGCGATGCCGGGCGCCCTCGCACTTCCATCCTTCCGACTCCCGTCGATGCCCGTCGTCACACGTGACCTCACCGCATCGATCGTCGTCTTCCTGGTCGCGATGCCGCTCTGCATGGGCATCGCGGTGGCGTCCGGCGTCCCCGCCGAAAAAGGCCTCATCACCGGTATCATCGGCGGCATCGTCGTCGGCAGCCTCGCCGGATCGCCGTTGCAGGTCAGCGGCCCCGCCGCCGGCCTCGCGGTCGTCGTCTTCGAACTCGTCCGCGACCAGGGCCTCTCCGCGCTCGGCCCCATCCTGATCCTCGCCGGCCTGATCCAGGTCGTCGCCGGCGTCGCCCGCCTCGGCGGCTGGTTCCGCGCGATCAGCCCCGCGGTCGTCCACGGCATGCTCGCAGGGATCGGCGTGCTGATCGTCGTCGGCCAGTTCCACGTCCTCTTCGATGCCAAGCCGCTGCCCAGCGGCCTGCAGAACCTGGCGGCGATCCCCGGCCGCCTGCTCGGCCTGTCGCCCGGCAGCATCGCGGGGACCGAGATCGCGTTCGGCATCGGCCTGCTGACCATCGCCGCCATGCTGGGCTGGGAGAAGTTTCGCCCCGCCGCGCTGCGCCTGGTGCCCGGCGCGCTCGTCGGCGTGCTGGCGGGCACCTTCGCCGCGCTGGCATTCGGCCTGGACGTCGCACGGGTCAACGTGCCGCAATCGATCGCGTCGGCGGTGTCGCTGCCCGACGCCGGCCTGCTCGCCAAGTGGATGGATCCCTCGATCATCGCCGCCGCGCTCGCCATCGCGTTCATCGCCAGCGCCGAAACCCTGCTCTCCGCCGCTGCGGTCGATCGCATGCACGACGGCGTTCGCACCAACTACAACAAGGAATTGCGCGCACAGGGCGTCGGCAATTTCCTGTGCGGGCTCGCCGGCGCATTGCCGATGACCGGTGTGATCGTCCGCTCATCCGCCAATGTGCAGGCGGGTGCGACGACCCGTATGTCGACGATCTTCCACGGCCTGTGGATTCTCGGCTTTGTCGCGCTGCTGCCGTTCGTGCTGCGCGAGATCCCGATGGCGGCGCTCGGCGCGATCCTGGTCGTCACCGGCTTCCGCCTCGTCAGCGTCAGCCATGCCCGGCACCTGCTGTCGCATTATGGTCCGCTGCCGGCGCTGATCTGGCTGGCGACGCTGGTCACCGTCGTCGCGGAAGACCTGTTGACCGGCGTGCTGGTCGGCATCGGCCTGTCGATGCTGGAACTCGTCCCCCACCTCAGGCGCCTGAAGCTCAGGGTGTCGGAGGGAACGGCCGGCGGCGAACATGCGATCAACCTGTCGGGTGCCGCGACCTTCGTGTCGTTGCCCAAGCTCTCCGACACGCTGGAGCGTGCGCCCGCCGGTACGCCGGTCCGTCTCGATGTGACCGACCTCGCGACCGTCGACCACACCTGTGCCGAGCTCATCAAGGACTGGTTCCAGCGGCGGCGTGCGGCCGGAGACACGATCCACGTGCTCGGCGCGCGTGGCAAGACTGCCGCACTCGGCCACTGATCGGCCGCCAGCAATGTTTCGTTACAAAAAGGAAGCTTTTTGGCCATAATGCTGCGATAGCGAAAAGCGTCCGGGAATGATCGGTGCCCGCCCTCATGGACCGAGCGCGCCGACGGTCCGGACGCAGGAGGGACCCTCCACAGTTCGAAAGGGGTCCCATGAAGTATCTCGTCTCCGCCGCGGCAGCATTGACCGCGTTCGCCGCTCTTCCCGCCGCCGCGCAGGAAACCGCGCCGCCCAAGGCGGTCACCGTCACCGGCAGCGTCGCGCTGGTCTCCGATTATCGCCTGCGCGGCGTGTCGCAGACGGATAAGGAAATGGCGATCCAAGGCGGCCTGACCATCGCTCATTCCAGCGGCATCTACGTCGGCACCTGGGCATCGAACCTCTCCGGCTGGGGTACGTTCGGCGGGTCGAACATGGAACTCGACCTGATCGGCGGCTACAAGGTGCCGGTAGGCGGCGGCGCGCTCGACGTCGGGCTGACCTGGTACATGTACCCGGGCGGCGCGTCGAAGACCGACTTCGCCGAACCCTTCGCCAAGCTGTCGGGCACCGTCGGTCCGCTCAACCTGCTCGCCGGCGTCGCCTACGCGCCCAAGCAGGAAGCGTTGGGCAAATGGTACAACAGCGGCGCGGCCTACGCCACCGGGGTGCCCAATCGGCCCGGCGCCAAGAGCGACAACCTGTACCTCTGGGGCGACTTCAGCAGCGCGATCCCGTCCACCCCGGTCACCGCAAAGGCGCACATCGGCTATTCGGACGGCAACAGCGGCCTTGGCCCGAACGGCACCTCGGCCGCGCCGACCGGCACCTATTGGGACTGGATGCTGGGTGCCGATTACGCGATCAAGGGCACGCCGCTGACCCTCAGCGCCGCGTACGTCGATACCGACATCTCGAAGCGGGAATCGGCCTATCTCCAGCCCAACTTCTCTTCGACCAAGGACGGCAGCACCATCGCCGGCAGCCAGGTCGTCTTCTCGGTCAGCGCTGCGTTCTGAGCCGATGGGAAGGGGCGAACGGCAGGGCCCGCCCGCCCCTTCCTTGGCATCGTCATTCCGGCAGGCGCCGGGATGACGACGTCGCGGCCGGCACCCACGCGGGAACCACCCCGCCCCGCCTGCGCTAACGCAGGATGCACGATGCGCTGATCTTCACGCCCGACCATGTCGATCTCACCCGCTCGCCGTTGCGGAACGGGGTCACCGATCCGACCTATGTCCTCGGCGCGTTCAACCCCGGCTTTACCCGGCTGCCGAACGGCAACCTGCTGCTCATGGTCCGCATCGCCGAGGCGCTGGCGGAGCCGGTTCGCGACGGCCATGTCCACGCGATCCGCTGGACGCCCGACGGCTATCGGCTCGACGCCTGGCCACTCGACCTCGTCGATATGACCGATCCCCGCCAGTTCGAGCTGAAGGGCAGTCGCCATCGGATCCTCGCGCTCACCTCGCTTTCCTGGCTGCTGCCGGTCGAACTCGATCCGTCGGGCGAGCGGATCGTCGCGATCCATTACGACCTGGCGATCGAACCTGCCGCGAATTACCAATGCTATGGCGTCGAGGATGCCCGCATCACGCGGGTCGGCGACATCTGGTACATGACGACCTGTTCGGTCGGCGCCGAGCGGCATTGCACCACGCTCCACACCTCGGCCGATGGACTGCACTATCGGCTGGAGGGGATCGTGCTCGATCACCAGAACAAGGACATGATCCTGTTCGAAGGATTGGTCGACGACCGGTTCATGGCGCTCACCCGCCCGCTGGGTGAGGTCTATTTCGCCTATCCGCCCGACAGCCCCTATGTCGGCGGCCCCTCGATCAACTTTGCCGCCAGCCCGGACGCGCTGCACTGGAAGCCGCTCGACGCACCCGGCCTGCGCGCCCGCAAGGCCTCGACATCGGCGATGAAGATCGGCGGCGGCACCCAGCCGATCCTGACGCCCGCCGGCTGGCTTATGATCTATCACGGGGTCGAAGCGCGGGGCAGCGTCGGCATCTACCGCAGCTTCTGGGCGCTGCTCGACGCGCACGACCCCGCGCATATCCTGCGCGTGGAGGACCGGGAGCCGCTGATCGAGGCAAACCCGGCCCTCACCGCGCCGATCGCGCACCAGATGTACCTGCCGACACCGGTGGTCTTTTCCACCGGGATCGTCGACACCGGCGACGACTATCTCGTCGCCAGCGGCGAGGCGGATCTCGCCTGCCGCATGACCCGCCTGTCCAAGGGACTGTTCGCATGACCGAATGGTGGAAGAGCGGCACGATCTACCAGATCTATCCCCGCTCGTTCCAGGACAGCGACGGCGACGGCATCGGCGACCTGAAGGGGATCGAGGCGCGGCTTGACCATTGTGTCGCACTCGGCGTGGATGCGATCTGGATCTCGCCGATCTTCCCCTCGCCGATGCACGACTTCGGCTATGACGTCGCCGATTATTGCGGCATCGATCCGCGCTTCGGCACGCTCGCCGATTTCGACGCGCTGCTTGCCGCCGCGCATGACCGCGGGCTCAAGCTGTTGCTCGATTTCGTGCCCAACCACAGCTCGACCGATCACCCCTGGTTCCGGGAAAGCCGGTCGTCCCGCGACAATCCGAAGCGCAATTGGTACATCTGGCGCGATCCCGCGCCGGACGGCGGGCCACCGAACAACTGGATCAGCGATTTCGGCGGATCCGCCTGGGAATATGATGCCGCTAGCGGTCAATATTACTACCACGCCTTCCTGAAGGAACAGGCGGACCTCAACTGGCGCGAGCCCGCGTTGCGCGCGGCCATGATGCAGGCGCTGCGCTTCTGGTTCGATCGCGGCGTCAACGGGTTCCGCATCGATGTACTGTGGCACATGGTCAAGCACGCCGACTTCCCGGACAATCCGGTCAACCCCGCCTATCTACCAGAAATGGGCGAGATGCACAGCGTCCTGCAACTGCATTCGACCGATCAGCCCGAAGTCCACGCCATCGCCGCCGAAATGCGCGCGATCGCCGACAGCTACGCCGGCGACCGCGTGCTGATCGGCGAAATCTACCTGCCCATAGAGCGGCTGATGCGTTATTACGGCGGCGGCCCTGCGGAAGTGCACCTGCCCTTCAATTTTCAGCTGATCGACGCCCGTTGGGACGCGCGGCACCTCGCCACATTGATCGCCGATTATGAGGCTGCCTTGCCGGCCGACGGCTGGCCCAATTGGGTGCTCGGCAACCACGACAGGCCGCGCATCGCGAGCCGGGTCGGTGCGGCGCAGGCCCGTGTCGCGGCGGTGCTGCTGCTGACGCTGCGCGGCACGCCGACGCTATATTACGGCGACGAGATCGGCCTGGCGGACGTCGCGATCCCCCCCTCGCGCGTGCAGGACCCGCGCGAGCTGCGCGAGCCGGGACTTGGCCTCGGGCGCGATCCGGTGCGCACGCCCATGCCGTGGAACGCGACCGGCCACGCCGGGTTCTCGACCGCCGAACCCTGGCTGCCGCTGAACCCGGACTGGCCGACGCGCAACGTCCTTGCACAAACCGGCGAACCCGGATCGATCCTCGCCCTGCACCGCGACCTGCTGAACCTGCGCCGCAAGCACGCGGCGCTCGCCATCGGCGACTTCCGCCTGATCGAGGCGACGGGCGACGTGCTCGCCTACGAACGGCGCCACGGCGACGAACGCATCGTGATGGCCCTGAACCTCGGCGGCACGGAACAGCACGTGGCCCTGCCCGACGGCGACATGCTGTTGAGCACGGTCGCCCCGACGGACGATCGCGACGGCACGCCGCCCGCCGCCGGGCAGCCCCATGTCCTCGCGCCCGACGAAGCTGTCATCCTGTGCGTAACCCGCTAAGCCACCCCGCATGAAGATCGCCATGCTCGCCCCCATCTCGTGGCGCACGCCGCCGCGCCATTATGGCCCGTGGGAACTCGTCACCAGCCTGCTGACCGAGGCGCTGGTGCGGCGCGGCATCGACGTGACGCTCTTCGCGACGCAGGACAGCCAGACCGCCGGGACGCTCGCGGCGGTCGTCCCGACGCCCTATTCCGAAGACCCCGCTATCGATGCGAAAGTGTGGGAATTCCGCCATCTGGCGCATCTGTTCGAACGCGCCGGCGAATTCGACCTGATCCACAACCAGGCCGACTTCCCCGCCCACGCCTTCGCGCACCTGGTCGAAACCCCAATGGTCACGACCATCCATGGCTTCTCATCGGACCGCATCCTGCCGATGTACCAGCCGTATCAGGACCGCGTGCATTATGTCGCGATCAGCGACGCCGATCGTTCGCCGCAGCTTCGCTATGCGGCGACCATCCATCACGGCATCGTCCTTGACGACTTTCCCTTCGACGCGAACGGCAGCGACGACCTGCTGTTCTTCGGCCGCATGCACCCCGACAAGGGCGCCGCCGAAGCCATCGCCGTGGCGCAGGCGACGGATCGCCGCCTCGCCATGTACGGCATCGTGCAGGACCAGCCTTATTACGACCGCGCCGTCGCGCCGCATCTCGGGGATGCGATCACCCATCCGGGCGCCGTGGGGGGCGATGAGCGGACGCGGGCGCTCGGCGCCGCGGCGGCGTTGCTCCACCTCATCAACTTCGACGAACCGTTCGGCCTGTCGGTGATCGAGGCGATGGCCTGCGGCACGCCCGTCATCGCCATCGATCGCGGATCGATGCCGGAATTGATCGTCGATGGCGTCACCGGCTTTCTCGTCGAGAGCGTCGACGAAGCGATCGCCGCGGTCGGCCGCCTGGACGAAATCGATCGCGCCGCCTGCCGCGCCGCGGTTGCCGAACGGTTCAGCGTCGAACGCATGGCCGATCGCTACATCGCGCTCTACCGCGATATCATAGGCGGCTGACCCGCCCCGCCATGTCCGTCTATAGGTTCGCGATGCTCGCCCGGCTCCGCAAGTTTCTGTCCGAGGAACATTGGGACTTCCTGCCCCACGAGGTTCCCGCGCTGCCGGGATCGCCGGGGTCGGTGGAGCATGCGCTGCGTCACCGCATCGCGTATGGCGTGATCGCGGTGCTGCTCGGGCTGACGGGCGGGTTCGGCAACGCGCTGATCTCGGCCAATACCTACACCCTGCAGGGCGCATTGGGCCTCGACCCGGCGGAGATCGCCTGGCTGCCGACCGTGTACGTGATGACCAATGTCAGCATCAACCTGCTGCTCATCAAGTTCCGCGCGCAATTCGGCCTGCGTCCCTTCGCGATGATCTTCCTCGGCCTCTATGTGACCTTCACGCTCGGGCACCTGTTCGTTCGCGAATTCGACACCGCGATCCTGGTGCGCGCCGCCAGCGGGATGGCCGGCGCCGCCGTATCCAGCCTGTGTCTTTATTACATGATGCAGGCGCTACCCCTCAAATGGCGGCTGAAGGCGATCGTCATCGGGATCGGCATTCCGCAATGTGCGACACCGCTCGCGCGGCTGTTCTCGCCGGACCTGCTCGCGATGTCGCAATGGCGTACGCTCTACCTGTTCGAACTCGGCCTTGCCCTGCTCAGCCTCGCCGCCGTCGCCTTCCTCCGCCTGCCGCCGACCACCCGGTCGAAAGCGTTCGAGCCGCTCGATTTCGTCACCTTCGTGCTATTTGCGGGATCGATGGCGCTGTTCGCGGCGGTGCTCGGCGAGGGGCGCATCGTCTGGTGGACCAACGCCGGCTGGATCGGCTGGGCGTTGATCGCGGCGATCCCGATGCTGGCGGCGGCGCTGCTGATCGAGCATCACCGCGTCAATCCGCTGCTCAACACGCGCTGGCTGGGCAGCGCCGACATCGTGCGCTTCACCATCGTCACGATCATGGCGCGCATCGTCCTGTCGGAACAAACCTATGCCGCGGTCGGGCTGCTGACCGTGCTGGGGCAGAACAACGACCAGCTCGTGCCGTTCTTCTCCATCATCTTCCTCGCATCGGCGGCGGGCGTGGTGATGAGCGCGATCACGCTCGACGTGGACCGGCTGGCGCATCCGATCATGCTCGCGATCGGGCTGGTCGCGATCGCCGCCTTCGTCGACAGCCACGCGACCAGCCTCACTCGCGCACCGCAGATGTACGCCAGTCAGGCGCTGATCGCCTTTGCCGCGACCTATTTCCTGGGCCCTGCGCTGCTGTTCGGGATGACGCGCGCCCTGCAACAGGGATCGGGGCACGTCATCAGCTTCATCGCATTGTTCGGCATGATCAATTCGATCGGCGGCCTCGCCGGGACGGCGCTGCTCGGCAGCTATCAGGTGATCCGCGAAAAGGCGAACAGCGCCGCTCTGGTGCAGGGCATCGACCCGACCGACCCGATCGTGACGCAGCGTCTTGCCGCCGGCGGATCGGCGGTCGCGCGCGTCGTCGGCGACCCGGCATTGCGCAGTGCGGAAGGTGGCGCGATCCTGTCGCAGACCGCGACGCGCGAAGCGAACGTCCTTGCCTATGACGATGTGTTCCGGTTGATCGCGGTGCTCGCCGCCCTCACATTCTGCTACCTTGCTTTCCTCCTGATCCGCCGGGCCCGCCGCGAACGTCGCGCCGCGCTGGCGGGAGCCACGCCATGACCGATACCCGCACGCCCGTCGATCCCACCCCCGCGACCGAAGAAGCGCGCGCAGCGGTCGCCCCGCCGAGCGTGCCGGCCGGCTCCGGCTGGCGTCCGCAACGGCCCGGACCCACCGCGCTGGTGGTCATCGTCCTGCTCGCAGTTGGCGGGGTTCTGGCCGTGATGGCGGCGTGGCGGCTGCCTCCCTTCGCCAGCGCCGCGCAATCGACCGACAACGCCTATGTGCGCGGCCGGACGACGGTGATCGCACCGCAGGTGTCGGGCTATGTCACCAAGGTGTTCGTGCGCGACTTCGCCGATGTGCAGGCGGGCGAGCCGCTCGTCCAGATCGATGACCGCATCTATCGCCAGCGCGTCGATCAGGCCGCCGCGCAAGTCTCGGCACAGGAAGCGACGCTGGCGAACGCCCAGCAGTCCGAACGCAGCCGCACCGCCAGCCTCGCCGGCCAGACCGCCGCGGTCGCCAATGCCGAAGCGCAGCTGATGCGGGCGCAGGCCGACATGAACCGCGTCAACGATCTGGTGACCGACGGCTCGGTCAGCCTGCGCGAGCGCGACCAGACGCTGGCGGCGCTGCGCCAGGCGCAGGCGGCGGTGCAGCAGGCCCGCGCCGCGCGCGAGATCGCGCAACAGGACATCCGCACGGTGCAGGTCGGGCGTGGCGGCCAGCGCGCCGGCGTGTCGGGTGCGGAGGCCGCGCGGCGACTCGCGCAGATCGATCTTGCCAACACCGTGATCCGCGCCCCCGAAGCCGGTCGGTTGAGCGAGGTCGGCGTCCGCGTCGGACAATATGTCACGGCGGGATCGCAATTGATGTTCCTCGTCCCCCCGGAAACCTGGGTCATCGCCAATTTCAAGGAGGCGCAGACCGCGCGGATGACGGTCGGCCAGCCGGCCAGCTTCACCGTCGACGGCCTGGCGAACGCGCGCCTGCTCGGCCATGTCGAGCGCATCTCGCCTGCGGCCGGATCGGAATTCGCCGTGCTGAAGGCGGACAATGCCACCGGCAACTTCACAAAGGTGCCACAGCGGATCGCCGTCCGCATCCGCATCGATCCCAACCAGCCGCTCGCGCAGCGCCTGCGCCCCGGCATGTCGGTGCAGGCGCGGGTGGATACCAGCAGCGGCCCGATGGTACAGTGATGGGGCACGGCATGTCGCGGCTGCAAGTCCTTACCCGGACTTTGTTGCTCTGTTCCGCCCTCGCCGGCTGCATCGGCCCGCGCCCGACGGCGCCTGCCGCCAGCATGGTCGTGCCGCCGCCGCAATGGCGCACCGTGCTCGGCCCGACGCAGCCGATCCGTGCCGACTGGTGGAACGCCTTCGGCGATCCGGTGCTCACCGGCCTCGTCGCGCGCGCGCTGGCCGACAATGTCGATCTGGCCGCCGCCGCCGCGCGCATCGACGAAGCGCGTGCCGCCGCGCGTCTTGCCCGCGCACAGCAGTCGCCGACGCTCGGCGGCAGCGTGCCGAGCACCACCGGCCAGACCGTCAGTCCGCTCGGCACGCCCAGCGATGCGCTCGGCGCCCAGCCCGCGATCACCGCCAGCTACGACCTCGACCTGTTCGGCCGATTGCGTCAGGCGAGCCGCGCCGCCCAAGCCCAGCTTCTCGCCAGCGAGGGCGCGCGCGACACCGTCCGCCTCGCCATCGCGAGCGGGGTCGCCACCGGCTACATCACCCTGCGCGCGCTCGATCAGCGACTGGCGGTGGCGCAGCAGACGCTCGCCGCCCGCAGCGAGGCGCTGCGCATCGCCCGCCGCCGTGCCGAAACCGGTTATACCTCCAACCTCGAACTGCATCAGGCGGAGGCGGAATATCGCGCCACGCAGCAGCTCGTGCCCGCCGCCCAGCTGGCGATCACCCGTCAGGAAAACGCGCTAGGCCTGTTGCTCGGCACCGGTCCCGGCCCCATTCCGCGCGGCCTCCCGCTCGACAGGCTGGCGATGCCCGCCATTCCCGACGGCCTGCCCGCCGACCTGCTGCGCCGCCGTCCCGACCTGTTCCAGGCCGAACAGAGCCTCGTCGCCGCCGATCGCACGCTCGACAGTGCGCGCGCGGCGATGTTGCCCAATCTCGCGCTCACCGGTTCGGCGGGCGTGGTCCTCTCCACCGCACTCGCCAACCCGATCGGGGTCTTTTCGATCGGCGCGAGCATCCTGTCGCCGATCTTCGACGGCGGTCGCCTGCGCGCGCAGACCGATGTCGCCACCGCGCGCCGCGATCAGGCCGCCTTCGCATACCGCCGCACCGCGCTCGTCGCCTTCCAGGACGTCGACAACGCGCTCGCCGGGGTGCAGCGATCCGGCGAACAGGCGGTCGCCCTCGGCCTTCAGGTCGATGCCCTCGCCGCCGCGTTGCGCAACGCCAGCAACCGCTATCGCGCCGGATACACCTCCTACATCGAACAGCTCGATGCGCAGCGCGGGCTGCTCACCGCGGAACTCGCGCTGGTGCAGGCGCGGGCGGATCGGCTCAACGCCTATGCCACGCTGTACCAGGCGATGGGCGGCGGCTGGGACAGGTCGGCCATCGACGCGACACGCCGCTGATCCGATCGGTCGGATCGCTCGCGCTTGCGATGCGTTAGCGCCAACACCCCCGGACGATCGTCGTCCGCTACCAACAACCCTACTTGCCGAACCCATGCCAACGACATCGAGGAGCGACCTGCCGCAGATGGCTGACGAAGACCTGCAAAGCTCCGGCGCGATCAGTGTCGGCAGCTGGGACTGGGATGTGCTGGCGGACCGCGTAACGGCCGATGCCGCATTCGCCCGATTGTACGGCGTCGACCCGGCCGAAGCGCAGGCCGGCGCCTCGCTCGACCGCTTCTTCACCGCGATTCACCCGCAGGACCTGCCCCGCGTCCGCGCCGAGATCGCGGCGGCGCTGGCCAGCGGCGATTCGTTCGAGAGCGACTATCGCCTGCGCCAGCCCGACGGGCGCGACCGCTGGGTGGCCGCACGGGGACGCGCGACGCTCGACCCCGCCGGCCGCGCGACGCGTTTCCCCGGCATCAGCTTCGACATCGATGCGCGCAAGTCGGCGGAGCGACGGTTGCAGGCGCTCGTCCAGCTCAACGACCGGTTGCGCGATGCCGGCGAACCCGCCGACCTCGCCCATGCTGCGGTCGAGATCCTCGGCAGCATGCTCGACGTCAGCCGCTGCGGCTATGGCACGATCGATCGGGAGGCGGAGACGATCGTCACCGAACGTCCCTGGTGCGCACCCGGCATCGATGCGCTGCCCGCGGTGCTCCACTTTCGCGACTACGGATCGTATATCGAGGATCTGAAGCGCGGCGAGACGGTCGCGATCGACGACGCGCGCGACGATCCGCGCACCCGCGACACGGCCGATGCCTTGAAGGACATCGCCGCGCTGTCGTTCGTCAACATGCCGGTCACCGAACAGGGTGGTTTCGTCGCCCTGCTCTACCTCAACAATGCCGAAGCGCGCGCCTGGACCGCGGACGAGATCGCGTTCATCCGCGACGTCGCCGAACGGACCCGCGACGCCGTCGAGCGGCGCAGGGTCGAACAGGAGCTCGCCGCGCTGACCGCCAGCCTCGAACAACAGGTCGAGGCGCGCACCAAGGAGTTGATGATCGCCGAATCGCACCTGCGTCAGGCGCAGAAGATGGAGGCCGTTGGTCAGCTCACCGGCGGGCTCGCGCACGATTTCAACAATATGCTCACCGGCATCTCGGGCGCGATCGAGATGATGCAGGTCCGCATCCGCCAGGGCCGGATCGGCGAACTCGATCGCTACGCCAATGCCGCGCATGGCGCCGCCCGGCGTGCGGCGGCGCTGACCCATCGGCTGCTCGCCTTCTCCCGGCGCCAGACGCTCGATCCCAAGCCGACCGACATCAATCGCCTGATCGACAGCCTGCGCGATCTGATCCAGCGGACGGTCGGCCCCGGCATCGCGATCGAGGTGGTCGGCGCCGGCGGATTGTGGCCGGCGATGGTCGATCCCAACCAGCTCGAGAACGCGCTGCTCAACCTGTGCATCAACGCCCGCGACGCGATGCCCGATGGCGGTCGCATCACGATCGAAACCGCCAACCGCTGGCTCGACCAGCGCACCGCGCGCGAACGAGACCTCGAACCCGGCCAATATCTGTCGGTCTGCGTCAGCGATACCGGCACCGGCATGACGCCGGAGGTGCAGGCGCGCGCCTTCGATCCCTTCTACACCACCAAGCCGATGGGCGAGGGCACGGGCCTGGGCCTGTCGATGATCTACGGTTTCGCGCGCCAGTCGGGCGGACAGGTGCGGATCTATTCCGAAGTCGGTCAGGGCACGACGATGTGCATCTACCTGCCGCGTCACTATGGCGATGCCGTGATGGGCGATGACCAGGGGGCCATCGCCAATGCGCCGCGCGCCGGCGAAGGGCGTTACACCGTCATGGTCGTCGACGACGAACCGACGATCCGCATGCTCGTCGTCGAGATCCTAGAAGAAATGGGCCATACCGTGCTGGAGGCGGGCGACGGCCCCGGTGCGTTGCGGCTGCTCAACACGGGCGCGCACGTCGATCTGCTGATCACCGACGTCGGGCTGCCCGGCCAGATGAACGGCCGACAGGTCGCAGAGGCGGCGATGGCGCTGCTGCCGGTGCTGAGGGTGCTGTTCATCACCGGCTATGCCGAGAACGCCGTCATCGGCAATGGCCCGCTGGCACCCAATATGTCGCTCGTCACCAAGCCGTTCGCGATGGACGTGATCGCCGATCGCATCCGTGAGATCCTGGAGGAATAGCGGAGCGGCGGCGACCGCTCACGCAGCCGCTGCATGCTAGGCCAGCGCGAGCAGCCGCTCCGCCTCGACAAGGTGCAGCCGCTCCACCATCGCGCCGTCCAGCCGGATCGCGCCCTGCCCCGCCGCCTCTGGTGCGGCGAACGCCGCGACGACGCTGCGTGCCCACGCGATCGCCTCCGCGCTCGGCCCGAACGCCGCATTGGCGGCGTCGATCTGCCCCGGATGGATCAGCGTCTTGCCGTCGAAGCCGAGCATCGCGCCCTGCGCGCATTCCGCGGCGAACCGTTCGTCGTCACCGATCGCGTTGCACACCCCGTCGAGCACGACCAGCTCGGCCGCGCGCGCCGCGATCACCATCTGCGTCAGGGCGGGCACCAGCGGTTCGCGCCCGACGCCCGGCCGACACCGCATCTCCTTGCCGAGGTCGTTGGTCCCCGCGATCAACACGTCCGTACGGGTCGTCGCGGCCGCATCGGCGATCTCGGCGAGCCGCAGGATCGCGCCGCACGTCTCGATCATCGCCCAGATCGGCGGTCCGTCCGCTCCCAGCGCGGCACGGATCGCGGCCAGATCGGCGGCCCGCTCGACCTTTGGCACGACCACCGCCGCCACGCCCTGCGCCCCGGCCAGCGCGGCAACGTCGTCCTGCCCCCAGGTGGTGCCCATCGCGTTGATCCGGATCGCGCAATCCCGCGATCCGAAGCCCTCTGCCGCCGCCGCCAGCGCCGCGGCGCGAGCCTGCGCCTTGGCGTCGGGCGCCACTGCATCCTCCAGGTCGAGGATCACCGCATCGCACGCCAGCCCCCGCGCCTTCGCCAGTGCCCGCGGGTTCGACGCCGGCATGAACAGCACGCTCCGCCGCCGTGTCGTTCGATCATGCTCGCGGGGTTCGTGTATGACGTCGCTCATCCCCCGACCTTTAGCCGAGCGTTCAGGCACTCACCAGACGCGCCAGGTCGATCATCGCGCGCGGCATCTCGACGCCGGTCGGCGTCGCGACATAGCGCGACACCCATTCCGGCCCGTATTTCGCCTTGAACGCGCGCAGCCCGGCAAAGCCGTACAGCCGCTCGCCATTGGCGAACAGCGCGTGGCCGACGCGCGCCCAGATCGGCGCCAACCGCCCGGTCGGCATGCCCGACAGCGGCGCCATGCCCATGTTGAACCGTTCGTAGCCGGCATCGCGCGCCCATTCGATCAGGCGCACCATCATCGTCTCCATCGTGCCATAGGGTGCATCGGGGCGGTGCCGCATCAGGTCCACCGATGCCTCCTCGCCGTCGCCCGAGGTCCAGATGTTGGCAAAGGCGACGATCCGTCCCTCCACCCGGATCACGGCGACGGGGAAGCGCGACAGATAGGCCGCGTCGAACGCACCGAGGCTGAACCGCTTCTCGCGCCCCGCCTTGCCCTCCAGCCACGCCGCCGACACCGCCGCCAGCTCCGGCATCAGCGCCGGCACCAGGCTGGCCGGTTCGACCGCGAATATCGCACCCGCCGCCTCGGTTCGCCTGACGGCATGGCGCAGCGACTTGCCGCGCGGGCCGCTGGTCTTGAACTCGGCCAGGGCGACATGCGCCTCCTCGCCATATTTGATCGCCTGCAAGCCCAGCTCGACGAACAGCGGCAGCATCCGCTCGCTCGCCTGATAGAAGCAGAGGCGCCCGGCGCGCGCGTCGCAGGCGCGGCGGATGCTCCACACCAACTCGCTCCATGCCGCCGCCGGACCCACCGGATCGCCCATCACCACCCAGCTGCGCCCCTGCACCCGGTACATCATGAACGCATCGCCCGCCGCGGACACGACGAAGCTCTTGTCGCCGGTAAAGGCCAGCGCCGCATCGGTGCGGGTGCTGTGCGCCATCGCCCGCGCGATCACGTCCTCCGGCGGCAGCGCGTCGGGCAGCGAACGCGTGCGGCTTGCGGTCAGCAACTGCCACGCCGACGCGGCGGTCAGCAACACGCCCGCCGCGAAACTCGCCCGCAGGAACCGGGGGGCATTGCCGTCGAGTGCGAAATGCCACCACAGATCGTCGCTGTACGGCGTACGCTTATACGCGAAGAACCCCGCCCAGATACTCAGCGCCAGCGCCGCCGCCGCAGCGATCAGCCACGGCCAACGCGGCCGGTCGGTCAGGATGCCGCCTTCGCGATAGAAGCTCGCGCGGCAATATTGCAGCACGCCCGCCACCAGCAGCTGCAAGGCGGCCTCTTCGTAATCCAGCCCTTTCAGCAGCGAAAACAGCGCGCCGCCGATCAGCAGGATGCGCGCTGCCGCCCAGCCGGATCGCAGTCGCGCGGTGAGCGCCGGCGCGGTCAGCAGCATCGCGGTGCCGATCAGGCTGCCCGCCATGTGCGATCCCTCGATGAACGGCAGCGGCACCATGTCCTGCAGGTCGGACAGACGCTCCTTCGCGCCCGGCAGCGCGCCCGATACCAGCAGGACGAACCCGGCGACGAAGACCAGCGCGGTCACCGCGGTGGGCGCCAGCAGCTGCCCGGCGCGGTCGACGTAGGACAGGCCGCGCCGGATCGGGTGCCGCAGCCGCCACCCCTCCGCGCCGGCGATGCCGATCGCCGCGATGATCAGCGGCAGGATATAGTAGATCAGCCGATACATCAGCAGCGCCGCGAACAGCGCCGGCCGGTCGCCGGGCACCGTCGCCAGCACCATCGTCTCGAACACGCCCAGCCCGCCGGGCACGTGCAGCACCAATGCGACGACCACCGCCACGGCATAGGCGACGACGAACCCCGGGAACGCGCCGGGCGCGATGTCCGGCACCAGCACGAACAGCGCCGCCGATGCCATCGCCAGGTCGGCGAGCGACAAAGTGGCGAGCGCGCCCATTTGCCGCAGGCTCGGCAGGGCGACGCGCAATCGCTCCGGCCCGAGTGCCGTATGGCCCCGCGCCCGCACCACCGGCAGCACGGCGAGCAGGGCCAGCAGCGTCGCGCCCACGGCATGCGCGACCAGCGGCGTGAGCGTCACCGGACCGAACGTCACGCCGGCGCCCGCCGACAATCCGATCCCCGCCGCACCAGCCACCCCCGCCCAGAAGGCGAGGCCGCAGATCGCCGCGACCTGCGCGATCTCGCCAAAGGACAGCCCAGCCGCACCGTATAGACGCAGCCGTGCCGATCCGCCGGTGATCAGCGACAGGCCCAGGTTGTGGCTCAGCGTATAGCTGGTGAACGATCCCGCCGCCGCGATCCGCCACGGCAGCGGCTTGCCGACGACCCGCAGCGCCACCCAGTCGAGCCCGGTCAGCAACAGGTAACTGCCCGTCGTCAGCATCAGGCTGAGCGCGATCCGTTGCTGCGACACCGCATGCAGCGCGCCTCGCACGTCCTTCAGGTGCACCTCGCGCAGCACCAGCCGCAGCGCCTCGAACCCGATGCCCGCCACCAGCAGCACCGCCGCGACGGTCAGGCTGCGGCGATGCCGCGCCGCCAGCGCCAGGGCGGTCTCCAGCCGTCCGATGGCCGCGGTCAAGCGAACGCCCCCGGTGCGGCGCGCCGGATCGCTCCCATGACATGCGCGAGCAGGCCGGCGTGATCGTTGCGCAGGAAATGGCCGCCCGGCATCGCGATCAGCGTCGCATCGGGCAGCGACACGGCGGGACAGGCGCTGTCCGCCTCCTGCCGGCCATAGATACAGGTGAGCGGCGCCCAGTCGAGCTGGCGCAGCGTGTCCTGCGCCCGACCGTCGGGTGGGCCGCGATAGGCGATGCCGGTCGGATCGGCGCGGAAGTACACCATGCGGCCGGGCACGATCAGCACCACGCCCGCGACGTGCGACCGCAATCCGGGCGGCAGGTGCGCCAATCCGGTATGCAGGATGTCCGCGCCGAAGGACTGGCCGATCAGCACCAGCCGTTGCGCGCCGGTGCGCACCAGCGCCTCGCGGACGGCGCCGGCGACGATGCCGTCGATCTGCGCTGCCGTCCTATGCCGGCGAAACAGCGTCGGCGTGTTCAGCCCCAGCACGGTGATCCCGTCCTGAGCCAGCGCGCGCGACACATAGGGACCGGGGCCGAAGCGCAGCCCCATGTCGCCGGAGACGTAGACGACGCCGATCCGCCGCGCCGGTCCTTCGCCCGCGAAGACGCGCACCGGGTCGGACTGGAAAAAGCCGGCCAGCGCCGCCACGCCCAGCAACAGGCCGACACCGACGCAGACGAAGCCGCCGATCCCTACCAGCCGCCGTCGCCGTCGCGATCGGTATTGGGATGACACCATCGTGCCCCCATGCGCGCGCGCCGCTGTCGGCGCGATGGCGCGACCATGAACTTTTCTTCACCAGCCGGTCGCGCCTGAGGGGCAGGCGACGATCCCCGTCACCCGCCCCGGCTACACCATTCGAACAGCCATCAGCCCTGCCCGGCCGGGGGCCGCTTCGCCTCTAAAAACACTATTTCGGCAGGGCATAAGCGATCACGGAATCGCCCAGCTTGGTTCCCAGCGAGCCGTGCCCGCCCGCGACGACCACCACGAACTGCCGGCCGCTGGCCGCGGACCGATAGGACATCGGTGTCGCCTGCCCGCCGGCGGGGAGCCGCGCACGCCACAGCACCTTGCCGGTACGCGTGTCGTACGCCCGCACGTAATCGTCGATCGCCGCCGCCATGAAGGCGACGCCGCCCGCCGTCGTGATCGGCCCGCCGAGCGACGGCACACCCAGCTTGAACGGCAGCGGCAGGATCGTCTCGTCGCGGATCGTGCCGTTCCTGTGCTCCCAGACCTTCTTGCCCGTCGTCAGGTCGATCCCCGCGACATAGCCCCAGGGCGGCGACTGGCACGGCAGTCCGGCGAACGACAGGAACGGGTTCATGTCGACCGCGAAGGGCGCGCCGGTGTTGGGGTTATAGCCCTTTTCGTCCGATCCGTGCCGGTCCGACCCGCCCGCCGGCCCGCGCTCGCCGGGACCGTTGGCATCGTCCTTGCGCGGCACCAGCCGGTCGACGAAGGCGATGTAATTGGGATGCGCGAACAGCACCTGCCGCACCGGGTCGATCGAAATGCCGCCCCAGTCCATCACCCCGAAATTGCCCGGAAAGACCAGCGATCCCCGCAGCGAGGGCGGCGTGAACGGTCCCTTATAGTCCAGCGACCTGAAGCGGATGCGGCACCACAATTGGTCGATCATCGTCGTGCCCCACATGTCCTTCTCGCGCGCCGGCGCGGGCATCAGCGAGATGCTGGAAAACGGCTGCGTCGGCGATGTCCGGTCGCCCGGCGCGGCGCCGGCCGGCACCCGCCGCTCGGGCGCGGGGAAGATCGGCCGACCGGTCCGCCGGTCCAGCACGAACAAATTGCCCGTCTTCGTCGACTGGATCAGCGCGGGCACCATGCCGCGGCCCGGCAGATTGAGGTCGACGAGCGCCGGCTGCGCGGGCACGTCCATATCCCACAGGTCGTGGTGCACGGTCTGGTACACCCAGCGCGGCCGGCCGGTTGCGATGTCGAGCGCCAGCACCGATGTCGCGAACCGTTCGGTCGTCGCAGGCCGGTTGCCGCCCCATTGATCGACCGCGCCCATGCCCATCGGCAGGTAGACCATGCCCAGCGCCTCGTCCGCGGCCGGTGTGCTCCAGCTGTTGGGCGACGAGGGCGTGTATTGCTTGCCCGCACCCAGCGGCGCGGTATCGTTCGGGTTGCCCGGATCGAAGTTCCACACCAGCTGCCCCGTCGCCGCATCGTAGCCGCGGATCACGCCCGACGGCACCTTGGTGGCGATGTTGTCGAACACCGCGCCGCCGGTGACCACCATGCCGCGCGCGACCAGCGGCGCCGACGTCACCTGATACCAGCCCTGGTTGTAATGCGGTTGCCCCGGCAACAGGCTGACGGTGCCGCCCTGCCCGAAGCTGCGGCACAGCGCCCCCGTCCGCGGGTCGAGCGCGATCAGCCGGCTGTCGTTCGTCGCCAGGAAGATCCGCTGCGGGCAATCGCCGACGCTGGCCCCCGCCCGGGCGGCATCCCAATAGGATACGCCGCGACACGTCAGGTGCTGCATGTTCTTGCCCGACACCGCGATCCTCGGATCGAAGCGCCAGCGCTCCCGCCCCGTCTCGGCATCCACCGCGATCACCCAATTGTGCGGCGTGCACAGGAACACCGTGTCGCCGACCTTGATCGGCGTCATCTCGTACGTCGTCTCGCCGGGATCGGTGTCGCGCTTGCGGTCACCGGTCTGCAACTGCCATGCGACCTTCAGATTGCCGACGTTCGCCGGCGTCAGCTGCGTCAGCTGCGAGAATTTTTCGCCCCGCCAACTGCGCGCATAGGCCTGCCAGTCATCGTCCGGGACCCCACCCGCATTCGCTGCCAGCGCATTGCGCGGCCCGGGCAGCATGCCCTCCAGATCGTGCGCATCGCGGGTCAGCGACACGACGCCCAGCACCCCGGCCAGCGCCAGCGCGCCTGCCAACGGCCCCGCGGCACGGGCCCAGCCGGTCCGCGGCACCAGCCGTTTCACCGTCCACGGCAGCGCCAGCAGCGCACCGAAGATGAAGATCAGGTCGCCACGCGGCACCAGCCGCCACCAGTCCGCACCGATCTCCGCCCAGGCCCACATGACCGTGCCCAGCACCAGCGCGGCGAACAGATGCAGCGCCGCGGCGTGCCGCCGCCACAGCAACACCGCCGTGCCCAGCATGGCGAGCCCCGCCACCGCATAGAACAGGCTGCCGCCCAGCGCCGCCAGCCACACGCCCCCCGCCAGATTGAGCGACCCTACCGCGCCGATGATCACGGCGAGGATGTGGGGCCATCGGGCGGGATGGCGGACATGGTTCATGGGGCGGCTCCGGATTGATCTCCAATACTACCGCTGCGCCGCAGCAATGTTCCGTTACATTAATCCAGGAGGGTGCTTTTGCCGGACCGGATGCCGGTTCGCGCTAGGCCCCCAGCCATGCCCGCCGGAACGCCAGCTGTGCCGGTGTCACCGTCGCCCCCGCCGTCTCGCTCCGCACCACCTCGAACGCGGGATTGGCGGCGAACCGCAGCGTCGCGTCGCGCTGAACCCCGCGCTGCAGATAGCGCACCGCAATGCGGTCGCCCGGGCGATGGCCGCCCAACGCCGCCTGCGCGGCGGCGACGTCCGTCACCGGCTTGCCATCGATGCTCAAGATCATGTCGCCCCGCTCCAGCCCGGCCGCATAGGCCGGCGCCGACGGCTGCGGCGGCGTCCCCACGACGACACCGCCATCCCCCGCCTCCATCGCCAGCCCCAGCCACCCCGCGCCCGCATCGGCGGGGCGCAGCGTCAGGCCCGCCTGCGCCAGCAGCGGCGCATAATCCGGCAGGCCGCTCGCATGGACGCTGGTGTCGAAGAACGCCTTGGCGAACGCCGGATCGCGCGTCACCTCGCCCAATGCCCGCTCCAGGTCGGCGGGCGTGTACTTGCGCTCGGTATCGCCCTGCGTCGTCCACAGGTGCCGCATATAGGTGTCGAGCGACAGGCCCGGATAACGTTGCCGCAGTTGCAGATCGAGCGCCAGCGCGACCATCGCGCCATACGGGTAATAGGAGATGAAGATGTTGGGATTGACCTGGTCGATCGCCTTCGCCGCATCGACGAAGGGCGCGCGGAGGCTCATCTCCTCCGGTCCGCCATAGCGCCGGCCGGCGCCGTTCACGACATAGTTCAGCGTACCGCCCAGGTTCGCGAGGAAGTCGTCGATGCTCATCTCGCCTGCCCGGCGGATCATCAACGGCCCGTAATATTGCGTGAAGCCCTCCGCGAACCACAGGCTCGGCGTCGGGTTGGCACGGGTGAAATCGAACGGCTCCAGTTCCGCCGGACGCAACCGCTCGACGTTCCAGCTGTGCACGAACTCGTGGCTCAACGTGTTGATCTGCGCGAACTTGGCGTCCGCCAGGCTGCGCTTGTCGGTGATGATCGTCGAATTGCGATGCTCCATCCCGTCGCCGGCGATCTGCGGCATATAGTCGGCGATGAAGGTGTAGGTGCCATAGTCGTAGCGTGGCGCCTGGCCGAACAGCGCATAATGCTGCGCGATCACCGTCCGCGCCTTGGCCGCGAACGTGTCCAGGTCGGCCTCGGTGCCGGGATGGTGCACCGCCATACGGACGAGGTACGTCCGGCCCTTCGCATCGGTGATCGGCCATTGCCGCAGGCCGAAGGCGCTGATCTCGGTCGGGCTGTCCATGAAATATTGCAGGTTCGGCGCCCAATAGGTGTCGGTGCCGCGCGCCGCCGGCAATTGCGTCGCGATCCGCCACTGCGGATCGATCGGGTGGAAGCGCACCCGGATCGCCTTGTCGTCATAGCCCTGCGCCCACAGGAAGGTGGCGGGCATGTTGAGGTGCGCGTGGGTCGCGTCGATCTGTGCGTAGGTCCCATCGCCCCAGTCGCCGAACAGCGTATAGGTGACGACCACCGTGCCATCATGCCCGCCCGCGACGGTCCAGCCATAAGGATCGCTGCGCACCAGTGTCAGCGGCCGCCCGCGCCCATCCTTTGCCGCTACCGAATACACGTTCTTGGCGAATTCATGCACGGCATAGCGTCCCGGCGACGACCGCGACATCTGCACCCGCAGCGGCCCCGCCGGCACCTGCCGGAACGTCGCCGTCACCTGCGCCTCGTGATGCACCGCATTCGGAAAGGCCACGTCATATTGCACCGGAGCCGCCACCCCCGGATCCCCCGCCTGCTGCGCCGCGAGCGCCTTTGCGGCGAGGTCGCTTACGACCAGGGCTTCGCTGGTCCGACCCGATGCTGACGCTGTCGTCATCAGCGCGAGCAAGCTTGCCGCAGTTGCCCATGTCGTTCGCATATTCCGTCCCCTTCGACTTCGTCGGGCAGGACGTTGCCCCCGCAGCCCCGGATAACGCAACCGCTTCTGGTGCAGGACATACAAAAAGGGCGGCCCGAAGGCCGCCCAGGTCGATGATATGAAGCGAGAGCCTTTTAGAACTTGAAGTTCGCACCCGCGCTGAAATTGCGCCCCACCAGGCCAGCGTAATGCCAGCTGCTCAGGTAGTTCGGGTTGCTGGTATAGGCACCGGCCGCGAGCGGCGCATGCGCGTTGGTCAGGTTTTGAACGTTGAAGAAGAAGCGGAACTGGTCGTTCACCTGCACACCC
Source organism: uncultured Stakelama sp. (assembly GCA_964419295.1). GTDB lineage: Bacteria > Pseudomonadota > Alphaproteobacteria > Sphingomonadales > Sphingomonadaceae > Sphingomonas. Next base: position 4,055 of record CAYQPM010000020.1, on the reverse strand, counting down.
GCATTCAGATCGACGTAAATGAACGGCCGCACGTAGCACTGGCTGGCGCCGGTCTGACCGGGGGACAGCGAGTTCTTGCACGACAAGTCGATCGCACCGGTGGTCTTGTCCGGCGTGATCTCGTCCGCTGCAACCTGCTTGATGCGGCCGACGTAATAAGTCGTCGCGGTCAGCGAATACGGTCCGACCTCCAGCGAATTCTGCCAATTGCCACGGATACGCGGCGTGCCGCCACCCGATGACAGCTCGTAAGGTCCAAGCGTTCCGGCATACTTCTGCACGACGCGAACGCCACCAGCAGTCTGGGTGACGAGGTCGAAGCGAAGCACGTCGGTCACATCGACGCGACTGGTGAAGCGCACGTCGTCGCTGAACGGTATCCGTGCGGTTGCCTGGAAGTCGAGCCCCGAACTTACTTCGTAGTTTGCGTTCACATAGGGTACGGTGAACACCAGCAAGCGCGGCAGCGCGTTTGGATTGGACGGATCGACCGCGTCGATGACGTTGCATCCATAGCCGGTGCCGACTGCGGCAAGCGCAGCGCAGCCCGCTGCGGAGGTCGCCTGGCCGTAATAAGCCGCGATGGCGTCGGCCCGCTGCGGGCCACTGACGATCAGGCTCGACTTTTTGATGTTATAATAATCGACCGACAGGCTGAACCACTTGGTCGGCTGGATGATCGTGCCGAGCGTGACGCTGCGGGAGATTTCCGGATTGACGTTCGGGTTGCCGGTAGCACCGCTGCCGATGTTGTAGCTGGTGGTGTACGATGCGTTGCCCGGATGTGCGGCTACGAAGCTTGCGGGCGGCGTGAACGACGAGAATCCCGCATAGCTGCTGCCAGGATTGCTTTCGGCGAACGTCGGTGCACGGAACCCTTCAGCATACGTACCACGGAACGATATCTGCTCGACCGGCGAGAACTTGACGCCGACCTTCGGCGAGAAGTGATTGTAGCCCTCGGAATAATGATCGTACCGCCCCGATACATTGACGTCGAGCTGCTTCAGGATCGGCGCGTCGATCTCGAAGAACCCGGCGGTCACCGTGTGGCGGCCGGTGGCCGACGACGTGTTGAGCGCGTAGAAGTTCAAGCCGGCGTTCTGGTTGCGGTTAAGCAAGGTTTCGCGACGGAGCTGGCCGCCGATCGCAACGTTCAGGTCACCGCCAGGAAGCGCGAGCAGCGCCTTGGTGATCGAGCCGTCGAGCGCCGCCGTGGTCGAATAGGACTTGGTGGTGACGTTCGGCGAGATCTGGTCGCGGACCGTCGCCGTATTCAGCTGCGGATTGACGAAATTGTACGCACCCGTGTTGACGGCGTTGAGCAGCCCCTGGATGTTGAGGAAGCCGCGCTGGGTGACGCTGAAGTCGTCGCGGGCGTAAACGCCGTCCACGCGGAAGTTGAAGCCGTCCCCAAACGAGCCGGACACGCCAGCCGTCGAACGATAAACGTTCACGTAGCGATCACTGCCGCCCGGAATGTCGCCGAACAGATAGAAGACGCGCGCGGCGTTGGCGGCCGCGATCGCCGGCGTCGCGGCAAGGTTGGTCGCATAGGGGTTGTTGGGGTTAAGCTGGCGGTTTGCCGCCGTGGCGCAGTTCGTGCCAGCCGAGCAGATGAAGTACGGCAGCACGATGCCGGGATTGCTCGAGGCGAGCGAGGCCGATCCGCCGAACGGCTGGGTCTGACGGATGTTGGATGGCGCACCCGTGATGCTGACTTCCGAACGGGAGAAGCTGCCGGTGGCATAGGCTTCGATATTGTCGGACAGGCGAACGCTCAACCGGCCGGTTGCAGAGTAGCGCTGCTGACGCGGCTGGATGATGTTGTATTCGTCAGCGATATTGTGCGAGCAGCCGGTGCCCTGCGCGGCGCCGCTGGTCACCGTGAACGTGCCGTACGGGCAGCTGCTCGGATTGAGCAGCTGGTACAGAGGCGAGATCGGCGTGCCCACTCCGCCGGCAAGCGGATTGTTGAGGTCGCTCTGCGTCACGCGAGCCACGACCGCCTGGGGGTTCGAGGTGGTGAGCGAGTCGTCGTTGCGGTTGCGGTCGGTCAACCCGCTCGGACGCAAGTCCAAGGTATTGAACGGATAACCGCGCGAGTGATTGGTGATGTAGCCGTCGTAGGTGTATTCACCGTTCAGATAGAAGTTCCAGCCCTGCTGCTGGTAGTCGCCATAGCCGGCGGTCAGCGTCGCACGATAATGCGATCCGTCGCCATGCTCGGTCGCGCCGCCCTGCGCCGATCCTTCAAGTCCCTTGAAGTGCTTCTTGGTGATGAGGTTGACCACGCCGCCGATCGCGTCCGCGCCATAGGTGGACGAGGCGCCGTCCTTCAGCACTTCGACGCGGTCGATGATGCTGAACGGAATGGAATTCAGATCGACATAGGCGTTGTGGCCGTCGTCGTTGAGCGGAAAGTTCGCGGAGCGAAGCCCGTCGATGAGGACGACGGTCGACGACACGCCCAGGCCGCGCAGGGACACCGCAGCGCCGCCTGCCGAGAAGCCGTTGCGGAACCCGGTCGAGATCGAGCCGGCACTATCCGCCGACACCGAACGGATCGCGTCGCTTGCGGTCGTGATGTTGGCGCGCTGCAGCGTTTCGGCGGTCAGCACCGTCAGAGGCGACAGGGACGTGGCGTTCGAATTGCGGAACAGCGTGCCGGTAACGACGATGTCGCCGCCCTCGCTACGATCGCTCGCCGCCTGCGTCGACGGATCGGCGGCCTGATCGCGCACTTCGACCTGCGCCGGTGCCTCGGGTGTGGCGGCCGGAGCGGTCTGCGCCTCGGTCGACACCGTCGTCAACGCGAAGACGAATGGCGCGGCGGCAGTAAGCAGCACGCCCTTGCGAGCGGATCGTAACGTCTGATTCACTTAGGTCTTCCCCCTGCGACAAACGCCTTGCAGCGCTGCCCCATCCCTTGAAACACAGTCTAATCGACTGGTTTGCAGGGTGTAATATGCTTGCAGACCTGTAAAGCCGGATCACACCGGGATGAACGTTTCGTTGCAGGCCCGTTGCACATCCGACACGGTTTATGTCCGGTTTGTCATCCGCCGGTCACAATGGTCCGGGTCCCCTGCCTACCCCTTCTTCGCCCCGAACAGCCGCCCCAGCATCGCCTCGGCGGCCTTGCCCACGGCTTCCGCGATCGCCTGCGGGTCGGGCTGCATCTGCGTGCCCTGTGGCGGCGGGGTGGCGTCGGACGCCGTTTCGGGATGGGGAGGCGTGGGAGGCACCGGCGGCACCGGCGGCACCGGTGGAACCGGCGCCGCAGCGGCCGCCTCGCGCTTCGCCCGCCCCTTCGCCATCGCGGCGGTCGCGGCCGCCGCCGCCATCGTCAGCCCCGCCGCCAGCATCTCGCGCCCCTGCGGGCTTTGCGCCTTTTCCAGCAGCGCGCCGCCGATCTCGCGCACCTCCTTTGGCAACTTCACGCCCATCACTTCCTTGGGAAGCTTCGCCTTCTTCGTCTTCTTGCCCATGCCGCCGCCTTCTTCGCTGTGTATCGGACAGGTAAGACACCCCTGCGCCGCTTTCAATGCGGCGTCTGCATACCTACTTCCACCTCTAGCCTCCGTTAAAGAACAGAAGTAGAACCAGCCACATGCTGACCAAAATTACCGTCCGCGGCGCGCGCGAGCACAACCTCAAGGACGTCGATGTCGACATCCCCCGCGATACGCTGACGGTGATCACCGGCCTGTCGGGCTCGGGCAAGTCCTCCCTCGCCTTCGACACCATCTATGCCGAGGGGCAGCGCCGCTACGTCGAATCGCTCTCCGCCTATGCGCGCCAGTTCCTCGAACTGATGCAGAAGCCCGACGTCGACCATATCGAAGGGCTGTCCCCCGCCATCTCGATCGAACAGAAGACGACCTCGCGCAACCCGCGCTCGACGGTCGCGACGGTCACCGAGATCTACGACTATATGCGCCTGCTGTGGGCGCGCGTCGGCATTCCCTATTCGCCCGCCACCGGTGAGCCGATCGCGGCGCAGACCGTCAGCCAGATGGTCGACCGCGTCCTCGCCCTGCCCGAAGGCACGC
>CAYQPM010000019.1:0-26788 GCA_964419295.1 uncultured Stakelama sp. | reverse complement strand
TGCGGATCCGGTCGGCCGGCGGATCGAAGGCGTTCTCGCCATAGGCATCCCAATGTGCGCCATACAGGATGCTCCCGGCAGCGGGATCGGTGCCGGGCAGGATGCCCACGATATTGTGGCTCTCCGCCCGATCCAGCCGAGTGCGGATCGTGGCGGTCAGGTGCGCCCCGGGCACGACCATGCCGGTGAAGTCGGCACGCTGCGCTGCACGCTTGGCGGCGGCATAGGCGATCCCGCCCTGGCGCAGCAGCGCGATGCCGATGTCGTTGCGGAGCGTGCCGCGCAGGCCGAAGGCGGGCGGGATCGTGCCGGTATCTATCGCATAGCCGGGCACCGCATCGCCGTTCGCCAGCTGTAGCCACGGATAGCTGGACGGGAAGGTTTCATGGATTTGCACGAACGCCGCCGCGCCGCGCTTCTGCGCCTCGGTCAGCTTGGTGCGGGCGAGCGGGCTCGACGCGCGTCCGCCGAAGCCCAGATCGCGCCCCGCCTCGACGTCGGGATCGCCGGCCAGCGCCACCACCACCTTGCCGCGCACGTCCAGGCCACGATAGGGATCATAGCCGAGCTCCGGCGCCACCACGCCATAGCCGACGAAGACGATCGCGGCCCGGTCCAGCCGCGTCTCGCCGACGATGCGCGATGTGGCGGCGATCTCGACACCCGGACGCAGCGCGATCGTGCGGCCGCCCAGGTCGAGCGTCATGCTGGCCGCTTCGCGCGTCCAGCGCAGCAGCGGCACGCGCTGGCGATAGCGTTGGTCACCCGCCGGCGTCAGTCCCAGCGCGGCGAAGCGTCGTTCGAGGAAGTCGAGCGTGATAGGCTCGCCCGCCTGTGTCGGACCGCGGCCGTGAAAGCCGTCAGCGCTGATCGTGCGCACATCGGCCTTGATCCGGTCTGCGGATAACAGCGGTTGGCGCGGAGCGGGCGGGCCGGCGGCGGCGAGCAGCAGGACGAGTGGCAGGCAGCGTTTCATGCGCGGCAGGTTGGCGGCCTTTCGTCGCCGGCACAAGCGGTTGCGACGCGGTTCAGCACCCCATCCGGTCGGCGAGTGCGATCAGGCTGTCGGCACGCCAATCCCAATCCTGCGCCTTGGCGGCATCGGGTGCGGGCCGGCCGCCATATTCCATCGGCCGGTCGACATAGGCCGTGCGCAGCCCGCAGGCGCGCGCCGCGGCGAGGTCGCTGTGGTGTGCGGCCACCAGGCACAGTGCGGATGGCGGGATCGACAGCGCTTCGGCGGTGCCGAGATAGGCGCGCGGATCGGGCTTGTAGGCACGCGTGATCTCCGCGCCCATTAACGCGTCCCAGGGCAGGCCGGCGCGGCGTGCCATCGCCAGCATCAGCGCGATGTTGCCGTTGGTCAGCGTCACGATCGGAAAGCGCGCCTTCAGCCGGGTCAGTCCGGCTACCGTGTCGGGCCAGGGGTCGAGCCGGTGCCAGGCGCGGTTCCAATCGTCGAGCAGCGCGGGATCGAGGTGTGCGGGATCGATCCCGCGGTCGCTCAGCGTGGCCTCCAGCATCGCGCGATGCAGCACATCGAGCGTGACGAAGGCACGACCGGAATCGCGATAGCTCGCCATCTCGGCGATGTAGCGCGACCGCCAGGCGTCGGCGAAACCGGCCGCATCGATGGTGCCATGCCCGATCCGATCGAGGAACACGGCGGATTCTCGCGTCACGTTCGTGCGCCAGTCGACCACGGTCCCGAAAACGTCGAACGCGAGCACCGCCGGCCGCCCCCGGGCGCCGTCATCGGCAACGGCATGGGCGTCCACGATGGTCACGTCAGCCGTTCCGCTCCCGCCGCGCGGACGGCGGCAATGTCCGGATAGCCGTTGACCGCCATCAGCAGGTCCGCCTCCGCCAGGATGCAACGCAGGACATGCGCAGCACCCGCCGCGCCATCCAGTGCCAGACCGTAGACATAGGGGCGGCCGATGCCGACGGCGCGCGCGCCGAGCGACAGCGCCTTCACGACGTCGGTGCCGGAACGGATGCCGGAATCGAACAGGACCGGTGTGTCGCCCGCCGCCGCGACGACGGCGGGCAGCATGTCGATAGCCGCGATGCCGCCGTTCGCCTGCCGGCCGCCATGGTTCGAACAATAAATGGCGTCGGCACCGCCATCGATTGCGCGCCGCGCGTCGTCGGGGTGGCAGATACCCTTCAGGATCAGCGGCAGCGTGGTGAGCGAGCGCAGCCAGGCCATGTCGTCCCAGGTGAGGACCTTGCCGAAGGTGCCCATCCACTGACGCACCGCGGCGGCGCCGTCCTCCTCCGGCGGCTTCGCCAGCATCGCGCGGAAGACCGGGTCGCTGAAATAGTTCATCAGCACATGGCCGCGCAGCTGCGGGAAGTTGCCGCTGTTGAGATCGCGCGGCCGCCAGCCCGTAACCCAGGTGTCGAGCGTGACGATGATCCCTTTGTAGCCCGCGGCCTCGGCGCGGCGGACAAGGCTGGCGGCGAGATCGCGATCCTTGGGCGTATAAAGCTGGAAGAATCCCGGCGTGTCGCCCATCGCTTCGGCGACCGCCTCCAGCGGATCGTTCGACAGGGTCGACGCGGTCAGCGGCACGCCGGTATCCGCAGCGGCGCGGGCGGCGGCGATGTCGCCATGGCCGTCCTGCGTGCACAGCCCGGTGACGCCGATCGGCGCCATGAACAGCGGACTGGGCAGGTTGAGCCCGAACAGTTCGACCGACAGGTCGCGTGCCGAACAATCGACCATCATCCGCGGCACCATGCCCCAATGACCGAACGCCTCCGCATTGCGGCGCTGCGTCTGTTCGTCCCCACAACCGCCCTGCACATAGTCGCGCACGAAGCTGGGCATCGCGGCGAGCGCCCGCGCTTCCAGCGTCGGGTGATCGACCGGCACACGCGGGACGACACCGCTCAGCCCCTCGGCATAGATGCGGTTCTGGTAATCGCCGTAATGACCCATGTCCTGCCCCGGCTCAGTCGCGGAAGCCGGGGTCGATCCGGTCGAGCTTGCGCAGCAGGGCCGGCCACGCCAGCTGCTGCGCCAGCATCGCCATGCCCGCGCCGCTCGACTGCTGCTCCACCTTCTCGGCGACGCCCTGGTTGGGGTTGTTCAGGTTCTCGCGGCCTGCGCTCAGCATCATGATCTGCGCTTGGCAGGCACGTTCCAGAAAATACATCCGCATGAACGCCTCGGGCACGCTCGCGCCGACGGTCAGCGTGCCGTGGTTGCGCAGGATCATCGCGTTGCGCGTGCCGAGGTCGGCCACCAGCCGCTCGCGCTCGTCGAGCTCTGTCGCGATCCCCTCGAAGTCGTGATAGGCGACGTCGTGGCCGGCGATCATCGCGGTCTGGGTGTGCGGCAACAGACCCTCGGCCATCGCCGACACGGCCTGCCCCTGCGGCGTATGAAGGTGCAGGACCGCCACCGCGTCCTCGCGCGCGGCATGGATCGCGGAATGGATCACGAAGCCGGCGCGATTGACGGGCGCGGGCGTGTCGCTGACCTTGTTGCCATCGACGTCGATCTTGACCAGCGAGGAAGCGGTGATCTCTTCGAACATCATCGAATACGGGTTGATGAGGAAATGATGCTCGGGGCCGTCGACCCGTGCGGAGAGATGGGTGAAGATCAGATCGTCCCAGCCGTAGAGCGCCACCAGCCGGTACGCCGCCGCCAGATCGACGCGCAACGCCCATTCCGCCTCGGAAACGCCGTCGCGTACGCTCGTACGCTTCAATGCGGTCGCCATCATCGCTTCCTCTCGTCTGCTTGTCGTTGCCGGCAGCATGACACGATCAAAGCGGCGAGAATGTCGCAAAGTTGACAATTGCCATGTCCGGGTGATGATTTCGCATGAACATCGCGGATCGTGCCCTGCTGGATGCCGACAGCTGGTTCGGGCGGCTGCCCGTGGAGCGCCGCGATGCGCTGCTGAGCGAGGCGCGGTCGCGGCCGGTCGCGGCCGGCGGGCTGATCTATGCGACGGGGGATCCGCCCAATGGCCTGTGGGCGGTGTTGTCGGGGCAGGTGCGGTTGAAGGGCTATCCGGCGGCGGGGCATGAATTCCTGGCGCTGATCCTGCGGCCCGGGACATGGTTCGGCGAGGTGTCGACACTGGACGATGGCCCGCGGCCGCACGATGCGACCGCCTTTGGTCCCGCACGCGTTCTGCATGTGCCGATGGCGGCATTCCATCGCCTCTCGGAGCGCTGGCCGGGCCTGTACCTCGACCTCGGCAGGCTTGTGTGTCGACACCAGCGGGTCGCACTCGACTTTATCGCCCAGAGCGTGTCGCTTCCCCTGCCCGCGCGGCTGGCCAGGCTGTTGATGGGGCGGGCAGGGGAGGGCGACGGGCCGCTCCACCTGCGGCAGGAAGAGGTGGCGGTGATGCTGGGCGTGTCGCGCCAGACGCTGAACCGTCATCTGCGCGGGCTGGCACAGCGGGGTGTGCTAAAGCTCGGTTACGGCCGGATCGACGTGATCGATCCGGGGGCGTTGCGCGCATTGGCAACAGGGGAGGGATAGTTGGGGTGACGCTTCGCACGAGCAGGGGTGACTCCTCTGGCGACTCCCACCTTGGCCTCGACCAACATCAGGGCTTGAACGTCAGCGCGTTGAGCAGGGCTGCTTGGCACAGTGAGAGCTGGCACTGGGCGACGACCAGGCCAGTGCGCCTATGATGAGGCGAGACACCGCGCAACTGACCCGCGACAATTCGGCTGGTTAACACCACGAGCGTTAACAAGGAGCGTCAAACGCGCAATCGCACGTCGGTAGCACCGGGGATCGACAGCATCGCTACGATGGCTCGCTTACGACCAAGCGTAAACCGATCATTGCGCAGCGGCCGCTCGACTATTGTAAGCGGCTGGATCGCGCCGGCGATTACCATTGCAGCGCGCTGCTTCGAGTCCCCGTCTTCCAAGGCGGCGCCGCTAGCGTGCCCTCACGGCCAGCATGCCAATTCCGCCGCACAGGGTAAGGGGTGCCAGTATCAGCATCACCATGCTGAAATCGTGCGCCGTTGCCAGCATCCAGGTCAGTGGCGGCCCGAGCAAAGTCGGCAGCGTGTTGGCGAGATTGAGCAGCCCCAAATCGCGGCCCCGATGTCGAGTGCTCGGCAGCAACTGCATGGCAAAGGCGGCCTGAAGGGCGATGAACACGGACGATCCGATCGTATAAACGGCGAATGAAGCCGCCCCGCTCGCCCAATCGTGCGCGAAGGCCATACCGATGAGCCCACCTGCCGCCACAGCCGACGAAAGCAGAAGGAACGGTTTGCGGCGCTGCGACAAGTCCGACAGCCGACCGAGCAGGAGCGCGACCGGCAATGGCAGGATGAAGGCGATCGTCAGCAATTGCCCAATCCGGGCCGGCAATCCGGCGTGCTGATCGGCGCCTATGATACTCTCGAAGTAGTAAAGCAGGTATGATGTCGTAACGACCCCGGCGGTCTGAATGAGCAGGCGCGACGCCCCCGCGATCGCGAGATCTCGGCGCGGAAGGCGCTGCGCGGAAGTGGGAGTTTCGTCCGACCTCTGGACTGCCGCGCCGCGATGGATCAGCAACGGCAGCAGGCAGGCCGTCGCCGCGACCGGCACGATCACCAAACGCATCGTCGGCGGCAGCATTGCCGGGCCGACAATGATTGCGGTCAGCGCCGATGCGATTGGGCTGCCCAGCGATAGCAACCCGCCTGCCGTCCCCTTCTGCGCGTCGGGAACCTCTTCGGACATGATTGCCATCATCGGCGCGAGCACGGCGTTGATCGCGATCTGACACATGACGACTGCGATGACGATCATCGCCGGGCTGGCGGCGGCGGCGATGCCGACATAGCTGAGCGCAAGCGCTGCGAGAGCGCCCGCAATCCAGCGCCGGCGGTCAATACCGGCATCCAGCGACCGGTCGCTCAACCAGCCGAAAAGGATGTTGGACAGACTGGCCACGATGCCCCCGACGACTACGCAGGTCGTGAACACACCGACGCGCGCTGTGCCGCTCAACGCTTCGATCTTGAGTGGCAGCAGCAAGGTGAGCAGCGGCAGATAGGCGATGACACCGCCGACGTTCGCCAGCGCGACGACCAGCAGGAATGCGGGCGAGCGCGACGGGGGCGTGACGGAGGCGACGAGGGGAACGGACATCCACGGCCATCCTGGCCGCGATCTGCACGCACGGCAACTTCCGCTCCGCTTTGCTTATTTCGTGGTAGCCATCTGATCGCTTCTCAGTGGCACAAAAATTTCTGCAGCAGCATGTCGCGCCACCCCAGTATACGCCGGAACGGGTGTCCCATCAGCCAAGTTCAATCAGCGACGTCATGTCTTCCAGCGTGGCGCAGCGTCTGCCGGCAATACGCAGGCCATCATTGAACACCGTCTCTACAAACCATTCGCCCGCTGCTCCGCCATGATGCTCGCCCAACCGGGATGCTATAGCAACCAGCCGTTCGGCCCGCAGAATCAGTACGGCCTCCTCGTCGCCATGGTTGGCTTCTAGGGTTATGGGGGTGAATGTCAGCATCGTCAGGCGGCGTGGAGGTAAATGGGGTCGAAATCGGCGGTTCGGCGCAGGTTTGCCCAGTTGACGATCTGGACGTCGCGGTTGTCGCGGGCGATCATTCCTTCTTCGGCGAGCGCACGCAGCATGCGGTTGACGTGGACCGAGGTGAGGCCGGTCGCGTCGCCGATCTGTTCCTGGCTCATCGGCAGGTCGAAGCGTTCGGGCGAGCCGAGCCCCGCCGCTTCACGCCGCACGGCGAATTCGCAGAGCATGTGCGCGATCCGCGACTTGGCGTCGCGCCGCCCGACGTTGAGCACCCATTCGCGATAGATCGACGCGTCGATCAGCGTGTCGCGCCACAGCGCCTCGGCCACCATCGGTCGGCGGCGCGCGAGATCGCGCAGCGCCCTCGCTGCAATGCGGGCGAAGCGGATGTCGGTGATCGACTGGATATTGTGATCCGCGACGCTGAACAGCAGGTGCTGCAGATCGACGATATCGCCCGCCATGTGGAACGACACGATCTGGCGTCCGCCGTTGCTGGAGAGCTTGTGCCGGCACACATAGCCGTCGAGGATCAGGTAGCAGTCCCCCGCCGAGCCGCGTTCGCGCACCAGATAGCTGTTGTTGCCCGCCTGGCCCACTACGACCGGCAGGTCGCGCACCGCGGCACGGTCCGCATCGTCGAGCGTGCCGAGCCGCTCCAGCTTGCGGATCACCGCGCCGAACACATCATTGTCGTTCGCCTGCATCGTCGTTCGTCCCTCCATCATCCTGGGACGTCGAGCGCCACCGTAATGTAGATTAGGAGCGCAAACGTCGTCGCCCGGAAACCGTTCCGTGGGCATTATGAAGGTTATTCAATCGCGTAGCCGGCTTAATCCGGGTCAGTATCACCGCACAGGAACCCGTCCGGCCCGCACGCCGTTACGTAACGACAACGATCCGACGAAGGAATTCCAGCGTGTTGAGAACGACGCCGCCGTGCGCGCCGCAGGTCACGCCCGACGCGCATCTCGTCCACCTGCTCGCGCTGTTGCAGGCGCGCGGCTATGCCTTCGTCACGCCGACCCCGGCGACCCACGCCCGGGTGATCGCGCGCGCCGATCGGCAGGAGGCGCGCAGCGTCGAGGATGCGATCGGCTGGAGCATGCCGTGGCGCGACGGCACGATCGATCCGGACATCCATGATGCGCTGGCGGCGGCCGGCGTACTGCGCCGCGACGGTGCCATGTGGCGGGCGACGATCCGCATATCGTCGCTGGCCGGTCGCCTGTTCGTGCATTCCGCCTATCCGACCGACGATGCCGATGCGGTGTTCTTCGGCCCCGACAGCTATCGCTTCGCCGACCTGATCGTGCGGGAGCTGCGTAACTGCCCGGCTCGTCCGGGCGCGCAACTGGTCGATATCGGCACCGGTTCGGGCGTCGGTGCCATCGTCGCGGCGAGCGCCTGTCCCGACCTGCGGCTGCGCATGACCGACGTCAATCCGCTGGCGCTGCGCTATGCCCTGATCAACGCCCGCGCAGCGGGGATCGCCGTCGACCTGTACCGCACCGATACGCTGGACGCGGTGCCCGGCGCGATCGACGTTGCGGTGGCCAATCCGCCCTATATCATCGACGGCGATGGGCGGATGTACCGGGACGGCGGCGCGATGCACGGCGCGCAGGTCTCGCTCGACATGGCGGTGATGGCGGCGAAGCGGCTCGCGCCCGCCGGCCGGATGATCCTGTACACCGGCAGCGCGATCGTCCGGGGCGAGGACGCGTTGCACCATGCGCTGATCGAGGCCGCGGCGGTGCATGACTGCACGCTGCGCTATCGCGAGATCGACCCCGACGTGTTCGGCGAGGAACTGGCGCACCCCGCCTATCGCGACGTCGATCGCATCGCCCTAGTCGCCGCCGTGCTGACCCGCGCCGGCTGAGCGCGGCGCACCGGCGAGCCGCAGCACCGCCATGTCGGCGGTGACGTTGCCGACGGTGCGAAACAGGTCGGGGATGGTTTCCACCGCGAGCAGCACGGGCAGCAGTTCGACCGGCACGCCGAGCGCGAGGCACACCGGCCCGATCGTCGCGAAGAACGACACCTGCGCAGGCAATCCGACTGCGGCGAGGCTGACGGCCGCGGCGACCAATGCGCCCAAAGCCACCATGGCGAAGCCCGGTGCGAGCCCGTATAGCGCGGCGAGGTAGAGCGCGACCGCGATGTTGGCCGCGGCACTGGCCGCGCGGAAGATCGACACCGCGAGCGGCAGGACGATGCCCGCGGCATCGCCGTCGACGCCGAGCGCCGGCAGCGCCTTCACCATCGCGGGCAGCGTCGCCAGCGACGATTGCGTGCCGAGCGCGACCAGCTGCGCCGGCAGCGCCGCGCGCGCGAAGCGCAGCGGCGACAGGCGTCCGCCGATACTCGCCACGACATAGGCGAGCACGGCGATCAACAGGCAGGCGGCAGCGACGAGCGCGACATAATGCGCGAGGACGCCGACCGCGCCGGCGCCCGCCCGCACGCCGAGGCCGAGGGCCAGCGCGAAGACGCCGAGCGGGGCGACGAGCAGCACCCATTGCACGATGACGAGCATCGTCGCCGCGGTCGCGCGGAAGAACACGTGCAACGCGCGTTGCAGGTCGGCCTCGACCCGGGTCGCGGCGAACCCGAAGAACAGGGCGAAGACGACGATGGGCACCATCGCGGTGTCGGCGGCGGCCTTGATCGGATTGGCGGGGATGATGCCGGCGATCCAGTCCGTCGCGCCGCCGATGACGGGTGCGACGCCGCCGGGCGCGCGCAGCGCCGTCGCCGCCTGGCCGACCGGCCAGAGATGCAGCAACACACTGGTGCTCGCGGCGGCGGCGAGACATGCGCCGACGAGCAATGCGGCGAACCACAGCAGCGCGCGCAACGCGACGCGATTGCCGCGCGCACCCTGTGCCGCACCGAGGATGCCGGTGACGAGCAGCGAGAAGACGAGCGGCACCACCGTCATCGTCAGCGCGTCGAGCCACAGGCGCCCGATAGGCGCGGTGACCGCCAGCACCGGGCCAGCCCCGGCGCGACCCGCGATCAAGGTGCCGGCGAGCAGGCCCAGCACCAGCCCGACGAGGATGCGCAGCGCCGCGCGGTTCAAGGCCGGCGCCCGCGGCGGCGACGTGTCACTGGTTCGAGCGTCATCATGATCCTTTTCACAAGCGACACGGCATAGACGGGCGGGACGGCGCGCGCCCGAACACAGGTCAACGTGCGGAACGCGGCATTGACCCGCCATCGGACCGCCCGCAGAACCGATGTTCCTTTCGACATCCCAAGGACCTCGATGCATCCGGTTGCGAATTTCGAGCTGATCATCGCGATGTTCCTGGTCGTCGTCGGCCTGCACTACCTCGCGCGGCGGCTCGGCCTGCCGCCGGCGGCGGCATTGCTGGTCGGGGGTGGCGCGCTCGCCTTCCTGCCCGGATTGCCCGATATCGCGATCGATCCCGAACTGGTGCTGGTGCTGTTCCTGCCGCCGCTGCTGATGGACGGCGCGTGGTTCACCGCGCTGGCGCCGTTCCGCCGGCACATGGCGGGCATCCTGTCGCTCGCGGTCGGCGCGGTGTTCTTCAGCGCCGCCGTCGTCGCACTGGTGACCAAGCTGTTGATGCCGACGCTACCCTGGGCGGCCTGCGTCGCGCTGGGCGCGATCCTGTCGCCGCCCGATGCGGTGTCGGCACGCGCGGTGTTGCAGCGGGTGCGGCTGCCGCGCCGGCTGACGACGTTGCTGGAAGGGGAAAGCCTGCTCAACGACGCGGCGGGGCTGGTGCTGTTCCGCTTCGCCGTCGCGGCGGTGCTGACCGGCACGTTCAGCGTCGGCGCGGCGACGGGCAGTTTCCTGCTGCTGGTCGCGGGCGGGATCCTCGTCGGCGGCGTGATCGGTGCGATCTGGGTGACGATGCTCCGCCGGCTGGGCGACGAACATCTGATGATCGTCGCGACCGTGCTGGTCTGCTGGAGCGCCTATATCGTCGGCGAATGGCTGCACGTGTCGGGCGTGATCGCGACGGTGTCGGCCGGGCTGACGTGCGGCTGGTATCAGCACGTCGTCTTCACCGCCAACGTGCGCGTGCGCGCCCATGCCTTCTGGCAGGTGCTCGTCTTTCTGCTGGAAGCGGCGGTGTTCATCCTGATCGGCTTTTCGCTGCGCGCGGTGCTGGCGCGGGTGGGCGGCGCGACGGTGGTCGTCGAAACGATGGCGGAGCCGGTGCTGCTGATCGTCGCGGCGGTGATCGGCGCGCGGTTCGTCTGGATGTACGGTATCGACGGCATGTTGCTGCTGCTGCGGCGGCTGGGCTGGCGGCGCGCCTGTCCGATGGGGCCGCGCGCCGCGCTGGTGATGAGCTGGGCGGGCATGCGCGGCGTGGTGACGCTGGCGGTCGCGCTGTCGCTGCCCGCGGCGATCCCCGGCCGCGACCTGATGCTGGTCACCGCCTTTGCGGTGATCCTGGTGACGGTGCTGGTGCAGGGCACGTCGCTGGGGCTGCTGATCCGCACCGTGCGGCCGGCCGAGGACGCGCGCAGCCTGCCGCCGCTCGACCTGCACGCCGCCGAACAGAAGATGTTCGCGGCGCAGCTGACGGCGGTGGAGCGCAATGCCTATGCCGACGACGGTGCGCTGGTGCATCCGCAATTGCTGCGCCGGTATCGCACCCGCGCCACCGCCGCCGACGCGTTCGACGGCACGGACGAGGAGCGCACCGCGGCGATCGCGAGCCATTTCGACGTGATCATCGCGGCGGTGACCGCGGGCCGGGAGGAACTGGTCCGGCTGCACCGTGCGGGCGAGATCGACGACGAGACGCTGCACGACCTGGAACGCGACCTGGACCTGGAGGAGCTGGCCGCGGCGGCAGCCAAGGGGTGAGCCGTTGCGGCGTTCGCGCCACGCGAGCGCGGACCGGGCGGGTCAGCGGGGGTCGGCGAGGTCCGGAAACAGCGCCTCGACATCGGCGCGCAGATCGTCCGATCCGGCGAGCAGCCCGAACTGGTCGAGCAGCCGCCGGACCAGCGCCGCATTGTGCGGGCCGATGCCGGCCAAGGCCTGCAGGTTCGGCAGCATCGGGTCGGCAAGCCGGTCGGCGAGATCGCCCAGCGTGACATGGCCGCCCGCGATCAGCCGCTTGCGCAATCCGGCGGGCAGGGCCGAGCGGGCGATCCGGAGATCGCGGTCGGATGCCGCCGGATCCTGTCCGCGCAGCCGCGTCGCACCCGCCTTTTCCCGCTTCAGCGTGCGGCGGATCAGGCCGAGCTGCGCCGCGGTGATGCCGAGCTGTCGGCGGATCGCGCGATAGGTCGCGCCCGCCGCGCGCAGCCGCCGCGCGTCTTCCAGATTGACCGTCGCCTGTTCGGCCCGGCTCAGCATGCGGCGCCCGTCGTCATCGCCGCCGCTCCTGCCGCGCGGCGCGGGTGCGGTCCAGAGGCTATGGCGCGAGCGATGCCAGGCTGGCGGCCAGTTCGTCCTTGCGGAACGGTTTGGTGAGCCGTGGCAGGCCGGCGGCGATTCCCTCGCTCTCGGCATAGCCCGACACCAGCAGCACCGGCGTGCCGGGCCGGGCGGCGATCACCACGCGCGCCAGGTCGGTGCCGTTCATCCCCGGCATCAGGTGATCGGTGACCAGCAGGTCGAACGGTTCGCCCGCGTGCATCAGCCCGAGCGCCGCTTCGGCGCAATCCGCCTCGACCACGCGATAGCCGAGATCGACCAGCATGTCGGCGGTGCTCATCCGCACCAGTTCCTCGTCATCGACGAGCAGCGCGGTGCCATGGCTCGCGGGTACGGCCGCCGTGTCGCGCACGACATCGGCGGCGTCGGGCGCGACGCTGCTGCGCGGCAGCCACAATTCGATGTTGGTGCCAAGGCCGGGGCGGCTCTGGATCGTCAGCGCGCCGCCCAGCTGCGAGGCGAGGCCGTGCACCATCGACAGGCCGAGCCCGGTGCCCTTGCCGATCCCCTTGGTCGAGAAGAACGGTTCGACCGCGCGGGCGAGCGTGGCGTCGTCCATGCCGGCGCCGGTGTCGGCGACCGACAGGCGGATGTAATGGCCGGGCCGCAGCGGCGCCGGGTGGCCGGGCGTGACCGATTCGGCGCTGGCCGAAATGCGCAGCGTGCCGCCGTCGGGCATCGCATCGCGCGCGTTCACCGCCAGGTTGAGGATCGCCATTTCGAGCTGGTTGGCGTCGGCGCGGGCGGCGGGCAGATCGTCGGGCGCCTCGACCGCGACCTTGATCTGCGGTCCGGTGGTGCTCGCGACCAGTTCGCCCATGCCGGTGACCAGCCGGGCGACGTCGACCGGCACGACCTGCAACGGCTGGCGCCGGGCGAAGGCGAGCAGGCGCTGGACCAGCGTCTTGGCGCGTTCGGCGGATTGCGCGGCGCCGGCGATCAGCCGCTGTTCGCGTTCGTTGCCGATCCCCTTGCGCAGCAGCATGTCGAGGCTGCCGACGATCGGCGTCAGCAGGTTGTTGAAATCATGCGCGACGCCGCCGGTCAGCTGGCCCATCGCCTCCATCTTCTGGGACTGGCGCAGCGCCTCCTGCGCTTCCTCGCGTTCGGCGATGGCGGTGGCGATCCGCGCTTCCAGCGTGACGTTGAGTTCGCGCAGCGCCTCCTCGGCGTCCTTGCGCGCGGTGATCTCCACGGCGGTGCCGGCGATGCGGAGGCAGCGGCCATCGGCGTCGAACACGCCGCGCCCCTTGGCGGCGACCCAGCGGACCAGGCCGTCCTCGGCACCGATGGTGCGGTATTCGACGTCGTAGAGCGCGCGCAACGCCGGATCGGACGCGGCGGCATAAGCGGCGATCGTCGCTTCGCGATCGGTGGGATGCAGGCCGTCGTAGAAGGATTGCAGCGTGACCGGCACATGCGCGGAGATGCCGAACATCGCCTTGGTGCGCGGCGGCCAGATCATCGTGTCGGTGAGCAGATCGACGTCCCAGAAGCCGACATCGGCATTGTCGACCGCCAGGCGCAGGCGTTCCTCGCTCTCGCGCAGCCGCGCCTCCGCACCGACGCGCTCGACATGCGCCCAGCAGCGTTCGACCACCTCGCGGATCAGCGCGATCTCGGCCGCGGTCCAGTCGCGCGGATGGGCCTGGTGCACCGCCATCATCGCGGTCAGCCGATCGTCCTTGATCAGCGGGCAACAGACGATCGCGTCGATGCCGATCGCCCGGAACATCTCGCGTCCCTCGCCCTCGTCCAGTTCGCGCGGGACGTCGCGGACCACCAACGTGCGGCCGGCGCGCATCTCCGCCGCCGCGCGCGGGCCGAACAGGTCGAGGCTGTAGGCGCCGGCCGAGCTTTCGATCCCCGGCGCGGTGAAATCGCTGCGGATCCAGAAGCGGTCGGTGTCGGGCGCGACATCGGCATAGGCGCAGCGCGAGGCGCCGAGCCGCTGACCGAGCATCTCGGCGGCGGCGCCCATCGCCTGCATCGCATCGCCCGCGCGGAACAGGCGATCCTCCAGCGCGCCGAAGAAGCGCAGCCGCGCCTCGCTGTCGCGCAGCGCCGCCTCGGCCTCATGCTCGCCCGTGCGGTCGCGGAAGATCTTGACGTAGCCGCCGTGGTCCATCGCCAGCGGCATCATCAGGCCCGATCCCCAGAAGGTCGTGCCATCGCCGCGCAGGTGCCAGCGTTCGTTGATCGACCGGCCGTCGCTGCGCGCGCGCTCCATCTCGCGCTCCAGCACGCCGATCGCGCGATCGTCGTCGCTGTAGAAGAAATCGCCGGGGCGGCCGATCGCGTGCGCGGCGTCGTGGCCGACGATCCGCGCGGCGCCGCTGTTCCAGCTGGTCACGAACCCCTGCGCGTCGAAGGTGACGATGGCGAAATCCTCGGCGCCCTCGACGATCTGGCGATAGCGCGCCTCGCTGCGCCGGATGCGCGTTTCGGCATGCGATCGATCGATGACGAGGCCGGCGGTGCGCGCGACGAAATCCGCGATCTCGAGATGCGCGGGCGTCGGTTCGCTGACGACGCGGTGGTACATCGCGAAGGTGCCGAGGATCGCGCCCTGCAGCGAGCGGATCGGCATCGACCAGCAGGATTGCAGGCCGTGGTCGCGCGCCAGATCGCGGAAGCGGTCCCACAGCGGGTCGGTGCCGATGTCGGAGACGTAGACCGGTTCGCCCCGGTAGGCGGCCGCGCCGCACGACCCCGCCATCGGCCCGATCGCGATGCCGTGGATCGCCTGGTTGTACGCATCGGGCAGGCTGGGCGCCGCGCCGTGGAGCAGCCGGGTGCCGGTGTCGTCGAGCAGCATGATCGAGGCCAGCACGCCGGTGCTCGACAGCTGTTCGACGGTCGCGACGATGGCGTCGAGCGTGACGTCGAGCGGCGCGTCGTTGATCGCGAGTTCCAGCACCTGGTTCTGCGCCTGGCCGAGCGCCGCGGCACGGTCGCGCGCCTTTTCCGCGCGGGCGCGTTCGAACGACGAGGCGAGGCGCGCGCCGACGTCTTCGGCGAGCGTGATGTCGGCCGCGCTCCATTCGCGGGGATCGGGATGGTGCAGGAACAGCACCGCGGCGGTGCGTCCGCCGCGGACCAGCGGCAGGTCGAGCAGCGCCCGGATGCCGACCGCGTCATAGGCGGCGACGACCGCGGGAGCGTTCGTGCGGGGATCGTGGTGCACGTCGGCGACCGCGGCGACGCGGCCGGCATTCAGCGCGCCGGCGAATTCGGGACCGAAATCCTCCATGCGCCAGGTGCCGGTGACGCTCGCCAGCCGGCCGTCGCTCCAGTCGCGCTGGATCAGGACATGCTGCTGCGCCGCGTCGATTTCGCCGAAGCCGACCTGCGCCACGCCCAGGTGTCGGCCGAGCGCCGCCGCCGCGACTTCGATCATCGCGATCGGATCGTCGAGATCGCGCAGACGCGCCTCGAGCGCGGTCAGAAAGGCCTGGCGCCGTTCGGCGAGCACGCGCGCGGTGGTTTCGACGACGATCGCGAACACGCCCGCGGGTTGCCCGGCATCGTCGAGCACCGGCGAATAATCGAGGTTCATGAACACCTGTTCGGGGCGGCCACCCCGGTACAGCGTCAGTTCCTGATCCCGATAGACGAGCGTCTGTCCGCCGAGCCCGACCCGCATGACATGGTCGTTGAAGGCCGCGACCTCCGGCCAGCCTTCGCGAACCTTGGCGCCGAGCAGCGCCGGATGCCGGCCGCCGGCGATCGTCGCATAAGCATCGTTGTAGAGCATGACGCCGTCTTCGCCCCACAGCATGGCGACCGGGACGGGCGAACGCAGCAACAGGGCGGTGGCGGTGCGCAGGCACGACGGCCAGCCATGGATGGGACCGAGCGCGGTGGCGGCCCAATCGTGCGCCGCGATCAGGCGGCCGCATTCGCCACCCTGCGTCAGGCTGTCGTGGTAACCACGCTCTCCCAATTCCACCACGCGCATTCCCCCCGCCGACAGGGTGTAAACCCTTGTTCTGCCATTGGATAGTGGATCGTTGCGGCTTCGTCACCGAAGAAGGTCGGCAGCGTTCCAGTGGCGGCGCCCGATCTGCCGTATCCCAGCTACCATGCGCAAATAACACGGTTTTAACTAACACACGCTAGTATGTTCCGATCAGTCAGGACTCCGCTTCGGGAACCGCCATTGTCGCTTCGCCAGACCGTCACGCATGCGGCCCGTATTTCGGGCGAACTCGGTATTCGCACGCTGGACCTCCAGGCGGACATCGCCGCGCTGTCGCAGCGTGTCACCGAGCAGGCGCAGACCATCGAGCGGGTCGAGTTGCAGACCAATCGGCTGGCCGACGAAGTCGGCAACGTCGCCGAAGCGGCCGAGGACGCGCGCAACAACACGGCGGGCGCGCATGCGGTGATCGAGGATTCCAACATCCAGATCGCCGCGGCGACGACCGATGTCGTCGAACTGATCGCGCAGGTGACGCGCATCCACGAAGGGCTGGGCGCCTTCACCTCCGCCCTGGCGGAGGTGGGGCAGGTGACCGCCACGATCAACGCGATCGCCAAACAGACCAACCTGCTGGCGCTCAACGCCACGATCGAGGCGGCGCGAGCGGGCGAGGCGGGACGCGGGTTCGCGGTCGTCGCCGCCGAGGTGAAGAAACTCGCCACCGAAACGGCGGTGGCGACGACGCGCATCAACACGTCGATCGGTGCGCTGACCGGTGAAGCGGACATGATGCTGGGCCGGGTCGACGCGGGCGTGGCCAAGGCGCAATCGGCGCATCGCGGCACCAAGGATATCGAGACGCTGGTCGATCGGCTGGGCGGTCTGATGGACGGTCTCGCCCGGAACAGCCGGACGGTGGCCGACAGCATCGGATCGATGGTGGTGGCGATGGGCGAAGTGGGAGCCGGCCTGTCCGCGCTGTCCAGCACGTCGTCCGACAATGCGCAGGGCCTGCACCAGTTGTCCGAACGCGTGCTGGAGGTCAGCGCCGACACCAACGGGTTGTTGCAGATGCTCGCCGAAAGCGATGCGGACATTCCCGACCGGCCCTATATCCGCTTCGGGCTCGACGTCGCCGCGGCGATGTCGCAGGGGCTGGAGCAGGCGATCCGGTCCGGCGAGATCGATCGCGACACGATCCTGTCGCAACATTACACCCCGGTGGAGGGCAGCGACCCGCCGCTGTTCACGCATCCCGCCATGGCGCTGCTGACGCGCCTGGCGCGCCCGCTACAGGAAGCGGCCCGCGCGTTGCCGGGGTTCTTCGGGATGAGCTTCACCGATCGCCATTGCTTCGGCGCGGTGGCGATGCCCGAACGGTCGCAGCCGCAGCGCGCGGGCGATCCGGCATGGAACAGCGAGCATGCACGGGCCGGCATGATCTTTCACTTCCCCGAAACGGCCGCGCAGGTGCGTACCGAAGAGCCGTTCTGCCTGAAGGCGTATCGCCGGCCGGTGTCGGGCGGCGGCGTCGTCCTGCTGAAGCAGGTCATCGCGTCGATCCACATCGACGGGCGACACTGGGGCGTGCTGCAACTCGCCTACGAGAACCAGGGCTGACACCGGCCAATGTCACGACACCCGCGCCGCGACGGGCGCGGGAGCATGACGCGGGCCGCTAGCCGTTGGCGCCGCCGTCGGAGTCCGGCGCCAGCTCGATCGCGACATCGTCGCCTCGGCGATGGCGCACCGCCCAATAGGCGATCAGCGACGCTGCGGCGGCGATCCCGGCCTTGGTCGCGAAGCCGCGTTTGTTGTGCCGCCATTCCGCGCGCATGCCCATTTCACCGGGAATGTTGGGGATATGCCCCTGCGCCAGATCCTGGACGACGCCCTCGACCACGTTGATGCGATCGGCGCCCATCAGCATCAGCCAATGCCACCAGTCGGATTCGCTGCGCCGGAAGGCGTAGCGGCGGATCGCACCGCTGAGCCCGCTGGGCGGGGTGGAGGTGCCGACGACCGCCGGCAGCCGGTTGTGTTCGATCGATCGCAGGATCTCGACATCGGGTCGCTGTTCGGCCGGACGCGTCCAGTCGAGGCCGCGCGAGCGCTGGTCCTCGACGTGCCGCATCGGATAGGTCGGATTGTTCGCCGCATCCGCATCCACGCCCCAGCCGGGGATCGTCGCAGTGTCGAGCGGAACCCGGGCCGCCGTCAAATGGGTCATCGCCGTTCCTTCCGTCATGCGCCGTTCGGCAGCAGCACCGGCTTGATGCAGCCGTCGAGCTTCGCCGAGAACAGATGATAGGCGTCCGCGATGTCGGTGAGCGGCACGCGGTGGGTGATCATCGCCTTGGGGTTGATGTGCCCGGCCTTGATATGGTCGATCAGCCGCGGCAGCAGCCGCTTCACCGACGCCTGGTTGGCGCGGATCGTGATCCCCTTGTTCACGACGTTGCCGATCGGGACCATGTTGCCGGTCGGGCCATAGACGCCGACGATCGAGACGATCCCGCCCTTTTTCACCGAATTGATCGCCCAATGCAGCGCGATGGCGTTGCCCGCCTCCAGCTTCAGCTTGGTGCCGAACACATATTGCAGCGCATTGCCCGCCGCATCGCCGCCGACCGCATCGATGCAGACGTCCGCGCCGAGGCTGTCGGTCTGTTTCTTGAGGAACACGACGACGTCGTCGATCTCGCGGAAATTATAGACTTCGGCGGGCGCGAAGGTGCGGCCGAATTCGAGTCGATAGTCGAGATGATCGATGACGATCACGCGCCCGGCACCGAACAGCCACGCCGAGCGCGCCGCCATCAGCCCGACCGGGCCCGCGCCGAACACGACCACGGTGTCGCCGGGCCGGATGCCGCCCATCTCGGCCGCCTGATAGCCG
The DNA here is from genome assembly GCA_964419295.1 of uncultured Stakelama sp. Taxonomy (GTDB): domain Bacteria; phylum Pseudomonadota; class Alphaproteobacteria; order Sphingomonadales; family Sphingomonadaceae; genus Sphingomonas. Next base: position 7,989 of record CAYQPM010000019.1, on the reverse strand, counting down.
GTCGGCACCACGTCGGTGAGCAGCACGGCGTCGTCGGGGTCCATCCAGTCGGGGATCACCATCGGCCCGACGTCGGCATAGGGCACGCGCACATATTGCGCCTGACCGCCGTCATAGCCGCCCGCGGTGTGCGAATAGCCGAAGATGCCGCCGACCGCGGTCGCCTGCGCATTGGATTCGTGGCAATTGCCGAACAGCCCCTGCTGGCAGAAATGGCATTTGCCGCAGGCGATGTTGAACGGCACCAGCACGTGGTCGCCGGGTTTCAGAATGCGCACCTCCGGCCCGACCTGTTCGACGATGCCGCAGAATTCATGGCCGAAGGTCATGCCGATCCGCGTGTCGGGCACCATGCCGTGATACAGATGCAGGTCCGACCCGCAGATGCACGAGCGGGTCACCCGGACGATCGCATCCTCGGGGTGTTCGATCCGCGGCATCGGTTTCTCGTCCGCGCGGACCCGATACGGACCCCGATAATTCATCGCCAGCATCTTGGGCTCCCTCGTCCACCGGTGCCGGCGCATCGCCGTGGTCCACCGGATCACCGCCGCCATTACGTGCTTACCGCGGGCATAGTTCCTGCAATTACCGTGGGTTAGGATGTTTTTGCGGGCGGGGTGAACACGATGCGAGGGAACCGTCGCCGCGGCGGGTCGTACTCACATCGATGGCCCGATCACGCGGGCGACGAGGAAGCGCCGATGGCAACGCATGTGGGACATTATCCCTGGTCACCGATGAGGGTGGCGGGGCACCCGATCTATCCCGTTCTGTTGCCCATCCCGATCCTGTGCTTCGTCGGCGCACTGATCACCGACATCGTCTATGCCGGTGCGCCCGACATGATGTGGCTGGATTTTTCGTCGTGGTTGCTGCTGGCGGGCCTGATCGCGGGCGGGGTCGCGGGGGTGGTGCTCATCGTCGAGATGGTGCGCGCGCGCCGGGTCGCGATCGGCGCGCTGCGGCTGCATTTCGTGCTGCTGCTGTCGGCCTGGATCGTCGAGGTGTTCAATTCCTTCATCCACGCGCGTGACGGCTTTACCGCCGTGGTGCCGACCGGGCTCGCCCTGTCGATACTGGCGGTGGTGCTGTGCCTCGCCGGCGGATGGGCGTGGCGTTCGGCGACGCCGATGACGGGAGCCGTACGATGAAGCGTGTGATGCTTTCCGCCGCGGCGCTGTTGCCGCTCGCCGCCTGCGGCAGTGGCCAGGACGTCGATCCGAACAGCCAATATGGCGCGCATCCGACGCTGCCCGCGCCGCACGAACAGCTGATCGCCGATGTCGGCGTCTTCCCGGTCGTCGGTTGGGCGGCGGGCGAACATCCCACCGTACCGGCGGGCTTCCGCATCGACGCGCTCGCGACCGGATTGTCCAATCCGCGCAACGTGCTGGCGCTGCCGAACGGCGACGTGCTGATCGTCGAATCGCGCAACAACGCGAGCGAGCCGGTGCAGCGGCCCAAGGATCCGATCCGCGACTGGATCATGGCGCGGGCGCATTCGCAGACCAAGAGCGGCGAAACGTCCGCGGCGAGCAATCGCATCACCTTGGTGCGCGACGCGGACGGCGACGGAAAGCCCGAAACGCGATCGGTGCTGGTCGATCACCTCAACGCGCCGTTCGGCGTCGCGGTCGCGGGCGGGCGGCTGTACGTCGCCAACACCGATGCGATCGTCGCCTATCCCTTCACGCCGGGCGAGACGCGGATCACGGCGCCGGGCGTCAAGATCACCGACCTGCCGGCGGGCCCGATCAACCACCATTGGACCAAGAGCCTGACCGCCAATGCGGACGGATCGCGCCTGTACGTCGGCGTCGGATCGAACAGCAACGCGATGGAACGCGGGCCGGAGGCGGAGACGCGGCGCGCGGCGGTGCTGGAGGTCGATCCCGCGACGGGCGCGTCCCGGGTGTTCGCCAGCGGATTGCGCAATCCGAACGGGCTGACCTTCTACCCCGGCACCAACACGCTGTACGCCGTGGTCAACGAACGCGACGAACTCGGCCCCAATCTGGTGCCCGATTACATGACGTCGGTGCGGCCGGGCGCCTTCTATGGCTGGCCGTACAGCTATTACGGGCAGCACGTCGATCCACGCGTAAAGCCGCAGCGCGCCGATCTGGTCGCGCGGGCGATCCCGCCGGATTACGCGCTGGGCTCGCACGTCGCGGCGCTGGGGCTCGCCTTCTACACCGGCGCGAGCTTCCCCGGCGCGTATCGCGGCGGCGCCTTCGTCGGCGAACACGGCAGCTGGAACCGCAACGATCCGCACGGCTACAAGGTCGCGTTCATCGGCTTCCAGGGCGGGCGGCCGGTCGGCGCGCCGCAGGACTTCGTCAGCGGGTTCCTGAAGGACGGAAAGGCGCATGGCCGCCCCGTCGGCGTCGCGGTCGACCGGACGGGCGCTTTGATCGTGGCGGACGACGTCGGCAATACGGTGTGGCGCGTCAGCTATGTCGGGGGCGGTGCGGCGCGGTAGGCAAGCCGCTGTCTTTGCTTGGAATGATGGTTTTCACGCGTGGCGTCGGCGGCTAAGCGCGCGGGCGTGTCCTTCCCTGTCGATCCCGCCCGGCCCGCCGCGCGCCGCATCCGCGTCGCGTCCGATGCGCCGTATTTCGTCACCGAGGACGGCGCGGCGTGGACGCCGATCGGGCATAACGATGCGGTGACCTGGCCCGAGCTGTCGCCGCTGTTCCGGCGTCGCGATCCGGACGCGGTGGAGCGGCACCTGATCCGGCTGCGCGACCATGGCGTCACGTGCATCCGGCTGATGCTGGAATATTGCCATGGCGAGCATCGCTACCTCGAGCGGCCGGCGGGGCGGTTCGTGCCCAACATGGTGCGCTTCTGGGACGACCTGTTCGCGATGCTGGAGCGCGTCGGCCTGCACGTGCTGCTGACGCCGTACGACACGTTCTTCATGTGGATCCGCTGGCGGCACCATCCCTATAATCGCGCGAACGGCGGGCCGTGCGCGCGGCGGCGCGACTGGCTGACCGATCCGGCGATGCGCGCCGCGATCAAGCGCCGCCTCGCATTCGCCAGCGACCGCTGGGGCGCGAGCCCGGCGCTGTTCGCCTGGGACATCTGGAACGAGATCCACCCGGCGCACGGCGGCGACGATCCCGCGACCGCCGCGCCGTTCGTCGACGACGTCGCGACCTGGCTGCGCGGATATGAGGTCGCGCGGTATGGCCGCGCCAACCTGCAGACGGTGTCGGTGTTCGGGCCGCAGCTGATCGACCATCCGGTGCTGGGCGAGGCGATCTTCCGCCATCCCGCGCTCGATTTCGCCAACACGCACCTTTACGAACACGGGACGATCGACGCGCCGCGCGACACGGTGGCGCCGGCGCTGGCGGTGGCGCGGCTGATGCGGACCGCGGTGACGGAGGCGGGGCGGGAGCGGCCGGTCTTCGATTCCGAACATGGCCCGATCCACAGCTTCAAGGACCGCAAGCGGACGCTGCCCGCCGCGTTCGACGACGAATATTTCCGCCATATCCAATGGGCGCATTTGGCGAGCGGCGGTGCGGGCGGCGGCATGCGCTGGCCCAACCGCCATCCGCACGTGCTGACGCCGGGGATGCGCGAGGCGCAGCGGAGCCTGTCGCGATTCCTGCCGCTGATCGACTGGCCGCGCTTTCGCCGTCGCAACCTGTCGGCCGAGATGCGCTGCGACGATGCGGGGATCGCGGTCACCGGCTGCGGCGACGACGCGCAGGCGGTGGCATGGCTGGTGCGCACCGACAGCCGTGCCGCGGACGGGACCATCGCGGCGCGCGCGGGCACCGCGCCGGTGACGCTGCGGGTCCCGGGCCTTGCCGATGGTCGCTACGCGGTCACCGGCTTCGACACGCGCACCGGGGTCGCCGCCGCGGCCGTCCATGCGGTCGCGGCGGCGGGGATGCTGGAGGTGCCGGTGGCGCCGGTCGACAGCGACCGCGCGGTCGCGGTGCGGCGGCTGTCGACGGGCTGACGCGGCGGCTCAGCCGCCCGATTGCTTGCGCCATTTGGCATAAGCGGACGCGACGCCGGTGCCCGAGGTGTTGAACCAGGCATAGCCGTTGCGGCGTTCCAGGCTGATCGCGTTGACGTCGTCGTGGATCGAGCGGTCGCGGTCGCCGAAGATCGGCTTTTGCGTCGCGGGATCGTAGAAGCGCGCCCACAGCGGCTTGGCACCGGCTTCGGCGACCAGACGGCGGCCGTCCGGTTCCTTGCCGGTCCACGCGACGTTGTGGAGCGCATGGGCGGCGAACCACGCCGCGCCCGCATCGATCGCCCGGCGCATCGCCGGCGATGGATCGGGCTGCTTCATCAGGAAGCGCAGTGCGACCGCGCTTTCGCCGGTCGCCAGCGCGATCGGTTCGAAGTTGCGCGCGCCGACCGGCTGGCGGGTGAGCGGATCATATTGCTGCGCCCAGATCGTCGGCTGGCCGCCGACCCGCACCTGCATGTCGAGCAGCGCCGCGATCGAACGCGCCGCCATCGCCGCCGCGGCGGTACGCACGCCGGCGGGGACGAAGGCGTAATCGCCCTGTCCCGCGGCGGTGCGTTGCAAGAGGTCGGTCGCCTCGATCATATTGTCGTCGTTGAGGGTGAGCGCGTCGTGATAGCCGCCCTGCAACGGATAGACCTGCGGCCAGCCGCCACCGGGGAATTCGGCGGCCATCAGATAATGGATGCCGTTGAAGAAGGCGGCGCGATACTTTTCCCCCGCCGCGCCGGGCCGCGCGGCCTGCGCGCGCGCCAGGAACGCCATTTCGGTGGTGGTCGCGTCATTGTCGAGCGTGCCGACGAAGCTCCAGCCGCCGGCCAGATCGGCGGGCGCATTGGCGCGCGCCTTGGTATCGAAGGGCAGGTACATCTGGCCGCGCACGCGCGGCGGCGCGGTGCGGTCCTGGTTCTTGCCCCAGCCGCCCGCGGGCGTCTGGAAACTGACGATATTGTCGGCGATCACGCGCGCTTCGTCGGTGGCATACCAGGCGGCGTCGCGGTCGAGCGGGATGCCGTGCGCGGTCTTCGCCTCGGGCGGCGGCGCGGGGACGGTGGCGAGGCCGGCGCGTTCCGCGGCGAGCGCGGCCTTGTCACGCGCCATCGCCGTCGCCGAGCGGGCGATATAGGCCTGCCACGCCGCGCGGGACGGAGCGGGCAGCACCGACAGGCGATCCAGGGTAAGCGCTGGAGGCGTCGTCATGTGACCGATGACCGCGGCGGCCGCGGGCGCGCCGATCATGGCCAAGCCCATCAGGAACATCGTCTTTCGGCGCATGGGCGCATCCTTTCCATCATCGTGCCGCGATTCGGCCGGCGTCGTCGCGCCGTTATGACACCGGTAGCAATAACCGCTTGCAGGATGCAATGAAGCGCAGCACGCTGAGTCCAGATTACAGTTCGGCAGAGCCGGCGAAGGAGGGGGATGTGTCGCGATCGCAGGGACTTGGGCCACAGATGGCGTGGCCGCGTCGCGCCCTGTTGCGCGCCGGCGCGGCGGTGGCAGGCACGCTGGCCCTCGACCTCACGCTGTCGCAAGCCGCCGGTGCCGCGCGGGCGACGGATGCGCGCGTGATCCGGGTGAAGGCGGGCGACCGCGTGGCGGCCGCCCTTGCGCGCGCCGCGACGATGCCCGCGCCGGTCACCATCCTGATCGCGCCCGGCGTCTATCGCGAGAAGCTGCACGTCGCGGTGCGGGGCGTGACGCTGGCGGCGAGCGCGCCCGGCGTGGTGATCGTCAACGGCGACGCGGCGGGACATATCGCGCCCGACGGACGCAAATGGGGCACCGGCCGCACCGCGACGATCACCGTCGAGGCGCCGCGCGTGACGCTGCGCGGCCTGACCATCCGCAACGATTTCGACTATATCGCCGACCGGATCAGCCAGGCGAGCGGGGGCAGTCAGGCGGTGGCCCTGTCGATCGCGCGCGGCGCCGATGGCGCGATGATCGATCGTTGCGTGATCGAAGGCTATCAGGACACGCTGTACGTCTCTGCCATGGCGCTGGTCGACCGCTGCCGCATCGTCGGCGGTGTCGATTTCATCTTCGGCGGGGCCGCCGCGCTGTTCCGTGGGTGCGAGATCGTCACGCGCTTCGTCCCCGATGCGCCGGAATCGGGCTATGTCGCCGCGCCGAGCACGCTGGCGGCACAGCGGTTCGGGCTGGTGTTCGACCGCTGTCGCCTGACGCGCGAGGCGGGCGTGCCGGACCGTTCGACGTGGCTGGGGCGGCCGTGGCGCGCGGGGGGCAATATGGCGATACTGGGAACCGCGGCGTATCTGCGCTGCACGCTGGACGCGCATATCAAGCGCGAAGGGTGGACGGCGATGCACTTCGCGGACCCTTCGGGCGTCGAGCGCATGTTGCAGCCCGAGGAGGCGCGCCTGTTCGAATGGCGGTCGAGCGGTCCCGGTGCGGGGAGCGCCAGCGTGACGCGGCGCATGCTGAGCGATGCGGAGGCGGCGGCCTATACGAAGGATGCCATCCTGCACGGCTGGCCCGACATCGACGACACGGCGGAAAGGAACGGCGCATGACCGAGATCAACCGACGCGACGCCTTCGCGCTGGCGCTGGCCGGCGGCGCGGGGCTGGTTCCGCAGGCGGGGACGGCCGCCACGCCGCCTGCCTGCACGCCGCGGTTCGACGACGGATGGGCGCGCGGCCATGATGGCCAGCGGATCGCCGATCTGGGTGACGGGCGTTTCCTCAACCCGCTGATCGCAGGCGACCGGCCCGATCCCGCCATCCTGAAGGACGGCGAGGATTATTACATGACGTTTTCCAGCTTCGACAGCTATCCGGGGCTGACGATCTGGCACAGCCGCGATCTGGTGAACTGGCGCCCGCGCACCGCCGCGCTGACCCGCAACATCGGTTCGGTCTGGGCGGTCAGCCTCGAAAAGCACGAGGGGCGCTATTTCCTGTACATCCCGGTGAAGGCGAGCCCGAACGACATCTACGTCATCCACGCCGACCATATCGACGGGCCGTGGTCGGACCCGGTCAGCCTGGGGCTGCACAGCCATATCGATCCGTGCCATGCGGTCGGCGAGGACGGATCCCGCTGGCTGTTCCTGTCGGGCGGCGACCGCATCCGCCTGTCCGCCGACGGCCTGTCGACGGTCGGCGCGGTCGAGCATGTCTATGACCCGTGGCGCTATCCGGACGATTGGGATGTCGAAGGGTTCAGCCCGGAGGGGCCGAAGATCCATCGGCGCGGCGACTGGTTCTACATGATCACCGCGGTCGGCGGCACCGCCGGCCCGCCGACCGGGCATATGGTGATCGTCGCGCGGTCGCGATCGATCCACGGGCCCTGGGTCAACGATCCCGGCAATCCGATCGTGCGCACGGTATCGACCGACGAGAAATGGTGGTCGCGCGGCCATGCCAGCCTGGTCGAGGCGCCCGATGGCGGCTGGTGGTCGGTCTATCACGGTTACGAGAACGGGTTCTGGACGCTGGGGCGGCAGGTGCTGCTCGACCCGGTGCGCTGGACCGCGGACGGCTGGTTCCGGATGACCGGCGGCGACCTGTCGCACCCGTTGCCCAAGCCGAAGGGCGGCCGGAAGGGACCACACGGGCAGTCGCTGTCCGACGATTTCACGGGGCCGCTTGCCCTCGGGGCCAAGTGGAATTTCTTTCGCCCCGGCCCCGCCGAGCGCGACCGGGTGCGCGTCGAGGCGCGCGCATTGGTGCTGAAGGCGAGCGGGACGGCACCGGTCGATTCCGCGCCGCTGCTGCTGATCGCGGGGGATCAGGCCTATGAATTCCAGTGCGATGTCGAGATCGCGCCGGGCGGCACCGCCGGGCTCGTCCTGTTCTACGACGACAAGCTGTATTGCGGATTGGGCTTCGACGAGACGCGTTTCGTCACGCATCAATATGGCATCGAGCGCGGTCGCCCCGCCAATCCGCACGGGCGACGCATGACGATCCGCATCGCCAACACGCGCCATATCGTCGCGATCCACACCTCGGGCG
>CAYQPM010000018.1:0-28073 GCA_964419295.1 uncultured Stakelama sp. | reverse complement strand
AGCCGATCACCCAGAACCAGAAGCTGATCGTGCCCCACTTCTTGTCCAGCTTGAACCCGAACGCCTTCGGGAACCAGTAATTGATCCCCGCGAACATCCCGAACAGCACGCCGCCGATGATCACGTTGTGGAAGTGCGCGACCAGGAACAGCGAATTGTGCAGCACGAAGTCGGCGGGCGGCACCGCGAGCAGCACGCCGGTCATGCCCCCGATGACGAAGGTGATCATGAACGCGATCGTCCACATCATCGGCAGTTCGAACCGGATCCGCCCCTTGTACATGGTGAACAGCCAGTTGAAGATCTTCGCCCCCGTCGGGATCGAGATGATCATCGTGGTGATGCCGAAGAACGAATTGACGCTCGCTCCCGACCCCATGGTGAAGAAATGGTGCAGCCAGACCAGATAGGCGAGGATGGTGATGACCAGCAGCGCGTAGACCATCGACGTATAGCCGAACAGCCGCTTGCCGCAGAAGGTCGAGGTCACTTCCGAGAACACGCCGAATGCCGGCAGGATCAGGATGTAGACTTCCGGGTGGCCCCAGATCCAGATCATGTTGGTGTACATCATGGGGTTGCCGCCCATGGTGTTGGTGAAGAAGTGCGTGCCGACGTACCGGTCGAGGCTGAGCAGCGCGAGCACTGCGGTCAGCACCGGGAAGGCGGCGACGATCAGCACGTTGGTGGCGAGCGCCGACCAGGTGAAGATCGGCATCTTCATCAGCGTCATGCCCGGCGCGCGCATCTTGACGATGGTCGCCAGCAGGTTGACGCCGGATAACAGGGTGCCGACGCCGGCCACCTGTAGCGCCCATATGTAATAATCGACCCCCACATCGGGCGAGTAATCGAGCCCCGACAGCGGCGCCATCGCCAGCCAGCCGGTCCGCGCGAACTCGCCGACGAACAGGCTCGCCATGACGATCGCGGCGCCCGCGGCGGTCATCCAGAAGCTGAAGTTGTTGAGGAACGGGAAGCTGACGTCGCGCGCGCCGATCTGCAACGGCACGACGAAGTTCATCAGCCCGGTGACGAACGGCATCGCGACGAAGAAGATCATGATCACGCCGTGCGCGGTGAACACCTGGTCATAGTGATGCGCGGGCAGATAGCCGTCGTTCGCACCGAAGGCGATCGCCTGCTGAATGCGCATCATGATCGCATCGGAGAACCCGCGCAGCAGCATGATGATGCCGAGGATCATGTACATGATCCCGATCTTCTTGTGATCCACCGAGGTGAACCACTCCTTCCACAGATACCCCCACACCCTGAAATAGGTGAGGGCGGCGACGAGCAGCGCGCCGCCGGTCGCGACCATGGCGAAGGTCGCGATCAGGATCGGTTCGTGGATCGGCAGGCTTTCGAGCGTCAGCCGCCCGAAGATCGTCTTGAGAAGTGCATCGGACATCATCGTGGTCCTAGGAACGGGCGGTCGCGACGCGGCCGGGGATCGGCAGCGGGTCGGCGAAGGTCATGTTGCGATTGGTGCCGGAGCCGGGCGTAGTGCTGCCCTCCGGCTTGCCGCGGGGTTGCGTCATATGCGGGCTGCTGCCCTTTTCCTCGGGCGCCTTCTGTAGTGCGCCCTTGGCCTCGCTGCCGCGCATATGGCCGCTGTCGTTGACGGGAGCGCCATGGCCGCTGTCGCGATGCGGGTCGTGCGCACCGTCCTTCATCATCGTCGCCTGCATGCACGTCTCGCCGGGCTTGGTGCACATGCCGACAATGCGGTCGAACAGCTGCGGCTGGATCGCGGCATAGCGGATCGCGGGCACCTTCTCGCTGGGCTTTTCCAGCGCGATATAAGTCGGCATGTCGAGCTTGCGCGGCGCGGTGCGCGCTTCCGACGCCCATTTGGCGAAGCCGGCATCGTCCATGCTGTCGACGGTGAAGGTCATCTCCGAAAAGCCCGCGCCGCTGTAGTTCGCGGACATGCCGTTGAAGCGCCCGGGCTTGTTGAGCACCGCGTGCAGCCGCGTCTCCATGCCCGGCATCGAATAGATCATGCCCGCCATGGCGGGGACGTAGAAGGTGTTCATCACCGAGGACGAGGTGATGCGAAACCGCACCTGGCGGTTCATCGGCAGCACCAGCTCGTTGACCGTCGCGACGCCCTGTTCGGGGTAGATGAACAGCCATTTCCAGTCGAGCGACACCACCTGGATCTCCAGCGGCTTGTCGTTCTTCGCCAGCAGCTTGCCCGGCTCGATCCGCGCCAGCGGACGATAGGGGTCGAGGCTGTGCGTGCTGATCCAGGTCAGCGCGCCAAGCGCGATGATGATCATCAGCGGCGCCGACCAGATGATCAGCTCCAGCCCGGTGGAATGATCCCAGTCGGGCGCATATTCCGCCTCCTCGTTGGTGTGGCGATACTTCCACGCGAACAGGACCGTCAGCGCGATCACCGGCACGATGATCAGCAGCATCAACCCGGTCGACCACAGGATCAATCGCGCCTGTTGCCGGGCGACGTCGCCCGACGGGTTCATCACCACCCAGTCGCAGCCGCCGAGCAGGGCGGGCGCGAGGAGCGCGACGGCGGCGGTCCTGAACCGCGCGGGGGAGAACGGAAGTGTTGGCATCGTCATGTCTGCTACGCCTGAGTGTTGCAGTGCAAAATAGGACATTTTGTCCTATCCCGTCGACTGCCGGCCTGCGCTACAGAGTGGCGCTGGCGCGGAACCCGACAGGGCATCGCGTGCGTTGATGACGGGTGACCCGCAGGTCGGGGCGCCGAGACAGGATCGCGATACATGTCCGTGGCTTCCGCCCATTCCGCGCCGCTCGAACGCGATGCACGCAACGTCAACACGCGGGGCGACCATGAGGTCCGTCCCGGCGAGATCGCGATCGGCGTCGTCATCGGGCGGACATCGGAATTCTTCGACTTCTTCTGCTATGCGATTGCCTCGGTCATCGTCTTCCCGGCGCTGGTCTTTCCCTATGTCGATCGCCTGACCGGCACGCTCTATTCGTTCGCGCTGTTCCCGCTGGCCTTCATCGCGCGGCCGATCGGGACGCAGATCTTCATGTGGGTCGATCGCGAACACGGGCGCGGCACCAAGCTGACGATCGCCTTGTTCCTGCTCGGCACCTCGACCGTGTCGCTCGCCTTCCTGCCGGGCTATGCCGAGGTCGGCATCGCGTCGGCATTCCTGCTGGCGGCGTTCCGCATCGGCCAGGGGCTGGCGCTGGGCGGCGCCTGGGACGGTCTCGCGTCGCTGCTGGCACTCAACGCGCCGCCCGAAAAGCGCGGCTGGTATGCGATGGTGCCGCAGCTCGGGGCGCCGCTCGGCCTGATCGTGGCGAGCGCGCTGTTCGCCTTCCTGCTCGCCAATATGGATGGCGTGGACTTCCTGTCGTGGGGCTGGCGCTATCCGTTCTTCGTCGCCTTCGCATTGAACGTGGTGGCGCTGTTCGCGCGGCTGCGCATCGTCGTGACGCCGGAATATACCGAGCTGTTCAAGACCCGCGAGCTGACCCCGTCGCGCGTCACCGCGACGGTAAAGGCGCAATGGCGCAACATCGTGATCGGGGCGTTCGCGCCGCTCGCCAGCTTTGCGCTGTTCCACATGGTCACGGTGTTCCCGCTGTCGTGGATCTCGCTGTTCACCAGGGAGGACACCGCCCGGTTCCTGGGGATCGAGATCATCGGAGCCTTTTTCGGGCTGGGCGCGGTCGTGATCTCGGGCCTGCTGGCCGATCGCATCGGCCGTCGGTCGGTGCTGGGCTATACCGCCGCCGCCATCGCGGTGTTCAGCGGCTTCGCGCCGCAGCTGCTCGCCGGCGGCGATGCGGGCGAGCTGGCGTTCATGATCGGCGGGTTCATCCTGCTCGGCCTGTCGTTCGGCCAGTCGTCGGGTGCGGTGACGAACAACTTCCCCAAGCGTGCGCGCTATACCGGCGCGGCGCTGACCTCGGATCTGGCGTGGCTGTTCGGCGCGGGCTTCGCCCCGCTGGCGGCGCTGGTGCTGGCGAGCCAGCTCGGGCTGATCGCGGCCGGCGGCTACCTGCTGTCGGGGGCGATCGCGACCTTGGTGGCACTGGGCCTCAACAAGGAACTCGCGCGCCGCCTCGATTGATCGCAGGCCCGACAGGCTCCCGCTGCCGCGGGCGTATGTCGGGGCCGGTGTGGTTACTCGCCGCCGAAGCCGCCCGCGCCGGCTCCACCTTGCCCGCCACCGCCAAAGCCGCCGTGCCGGCCGCCACCGCGATGTCCGCCGCCGCCCATGCCGCGCCCGCCGCCCCGGCCATGGTCCGGGCCGGCCGCACGCGCGCTGACGTGCGGCAGTTCGTCCCAGGTGAGCTTGCCGTTCTTCTTCTTGTCGAGCGAATCGAAGCGCTTTTCCGCCGCATCGGCGAATTCGCGGGCGTCGATGCCGCGGTTGAAGTTGCGGTCGGCGGAGGTGACCGGTTCGGGCAGGTCGAAATAGCTGAACCGCGCCGCGCCCAGCTTGCTGCTGTCATACGCCGGCGCCTTCGCCCCGCCTTCACCCGAATCGGAACTGCTGGCGATGATGCCGGGGCCGCCGTTGCCGGACCGGACCTCCGGGGCGACAATGCTCTCGTAATAGTCGATGTCGTCGGGATCGATCTCGCCGTCGTGCTTGCGATCGAGCGTGGCGAAGAACCGGCTGGCATCCGCCTGGAATTCGGCCAGCGTGACGATGCCGTCGCCGTTGGTGTCGACGGAGTTGAACCAGGCGCGCTCCGGATCGGGCGCCGCGTCCGTGGCGTGGAACGGCTGTCCCATCGGGCTGACGAAGGTGCGGCGGTGTCCCTGCTGCGCCGTTGCGGGGACGGCGGTGCCGCCCAGCGTGATCGCGAGCGTGACGGCTATGGCGGCGTGACGATGCATGGCGTGTTTCCCCGACGAAAGGCGACTTGTGAACCAGCCCAATGTTGCAGCCGGATGTCCACGCCCGCCAGTGCCATGCTATCGTCGATATCCGGCAGCAACATATCTGCGGCATGAAGGCGGAATGATCATGAGCCAGATGTCCCATCCCTCGCACGCCGCCCCGGTGCCGCCGATCGACGAACCTGCCGCGATCCTGGTGGTGGACGACGATCACGATATCCGTACGCTGCTGACCCAGAGCCTGGGCGCGCGGGGCTATCGGGTGCAGGCGGCGGCGAACGCGCGCGAGATGGACGCGGTGCTGGAGCGCGAACGGATCGACGCGGTGCTGCTCGACGTGATGATGCCTGGCGAGGACGGCATTTCCGCCTGCCGTCGGATCACCCGCGACGGCGGCCCGGCAGTCATCATGCTGAGTGCGCTGGGCGAGGAGCGCGACCGGATCGTCGGGCTGGAGATCGGGGCCAGCCATTATCTCGCCAAGCCCTGTTCCGCGCGTGAGGTCGTCGCGACCGTGCGTGCGGCGCTGCGCAGCCGGCAGCAGGCGGAGCCGGTCGATCGATCGCGCCTGACGTTCGACGGCTGGACGATGGACCTGCTGGCCCACGAATTGTTCGATGCGCAGGGCGTGCTGGTCGGACTGACCGACGGCGAATTCGCGCTGCTGCGCGTCTTCGCCGAACGGCCGCGGCGGGTGTTGTCGCGCGAGTTGCTGCTCGAATCGGCGCGCGGCCCGAATTCCGACGCCTTCGATCGCGCCATCGACGTGCAGATCAGCCGCCTGCGCCGCAAGTTGCGCAGCGGGGGGGACGAGATCATCCGCACCATCCGCAATGAAGGCTATCTGTTCGTGCCGGCGGTCGGCAAGGCATGACGCCACGCCCCGGCGCCATGCGGGCAGGGCTGGAATGGATGCGCAAGTCGCTGTTCTGGCGCATCCTTTTGCTGATGCTGCTCAGCGTGGCGACGGTGCAGGCGCTGAACGTCGCCTTGGTGGTGTTCCTGACGCCGCCGACCCCGCGGATTTATTCCGCTCCGCAGGTCGCCGCCGCGCTGCGCAGCGGCCGGGATGCGACCGGCGAGATCCTGCTGTCGCGCGATGCCGACAATCCCGAACCATTCGACGAACGCGGCACGCGGATCGGCAGGCTGGTCGCGGGTCAGCTCGGCATCGCGCCGGATCGCGTCCGCGTCCACTTCGGTGGGCCGCCGCCGATCTTCTTCGGACCGATCCCGCGGCGAGGCGGCGGGCCCGGGGGGGACGACGCCCGCCTGCTGTCGCGCGATGCGCGCAACCAGATCCTGTTCGGCCGCTTCGCCGTGTCGGTGCAGCAACCCGACGGCAGCTGGCTGACCGCGCGCGCGGCGCGCACCGGGTTCGAAAGCTGGCGGTGGCGGGCGTTTCTGTGGTTGCTGGCCGCGATGGTGGCGGTGACGCCGTTCGCCTGGCTGCTTGCGCGACGGCTGACGAAGCCGATCGCCGCATTCGGCGAGGCGGCGGAGCGACTCGGCCGCGATCCGCGTGGCGAACCGGTGCCGCTGGGCGGACCCGCGGAAATTGCCGACGCGGCGGAGGCGTTCAACCGGATGCAGGCGCGGCTCAACCGCTATATCGAAGATCGCACGATCATGATCGCGGCGATCGCGCATGACCTGCGCACGCCGTTGATGCGGCTCGGCCTGCGTCTGGAGCAGGCGCCCGAGCCGCTTCGCACCGCCGTCGAAGGCGACATCGGCGACATGCAGGCGATGATCCAGGCGGCGCTCGCCTTCTTCCGCGACGAGGCGAGGATCGGCGATCGGCGCAAGCTCGACCTGCGTTCGCTGGTCGAAAGCGTTACCGACGACCTGTCCGATCGCGGAGAGCCTGTCGTGCTGCACGACGGCGACCCCCTGGTCATCGAAGGCGACGCGGTCGCGCTGAAGGCGCTGGTCGGCAACCTCGTCGGCAACGCGCTCAAATACGCCGGGGATGCCGAGGTGACGCTCGCCCGGATCGACGGCCATGCCGTCGTCGAGGTGCGCGATCACGGGCCGGGGATCGATCCCGACGATCTGGATCATCTGTTCGAACCCTTCTTTCGCGGCGAACGGTCGCGCAACCGCGACACCGGTGGCATCGGCCTGGGTCTCAGCAGCGTTCGCGGAGTCGCGCGCGCGCATGGCGGCGACGCGACGATCGCCAACCATGTGGCGGGCGGAGCGGTCGCGCGGGTGATCCTGCCGGTTTAGCGCGGGCGCGGACGGCCGGCCCGATCAGCCCAGCCGGTCGGCGATGATCCAGCGCCGGCTGATCGCGGTGCGCATCAGCAGCAGGCCGCAGCACAGGCAGCGCGCGCGGCGGACGCTGCCGTCATCGGTCTGCCGGCGGGCAGGGCGGTGGCCGGCGGCCAGGCATCGATCGAAGCAGGACGGCTGTGGCGGTGCGGTCAATGGGCGGGCTCCTTTTCCCGCCATCTGGTCCCTTCGCATTGCCGCGGGATGTCGCGGCTGCCGACCTGCCGAAATATCGCGGCAACATGCTGACGTTAGCAGGGACATGCCGGTGCGGTTCTCTCCCAGGTTCAGGCGGCACCGGTATTCGGGCTCTCCCCGGTGCCCGACGGTCGAGCTACGGGACCAGCGATGGTCTCGTGGCTCGGCTCATGCGCCGTCCGGGCCGGCGGCGTCGATGGCGGTGACCGCGAGCACTTCGATCGCCTCCTCGCGACCGTTGAACGGCAACAGGTCGCCAGGCTCCGCGCCCATCAGCGCCCGGGCGAGCGGCGCGCCATAGGCCAATCGGTCGGCCGCCGGATCGGCCTCGTCGTCGCCCACGATCGCGATCGTGCGGGTCCTGTCCGCGATGCGCACGGTCACGCGCGTGCCGAAACCGGCACTGCCGTCCTCCGGCGCGGTGGTCGGCAGCGCGGTGGTGCGCCGCGTCTGCCAATAGCGCAGGTCGCGGCGAATGGCCTCGGCCGCCTCGCCCTCCGCCTCAGACAAAGCGGCGTTCAGCGTGGCGATCCGGTCCGCGATCAGCGCCACGCCGGCGCGCGTCACCAGGTTGGGCGCGCTCGGAATCGGCAGTTCGAACTTGGGTTCCAGATGCTCTTCATCGCTCTCGCGACGGAATGCGACACTCATCCTGCATACCTCGATGCTGTCCCATGATCGGACAGGCTGGGCTTAACCACCTTTATGACTGGTCCGAAACGTAAACAAAGCGTTAACCCGCCATGATGACCCGACGCCTGGTACTGACCACCGAATCCGCCCGTCACCCGTTTCGGCGCGCCTTGCCGCCGCCGGTGACCGCCGCCGCACGGCACGACGACGACAGCGACTGGAAACTCTTCCTGCTGAGCTTCGCCGCGTTCTTCACCTGCTTCTACACGTTCATCTTCTAGCCGCGGGCGGCTGCCGGTCAGTCGCAAGCCCGGTGCAATTTCTGCGCGATCCAGGCGGAAACCATGCACATGAATGCGACCAGATACAGCATATCCACAGGCCGCACCCCCGCCATATTGATCCCAATAGCCACTACGGAGCCAACCGTCATCGCACCGGAGTTGACGACATTATTGGCTGCCACGGTGCGCGCGGTCTGATCTTTCTCGACAGTCGTCGTCAGGAACGCGTACAGCGGCACTACGAACATGCCGCCGGTGGTCGCGATTGCGAGCAGCGACAGCATGATCGGGATACTGCGCGGCTGCGCGACGAATTCCGTCCAGTCGTAGTAATGTCCGGCTCCGGCCGGCACCCAGTTGCGGCACAGCAGTGAGAAGATCACGACGAATACTGCCATCGCCACCACCGACACGGGTGAATAGCGTGCACTGATGCGCCCCTTCAGCATCGTGTTGATGACCACCGATCCGATCGCGACACCGACCGAGAAGACGGCGATCGCGCCGCTCGCGACCTCCTTATCGGCGGTCAGCACGTTCTTGACCAAAGGTGGGAAGATGATGATCAGCACCGCGCCGATCGTCCAGAAGAAGCTGATCGCACAGATCGCCAGGAACAGGCGCGGGATGTGCATCGTCGCCGCGATCAGCCGCCACGACGCGGTGAACGGATTGTAGTTGAGCTTCAGCCGCGGACCTTCGCGCGGCGCGGGCGGCACCTGACGCGCGGTCGCCCAGCCGATCACCGCCACCACCAGCACCATGATCGCCGCGCCCTCGATCGGGATCCAGCCGGCCATGATCGTGCCGAGCAGGATCGCGAGGTAGGTGCCAGCCTCGACCAGGCCGGTGCCGCCGAGCACGTCGCATGGCTTCAGATGTTGCGGCAGGATCGCATATTTGATCGGGCCGAAGAACGTCGAGTGCACGCCCAGAAACAGCACCGCGCCCAGCATCAGCCCGACGCCCAGCGTCGGATGACCGGCGCGCGCCACCATCAGGCCGGCCGCGCCCAGCAGCATGATCCCGATCTCGGCCGTCTTGACGATGCGGATGATCCGCGCCTTGTCATGGCTGTCGGCCAACTGCCCGGCCAGCGCCGAAAAAAGGAAGAACGGCAGGATGGCTATGCCGGTGGCGAGGGCGTTGAAATTGGTTTCCATGTGCGGATCGTTGAAGATCGCGTACGTGGCGAACAGAACCATCGACGTCTTGAACAGATTGTCGTTGAACGCGCCGAGGAATTGCGTGGTGAAGAGGGGCAGGAAGCGGCGCTGCTTCAGCAACCCCAGGGCATTCAACATGGCGTCAGAGGGCCTTCGATCGTGGCGATATTGCGGCGGGCATAGCCCAGCGTGTCGGCCGCGCCAACGGCTTAGGTGGCGGGCATGGTGCCGACCGGGGTTACGCAGGGCCGCGGCGCGGGTTAGGAAGGCATTACGATGCTGACCCTTCCCAACCTCCTGACGCTTTCGCGGATCGTCGCGGTGCCGCTGCTCGTCGCGTTCCTGTGGTGGCCGCGCTGGGAGGCAGGCTTCGGCATCGCCTTCGCACTCTACTGCCTGATGGGCATCACCGATTATTTCGACGGCTATCTGGCGCGCGCGCAGGGCGCCGTGTCGAAGCTGGGCATGTTCCTGGATCCGATCGCGGACAAGATCATGATCGCCGCCGTCATCCTGATGCTGGTCGGCACCCGCCACGACGACATGGCGCTGATCACCGGCATCCACCTGATCGCCGCGCTGATCATCCTGCTGCGCGAGATCGCGGTGTCGGGCCTGCGCGAATTCCTGGCGGGATTGCAGGTGTCGCTGCCGGTGTCGGCGCTGGCGAAGTGGAAGACGACGCTGCAGCTGGTCGCGTTCGGCGCGCTGATCCTGGCCGGTGCGCTGCCGGCGCAGGTGTGGATCAAGACGATCGGGCTCGGATGCCTGTGGGCGGCGGCGGCGCTGACGCTGGTGACCGGCTGGGACTATCTGCGCGTCGGCCTGAAGCACATGGACTGAACCACATGGCGATCGACCTGCTTTATTTCGCCTGGGTGCGCGAACGGATGGGACGCGCGCAGGAGGTGGTGGATCTGCCCGCCGAGGTGACGACGGTCGCTGCACTGGTCGACTGGCTGGCGGCGCGCGACGCCGGCAGTGCCGCCGCGCTGGAGGATCGCGCCCGGCTGCGCGCCGCGGTCGACCAGTCCTTCGTCGGCATGGACGCCAGCATCGCCGGCGCGC
This sequence comes from uncultured Stakelama sp., assembly GCA_964419295.1. Lineage (GTDB taxonomy): Bacteria > Pseudomonadota > Alphaproteobacteria > Sphingomonadales > Sphingomonadaceae > Sphingomonas. The sequence continues at coordinate 17,583 of CAYQPM010000018.1, read as the reverse complement.
GCGAGATCGCGCTGTTCCCGCCGGTGACCGGCGGATGATCCGCATCCACGTCTCGCCCGAGCCGATCGACATCGCCGCGGAGATGGCGCTGGCCGAAGCCGCCGCAGGCGCGGGGGCCGTGGCGACGTTCACCGGCCTCGTGCGCCGCGATCCCGACGAGGCGGGGGCGGTCGGTACGCTCGAACTGGAGCATTACCCCGGCGCGACCGAAGCGGCGCTGCGCCGCGTCGCCGAAGAGGCGATCGCGCGCTGGTCGCTGGGCGGCGCGACGATCGTACACCGGGTCGGGCCGATGGCCCCGGGCGAGCGGATCGTCTTCGTCGCGGCGGCGTCCGCGCATCGTGCCGCGGCGCTGGAGGCCTGCGCCTATCTGATCGATCGGCTGAAGACCGACGCGCCGTTCTGGAAACGCGAGACGCGCGGCGATGGCGAGGGCCAATGGGTCGAGGCGCGCGACACCGATGCCGCCGCCGCCGCCCGCTGGGAGGATCGCTAAGCGATCAACGGCCGGTGCCGGTCCGGTATCAGGGCAGGCGCGGCACCAGCACGCCGTTGACCACATGGATCACGCCATTGGCCTGCGCGACGTCCGCCGCCTCCACATAGCTGCGATTGCCGGTGACGCTGGTCAGGGTGATGACGTCGCCGGTCATCGTCGCGACCAACGGCTGGCCGCCGAGCGTCGTCAGCGTGGCGCTGCCGCCGCCGGCGCGGATGCGTGCGGTGATCTGTTCGGTGGTCATCGTGCCGGCGACGATGTGATAGCGCAGCAAGGCCACCAGCGCGGCACGGTTCTCCGGTGCGAGCAGGTCGCGCGCGATGCCCGGCGCGAGGCGGGTGAAGGCGGTGTCGGTGGGCGCGAACACGGTATAGGGGCCATCCCCGGCGAGCAGCGGCAGCAACTCTGCCGTGCGCAGTTCCGACGCCAGCGTGCCGAGTCCTGCCGTCGTGGTCAGCGAGGTGGCGATCGCCGCATCCGATTCGATATGCGAGGGATCGACCGCCGCCGATGCCGCACCGACGACGGGCGGCGGCGCGACGACCGGGGCGGTCGCGGGCGGCACGCAGCCGGCGAGCAGCACGATCGCGGTGGTGGCGGCGAATTTGGCGAGATAACGGGGCATCGGCCCTCCTTTACATCCGGAATGGCATCAGCGTGCCTCGGCGAGCGCTTCGGCCAGCAACTGGAAATCCTTTTCGCGCGGCGAGGCGCGGCGCCACACCAGGGCGATGTGCCGCACCGCATTGTCGGCATCGAGCGGCCGCGCGACGATATCGGTATGATCGAGGATGCCGGCCTTCAGCGCCATTTCGGGCAGCATCGTCATGCCGAGGCCGTTGTCGACCATCTGCACGATGGTGTGCAGCGAGGTGCCGAGCATCGTCGCCTCGGCGCGCAATTCCGGGCGGTTGCAGGCGGACAGCGCATGGTCCTTCAGGCAATGGCCGTCCTCGAGCAGCAGCAGCCGCGTTTCGTCGATCAGCGATGCGGGGATCGTCGGCGGATCGCTCGGCATGTCCTGCGGCTGATAGGCGACGAACAGCCGGTCGTCGAACAGCGGATGGGACGCGACATCGCCGCAGGCGAACGGCAAGGCGAGCAGGACGCAATCGGTGCGGCCGTTGTGCAGGCCTTCGCAGGCGGCGCCCGACGGTTCCTCGCGCAGGAACAGCTTGAGGTCCGGATAGTCGCGGCGCAGGCGCGGCAGGATATGCGGCAGCATGAACGGCGCGATCGTCGGGATGACGCTCATCCGCATCTCGCCCGACAGTGGCCGGCCGGCGGCGCGGGCGATATCGCCCAGCTCCTCCGCCTCGCGCAGCACGCGCCGCGCCTTGTCGGCGATCCGGTCGCCGAGCGGCGTGAAGCGGACGACGCGGCGGGTCCGCTCGACCAGCGTGACGCCGATCAGCGTCTCCAGTTCGCGCAGGCCCGCCGACAATGTCGACTGGGTGACGAAACAGGCTTCGGCGGCGCGCCCGAAATGGCCGTGGTCCTTCAGCGCGACGAGATATTGCAGCTGCTTGAGCGTGGGGAGGTAGGTCGCCGCCATCCGGGGCGAGATAGAGGCGCGGGAGGGATGGCGCTACCCCTCGTGAGCCCTCTCCCTCACCCAAGGAGAGGATCGCTTTGTCCGCGAGAGCGTCGCCCGAGGCTGCCCCTCCGTCACCGCTGCGCGGCGCCACCTCCCCGTGCCGGGGAGGAGCGAACCATTCCTCCCCGGCACGGGGAGGGGGACCGCGCTCGTAGAGCGTGGTGGAGGGGTAGCCGCAGGCGGTGCGCCCCCCAGTTACTCCGCCGCTTCTTCCCAATCGTGCGTCTCTTCGGCCGGCATGCGGATCAGATAGTCGAAGGCCGATAGCGCCGCCTTCGATCCTTCGCCCATGGCGATGACGATCTGCTTGAACGGCACCGTCGTGGCATCGCCCGCCGCAAAGATGCCGGGTTGCGACGTCTGCCCGCGATGGTCGACCTCGATCTCGCCACGCGGCGACAGGGCGATGGCGTCGCGCAGCCATTCGGTGTTCGGCACGAGCCCGATCTGGACGAAGATGCCCTCCAGCTCGACCCGATGCAGCGTTTCGTGGTTGCGGTCGCGATAGGACAGGCCCGTCACCTTGTCGCCGTCGCCATGCACTTCGGTGGTGAGGGCCGAGGTGATGATGCGCACGTTGGGCAGGCTGGCGAGCTTGCGCTGAAGCACCGCGTCGGCGCGCAGATCGGCGTCATATTCGATCAGCGTCACGTGCGCGACGATGCCGGCGAGATCGATCGCCGCCTCTACGCCCGAATTGCCGCCGCCGATCACCGCGACGCGCTTGCCCTTGTAGAGCGGGCCGTCGCAATGCGGGCAATAGGCGACGCCCTTGTTCCTGTACGCATCCTCGCCGGGCACGTTCATCTGGCGCCAGCGCGCGCCGGTCGACAGGATCACGGTCCGCGCCTTCAGCGACGCGCCGTTTTCCAGCACCACTTCGTGCAGTCCGCCCTCGCCGGTCGCCGGGATCAGTTTCTCGGCGCGTTGCAGGTTCATGATGTCGACGTCGTAATCGCGGACGTGGCGTTCGAGCTCGGCAGCCAGCTTCGGCCCCTCGGTATGCTGGACCGAGATGAAGTTCTCGATCGCCATGGTGTCGAGCACCTGCCCGCCGAAGCGTTCCGCGGCGATGCCGGTGCGGATGCCCTTGCGCGCGGTATAGATCGCCGCCGCCGCGCCGGCGGGACCGCCGCCGACGACGAGCACGTCGAACGCATCCTTCTGCGCGATCTTCGCAGCCGCGCGGGCCGGGGCGTTGGTGTCGAGCCTGGCGACGATCTGCTCCAGCTCCATCCGCCCCTGGCCGAACACCTCGCCGTTGAGGAAGATGGTCGGCACCGCCATCACCTTGCGCGCCGCCACCTCGTCCTGGAACAGCGCGCCGTCGATCGCCGTGTGGCGCACGCGCGGGTTGAGCACCGCCATCAGGTTGAGCGCCTGCACCACGTCGGGGCAATTCTGGCACGACAGCGAGAAATAGGTTTCGAAGTGGAAGTCGCCGTCCAGCGCCTCGACCTGCTGGATCAGGTCCTGCGCCGCCTTGGACGGATGGCCACCGACCTGCAGCAGCGCGAGCACCAGCGAGGTGAATTCATGCCCCATCGGCAGACCCGCGAAGCGCACGCCGATGTCGGTGCCGGCGCGGCGGATCATGAAGCTGGGGCGGCGCTTGTCGTCGGCGGTGACGACCGTGATCTGATCCGAGAGCGCAGCAATCTCGTCGATCAATTCGCCCATCTGGCGCGACTTGGCATCGTCGCCCAGGCTCGCGACCAGCTCGATGGGCTGGCGGATGTTGACCAGATAGGCCTTCAACTGCTGCGTCAGATTGGCATCGAGCATGGCGGAAACTCCGGAAATTTTCATCGTATAAAACAAGCGGCCCGGGATGGAGGGAGGTCCACCCCGGGCCGCGATCACCCTGACCCTCGGGGAAGGGCGGGGATGGGTTCGGCGTCCTCGTCCTCCGGCACGGGCCGGAGACGGGGGCGCTCAGTAGCGGATCGTCAGATCTTGCCGACGAGATCGAGGCTGGGGGCGAGCGTCTCTTCACCCTCTTCCCACTTTGCGGGGCAGACTTCGCCCGGATGCGCGGCGATGTACTGCGCGGCCTTGATCTTGCGCAGCAGCTCTGCGGCATTGCGGCCGACGCCTTCCGACGTGACTTCGATCAGCTGGATCACGCCTTCGGGATCGATCACGAACGTGCCGCGATCCGCCAGACCCTGGCCTTCGCGCAGGATCTCGAAATTGTTGCTGATGCTGTGGTTCTGGTCGCCCAGCATGTAATAGTTGATCTTGCCGATCGCGGGCGAGCTGTCGTGCCACGCCTTGTGGCTGAAGTGGGTGTCGGTCGACACGCTGTACACTTCGACGCCCATCTTCTGGAGCGTGGGATAGACGTCGGCGAGGTCTTCGAGCTCGGTCGGGCAGACGAACGTGAAGTCCGCCGGGTAGAAGAAGAATACCGCCCACTTGCCCAGAACGTCCGTGTCGCTGACGCTGACGAACTTGCCTTCCTTATAGGCCTGGGTGGTGAAGGGCTTCAGCTTGCTGCCGATGAGGGCCATGTCTGTCTCCGGTTGAATGGTGTGGGCCGGATATAGGGCGCCCTGCCGCAGTGCAAAATTAATCTGTTTGCACTGCGTGATCGGTTGAGCCGATCAGTGAGCACTTACAGAGAGTTAGTGATCGTGCGCTTGCAAATTTTTCACTTCGCGAGTGCGGAATAAATCGACCATGCGCTGGTGAGGGTCAGCAGCACTCCGACCAGAGCCATCAATTGCCGCGTCGGCACGCGCTTGGCCAGCACGCCGCCCAGCGGCGCCGCAACCAGACCGCCGATGAGGATGCCGAGCGTGTGCACCGTGAAGGCCGACCAGCCGAGCGCGAAGAAGAAGGTGACCGACGCGGTCGCGGTGAGGAAGAATTCCGCGGTGTTGACCGTGCCGATCGTGTGACGCGGCGTCGCGCCCTGGATCAGCAGGTTGCTGGTCACCACCGGCCCCCAGCCGCCGCCACCCGCCGCATCGAGGAAGCCGCCGATCAGCCCGAGCGGCGCGATCACGCGGGGCTTGCGCGGTTCGATCGTCCCCTTCACCGCGCGGAACAGCAGGTAGAGCCCGATGCAGGCGAGGTAGAGCATCACGAACGGCTTGGCGATCGACGCATCGATCGTGCTGAGCAACGTCGCACCCAAAATGGCGCCGATCACGCCGGGAATGACCAGGCGGCGGAACAGCTTCCAGTCGACGTTGCGATGGGCGATGTGACTGATGCCCGAGGCCGCGGTGGTGAAGGTCTCGACCGCGTGGACGCTGGCCGAGGCGACCGCGGGCGGCACGCCCATCACGGTGACGAGCAAGGTCGAATTGATCACCCCGAACGCCATGCCGAGCGCGCCGTCGACCACCTGCGCCGCAAAGCCGATCGCGATGAACGGCAGCACCTGGCTCCAGTCGATGGCGGTGAGGAAATCTGGCATCGGCGGGCGTAACTCCGGGTGAGCCGAAGGGCTCGGGCAGGCACATCGTGCACGGCCGGGGCATCTCCTACAACATAGCTGGAGTTTCGGGCCGCCAAGCTGGGACGGGACGGGCATGGAAATCGTCCGGCGGAGGGATTACATGTCGGCTACTACAAAGGGAAACGACGGATGTTCGGACGGCTGGCCGCCTATCTCGATTCGATCAGGGCGCGCGACCCGGCGCCGCATTCGCGCGCCGAAATCCTGTTGTATCCAGGGGTCTGGGCGCTCGGGCTGCACCGGATCGCGCACCGGCTGTATCGGCGGCGGCTGTTCTTCCTGGCGCGGCTGGTCAATCACATCGCGCGCGCCTGGACCGCCATCGATATCCATCCGGGTGCGACGATCGGGCGCAATTTCTTCATCGACCATGGCTTCGTCGTGATCGGCGAAACCGCGGAGATCGGCGATGACGTCACCATCTATCAATGCGTCACGCTGGGCGGGACCAGTCCCGACAACGGCGTGGCGGGCAAGCGCCACCCTACGCTGGCGGACGGGGTGATCATCGGATCGGGTGCGCAGGTGCTCGGGCCGATCCTGGTCGATCGCCGGGCGCGCGTCGGCGCGAATGCCGTCGTGACCCGCGACGTGCCGGCGGGAGCGGTGATGGTCGGCATCCCGGCGCGCGCCACGATGGTCGAAGGCGGGGCGGCGGTGCCCGCGCGCTTCGTGCCTTATGGTACGCCGTGCAGCGACATGTTCGATCCGGCGACGCAGAAGATGGAGATCATGCGCTGCGAACTGGAATCGATGCGCAAGCGACTTGATGCGCTGCTCGCGGAACAGGCGGAGCCGGAGCGCGACCGCGCCTGATGGGTAGCGTCACGCCCTTCCCGCATCAGGGCAAGCCGACGCAGGTCGGCTTCGAACGCCAGGAACTGAACCGCATCCTCGACCTCTACGGCCGGATGGTCGCCGCCGGCCATTGGAAGGATTATGCGATGGATCTGGGCAAGGACGCCGCGATCTTCGCCGCCTTTCGCCGCGCGGCCGAACGACCCGAGTTCCGCATCGAAAAGCGCCCCGCGCTACGCGGGCGACAGGGGATGTGGGCGCTGATCGGCGAACATGGCGTGGTGCTGAAGCGCGGGCATGAACTGGGCCCGGTGTTGGCGCCGGTCGAGCGGCGGCTGATGAAGCTGGTGGACTGACGGATCCGCCGTCGCCCCGGCATGGAGCCGGGGCAACGGCGAGGCGTCAGGCCATCTGCACCGGTGGCAAGCGGTGACGCAGCGAGGCGGACAGGGCGGTGACCACGGCCCGGCGCATCGGCTGCCAGAATGCCGACAGGCTGAGCAGTGCCGATCCGATCACGAAGGCGGTCAGCGCCGCACCCAGTTCGATCGCGCCGGCGCTGCGGAACAGCGCGTAGAGCGCCGCCAGCACATAGGCCAGTCCCGACACGAGCAACGCCCGCCGGTCCACCGCCAGGGCGATCGCCGCGAAGCCGACGTAGAGCGCCAGTACCACCACGGCCATACCGGCGCCGATGTCGCCGCGAAACACGCCGAGCATCTGGAACACCGAATGCGCGATCATCGGCGCGGCGGCGAGGTGCAGCCAGAAGGCGACATCGGAGCGGCGCGTCTTGCGTTCGGTGTCGCTCATGTCCCAGCGCATCGCCACCGCAAAGACGGCGAGGCCGCCGAGCAGCAACAGCGGCCAGACCGCCTGCTGAATATTCGGGACCGCCGCGACGACGAGCCCGATCGCCGTCGCGACCAGCGCGGCAGCGCCCGCGGCGACGGTGATCGGCACCATGAACCGGCGCCAGTGCAGCCACGCCGCACCCGCCGAACAGAGCCCGACACCCGCGGCGGCCAGCGCACCGGCGCGATCGCCCATGTGCGGCGCGACGGTTTCGATCACCCCGAACAGCGCGCCCGCGACGCCCCCGACGAAGGCGATCAGCAACAGGATGCTGGGCAATGCCATGCGGCGGCGTCCCGTGAAATATTCCGCCAGCGCCCATGCGGCGCCGGCGACCAGAACCCCGCCGAGCGCGTGGGTGACCGACATGCCGATCTGGCCCACCGCGACGAGCAGCAGCACGATCGCGATCGACACGAAGATGTCGTTGAACCCGGTCAGCAGCCGGAAGTGTTCCTCGTCCACCGCCGGCGTCGCGTGGCTTCCCGCTACATATCGACGCAGCGCCTCGGCGGCATCGGGCGTGATCGCCCCCGCCGTCACCGCGCCATCGATGTCGCTTTCGCTGTACATGGCATCCTCCCTGTTGAAGGGCGGAGCGTAACAGGTGTGTGTTACCAGTTCAATACACCGTCTGTCTGCCAGTGCATGACGCCGGCCGGGCGTCGGGACTATCGGTCGGACGCCGTCACCCGCCCTGCAGCAGCTTGCCGATCGTCATTGCCTGTTCGCCACCGCTCTTTGGCACGATCTCGTCCGTGCGGTCGGCGATCGCCTGCCAATGCGCGGCGACGCCCTCGGGCGACAGGTCGTCGCCGCTCAACAGCTTGCCGGTGGTGAGCGTCACATTGGAGGTCTGGAACACGCCGGCGCCGGCGCCGAGGATGACGTTGGTCGGCGCATCCTCGCTGACCAGGAACAGCGCGCCCGGGGCGACCTTTTCGGGTGCGAACGCCTGGAACGCCGCCTCGGGGAACAGGTCTTCGGTCATCCGCGTGCCCGCCGTCGGCGCGATCGTGTTGACGCGGATGTCGTTCTTCGCCCCTTCCAGGTACAGCGTCTTGGTGAGGCCGGCGAGGCCCATCTTGGCCGCGCCGTAATTCGCCTGGCCGAAGTTGCCGAACAGGCCGGTCGACGATGCGGTCATCAACACGCGGCCGTAATTCTGTTCGCGGAATGTGTCCCAGCACGCCTTGGTGGCGAAGGCCGAGCCGATCAGGTGGACGCGGACGACGAATTCGAAGTCGGCGGGGTCCATCTTGGCGAAGGTCTTGTCGCGCAGGACGCCGGCGTTGTTGATGAGGATGTGGACGCCGCCCCAGGCCTCCCTGGCCCTGGCGACCATCTCTTCCATCTGGGCGTAGTCGGCGACGTTGCCGCCGTTCGACATCGCCTCGCCACCCGCTGCGCGGATCTCCTCGACGACCGAGAGCGCCGCGTCCGAATGGCCGGTGCCATCGCGCGATCCGCCCAGATCGTTGACCACCACCCGGGCGCCGCGCCGGGCGAGTTCGAGCGCGTAATGGCGACCGAGGCCGCCGCCGGCGCCGGTGACGATGGCGACGCGATTATCGAAGCGGATAGGGGACATGAAAAAGGCGCTCCTCGTAACGTGGAGCGCCTTTCCCTAAACGGTAAGTGGCATCTGGCAACCGGTCATGCCGGAAGCCACGCGAGGCTTAGCGGCCGCCGCGCTGCATGCACTTGTCGTACTGACCCTTCTTGCAGATCGGGTATTTGGCGAGCGGCGCGGGCGCCGGATAGGCTTCCGAAGGGCTCGGCGCCGGACGGAACGTCACGGTCGCGCCCGGTGCAGGGGTGCCGGTGACCGCAGACCCGCTCGGCGCATAGCCGCCGACGGGATCGCCGGAGCCGGTTGCCATCGGCGCCTGCGGTGCTGCCTGCGGTGCCGCGCCCGCGTCGGTTGCGGGCGGCATCGTATTGTCGGCAGGCGCCGGCATGGCCGTCTGGTCGGCCGTTCCCGCCGGTGCGGTCTGCGTGTCGGTGGGAGCGGGCGTGGTCTGCGCCAGAACGGGGGCGGCGATCAGGGCCGTGGCGGCCAGCAGAATGAGCTTCATCGCGGGGTTCTCCTTTGGAATCTCATGCGTCGAAAAGCGTCAACGCCCCAGCCCAACGTCCCAAGACAGACTTTTCTCCTTCGTTTCGCGCCCGATTCTATCGAAGACTTGCGGCAACTGGTCGCAATGGAGCGCGCGGCACAGGCTAAACCCCGGAATCGAGGGAATAGCCTGCCGACCGGACCGTGCGGATCAGGTCGGGCCGATCGCCTATGTTGATCGCCTTGCGCAGGCGGCGGATATGCACGTCGACGGTCCGGCTTTCGATGTCGCTGTCATGGCCCCACACGGCGTCGAGCAGGCGTTCCCGGCTGAACACCCAGCCCGGATGCTCCAGGAAATGCTTGAGCAGCCGGAATTCGGTCGGGCCGAGCGGCACGACCTCACCCGAGCGGCGGACCTTGTGACCCACCGTATCCATCTCGATGTCGTCATAGGTCAGCGCCTCGCCCGCCAGCGCGGGACGGACGCGGCGCAGCACCGCGCTGACGCGGGCGACGAGTTCGCGGGGGGAAAAGGGTTTGGTGACATAGTCGTCCGCGCCGGTTTCCAGGCCGCGGATGCGGTCTTCCTCCTCGCCGCGCGCCGTCAGCATGATGATCGGCACGTTCTGCGTTTCCGTCATGCGACGCAGGCGGCGGCAGACCTCGATCCCGGAAAGCCCCTCGACCATCCAGTCGAGCAGCACGATGTCGGGTGCCTTCTCCTTGGCGAGCAGCAGCGCCTCTTCCCCGTCGGGGGTATGCGCGACCTCGAAATCCTCGCGCTTGAAGTGATAGATGAGCAGTTCGGCGAGGGCGGCATCGTCCTCGACCAGCAGCATGGATGCGCGTGCCATCAGCTTCTATCCTTGTCGGGGCCGCCGCGGTCGCGGTCGGCCATCTGGGTTCCGGTCGCCGCGAAATAGACCATCTCGGCGACGTTGGTGGCGTGGTCACCGATCCGTTCGAGGTTCTTGGCGACGAACAGCAGGTGCGCGACCTGGCTGATCGTGCGCGGATTCTCGACCATGTAGGTGACCAGGGTACGAAAGATGCTGTCGTAGAAATCGTCCAGCGCGGCGTCGCTTTCGACGACGCGGACCGCGGCTTCGGCATCGCGCGCGGCAAAGGCGTCGAGCGCGTGGCGGACCATGTCGCTCGCCATCCGCGCCATCGACGGGAGCAGCGAAAGCGGTTCGATCCGGTGTCCGCCGCCTTCGCTGCCGCCCTCGATCATCGGCACGCGCTTGGCGATGTTCTTGGCGTAATCGCCGATGCGTTCGACCACCGCGGCGATCTTGAGCGCGGCGACCACCTCGCGCAGGTCCACCGCCATCGGCGCACGCAGCGCGATGATGCGGACGGCGAGCCGTTCCACCTCCGCCTCGATCGCGTCGATCGCCTTGTCGTCGGCGCGCACCCGCGCGGCGAGTTGCGGATCGGGCCGGGCGAGCGCCTGCATCGCCAGGCCGATCGCATCCTCGGCAAGCCCGCCCATCTGCGAGATCATCCCCCGCAGCTGGCCGATGTCGGCGTCGAACGCCTTGACCGTGTGATCCACCATCAGCCGTATCGTCCCGTGATATAATCGCGGGTGCGTTCTTCCCGCGGATTGGTGAAAATGTCGCTGGTCGCGCCGAATTCGACGAGCCTGCCGAGGTGGAAGAAGGCGGTCTGCTGCGACACGCGCGCCGCCTGCTGCATGTTGTGCGTGACGATGACGATCGCGTAGCGGCCCTTCAGTTCGTGGATCAGTTCCTCGATCTTGGCGGTCGCGATCGGATCGAGCGCGCTGCACGGTTCGTCCATCAGGATCACCTCCGGGTCGACCGCGATGGCCCGCGCGATGCACAGCCGCTGCTGCTGCCCACCCGACAGCGCGGTGCCGCTGTCGGTAAGCCGATCCTTCACCTCGTCCCACAAACCGGCGCGGCGCAGCGACTGTTCGACCATCGCGTCGAGATCGGCGCGTGCCGTCGCCAGGCCGTGGATGCGCGGGCCGTAGGCGACGTTCTCGTAGATCGACTTGGGGAAGGGATTGGGCTTCTGGAACACCATGCCGACGCGCGCGCGCAGCTGCACGACGTCCATCGACGGCGCGTAGATGTCCTCGCCATCGAGCAGGATCTCGCCCGACACGCGCGCCGAGGCGACGGTGTCGTTCATGCGGTTGAGCGTGCGCAGAAAGGTCGATTTGCCGCAGCCCGACGGGCCGATGAAGGCGAGCACATTGTCGCGGTCGACGTCGATCGACACGGTGTCGATCGCCTGGTTGGCGCCGTAGAAGACGCTGACCTCGCGGGCCGAGATCTTGGCGGAAGGATTGTGGATCACCAGCGGGTCTCGAAACGGTTGCGAAGGTAGATGGCGAGGCCGTTCATCGCGAGCAGGAACACGAGCAGCACGATGATCGCCGCGGAAGTCTTTTCGACGAAGCCGCGATCGATGTCGTCGGACCACAGGAAGATCTGCACGGGCAGGACCGTCGCGGGATCGACCAGTCGCGACGGTGGCGCGGCGATGAACGCGCGCATGCCGATCATCAGCAGCGGCGCGGTTTCGCCCAGCGCCCGCGCCATGCCGATGATCGTGCCGGTCAGTATGCCGGGCAGCGCGAGCGGCAGGACATGGTCGAACACCACCTGCACCGGCGATGCTCCGACGGCGAGCGCGGCGTCGCGGATCGACGGCGGCACCGCCTTGATCGCGTTGCGCCCGGCGATGACGATCACCGGCATGGTCATCAGCGCGAGCGTGAGGCCGCCGACCAGCGGGGCGGAGCGCGGCAGGTGCAGGGTGCCGAGGAAGACCGCGAGGCCGAGCAGGCCGAAGATGATCGACGGCACCGCGGCGAGGTTGTTGATCGACACTTCGATCACGTCGGTCCAGCGGTTCCGCGGCGCATATTCCTCGAGATAGAGCGCCGCCAGCACGCCGATCGGGAAGGCGAGGGCGATCGTGACCAGCATGGTGAGCAACGATCCCTTCAACGCGCCCCAGATGCCGACGCGGGTGGGATCGGTCGAATCGGCGGCGGCGAGGAAGCCGAGGTTCCAGCCGGTGCTCAGCGCGCCGCGGGCGGTCAGTCGCGCCACGATCGCCTCTGCCGCGGGCGTGCCGTCGTGCTTTGCGGCGACGTCGATCGCGCTGTCGACCGGCACGTCGATCGTCGTGCGGCTTTGGAGCAGCGCCGGGTTCCGCTCGATCGCGTCGCGCACCACCAGCCAGGCACCGTCGGACAACAGGTCCGCGCCCTGCGCGCCGAACGCGCGGGTCGCGGCGGCATCGACCGTGCCCTCCAGCCCCGCACCGGCGAGCGCCAGATCCGCGCCGCGCCCGCTCAATTGTGCCGGCGTCACCGCCAGTCGCGCCGCCGCGAGGTCGATCGGCAATGCCACGCGGGTCTGGCGAAAGCCGCTCGCGCCCTGCCAGAGCATGCTTGCCAGCAGGAACATCAGAAACCCGGCGGACAACCAAACCGCGGCGAGGCCGAGCAGCCGGAACCGCCGTTCCGCCGCATAGCGCCGCCGGGTACGCCGCTGGACGGCCGCCGCCTTCCAGTCGGTGGGGAGGCGTGACGGCTCAGTCATAGGCTTCGCGATAGCGTTTGACGACGCTCAGCGCGACGACGTTGAGCGCCAGCGTGATGACGAACAGCGTGAGGCCCAGCGCGAAGGCGGCGAGCGTCTTGGCACTGTCGAACTCCGCCTCGCCGGTCAGCAGATCGACGATCTGCTTGGTGACGGTGGTGGTGCTGGCGAACGGGTTGGCGGTGAGCGTCGCCACGCCGCTGGCCGCCATGACGACGATCATCGTCTCGCCGATCGCGCGGCTGACCGCCAGCAGGATGCCGCCGACGACGCCCGGCAGGGCGGCGGGCAGGATCACCTTGCGGATCGTTTCGGACTGGGTCGCCCCCATCGCCAGACTGCCGTCGCGCATCGATGCAGGCACGGCGGCAATCGAATCGTCCGCCATCGACGAGACGAACGGGATGATCATGATGCCCATCACCGCGCCCGCCGCCAGCGCGCTTTCCGACGAGGCGTTGGCGATGCCGACCGCCAGCCCCAGTTCGCGCACCGCCGGTGCGACCGTCAGCGCGGCGAAATAGCCGTAGACGACGGTCGGCACGCCGGCGAGCATCTCCAGCACCGGCTTCATCCAGCGGCGGGTGGTGGCATGGGCATATTGCGTCAGGTAGATCGCGCTCATCAGTCCGAACGGGATCGCCACCGCCATCGCGATCACCGCGCCGATGAAGAACGTGCCCCAGAACAGCGGCACGGCCCCCAGCGAGGCGCCGGGATCGCGCGCATCGATCACCTGCGGGCTCCAATGCGTGCCGAACAGGAATTCGCCGATCGGCACGATACGGAAGAAGCGCGCCGATTCGTAAAGCAGCGAGGCGACGATGCCGATGGTGGTCAGGATCGCGATCAGCGATGCCGCGAGCAGCAGCAGCATGACGATCCGCTCCACCTGCGTCCGGGCGCCGAAGTCGGGCCTCACCCGCGTGAACGCGAACCCGCCGCCGGCGAAGGCGAGCAGCAGCGCGACTGCGGTCGCGATCCAGTCGTACCGGATTTGCGCCGCGGCATAGGCCGGAGCGAGTCGCACGGACAGGTCGTGGAAGGCGCCGTGGCTTCGGCCCGCGGCAAGCGCGCGCGCTTCGGACAGGATCGATGCGCGCTCGAACCCGGCGGGCGGCAGTGCGGCGGCGGCGGGGGTGGCGATCACCGCATCGGTGACCAGCGCGGGCGAGGTAAGGCTCCACACCGCCAGGAACAGCAAGGCCGGCACCAATGCGCAGATCGCGACGAAATAGCCGTAGTGGACCGGCAGCGCCGTGAACCGCGCGACCCCGGGCTTGCGGAACGTCGCCGCCCGCATCCGCGCGACGAGCCAGCCGATCAGCGCCAGGCCGAACACGACGAGGACGAGTGCGAGGGCGCTCATCGTCCGGCCGATCCCGGTTCGACATACGGGGTGACGCGCCGATCGTGCTGGCGCAAACGGGAAACGTTGAGCGTCACGCGCCCAGCTCCGCCGGGTCGAGCGGCGTCTGGTTCGCCACGACGGCCGCCGCCTTCGCCCGCACGGCATCGGGCGCTGCGATCAGCCCGCGGCGGACCAGCGGCCCCTGCGGCCCCCAGGCGCCGGCGTAGAGCTTCAGGAACGCCGCCAGGCCGGGGATCGCCCGTAGATGCGCGATCTTGACGTAGACGTACAGCGGGCGCGACCCGGGATAGGCGCCGGCGGCGATCGTCGCATAGGTCGGCCGCACGCCGTCGATCGCGACGCCGTTCACGCTGCCGGCATTCTGTTCGAGATAGCTGTAGCCGAACACGCCGATCGCATCCGGATTGGCCGCGAGTTTCTGCACGATCAGATTGTCGTTCTCGCCCGCGTCGACATAGGCGCCGTCTTCGCGCACCCGCGTGCACAGCGCCTTGTGCGCGTCGGCGTCCAGCGTCCGGGCGCGCGGATCGACCGCTTCGCAGCCGCGGGTCAGGATCAGTTCCGCCAGCGCATCGCGCGTCCCGCTGGTCGCCGGCGGGCCATAGACCTGGATCGGCGTCGGCGGGAGCGCCGGGTTCACGTCGCGCCACACCCGCGCCGTGTTGCGCCGGCCGAGCGGGTTCGCCGCCAGCGCGCGATACAGGTCGGCAGGCGTCAACGTCATGCCGGGACCGTTCTTGGCTTCGGCGAAGGCGATGCCGTCGATGCCGACCTGCACCTCCATGATCGGGCCGACGCCGTTCGCCTGGCAGGCGGCATATTCGCCACGCTTCATCCGACGGGATGCATCCTCGATATCGGGATGACCCGCGCCGACGCCCGCGCAGAACAGCTTCATGCCCGCGCCCGTGCCGGTCGATTCGATCACCGGCGCCTTGGCATCCGGATTGTTCGCGACGAAGGTTTCGGCGACCAATGTCGTAAAGGGATAGACCGTCGACGATCCGACCGCGGTGATCTGGTCGCGAGAGCCGCCACCACCGCCGTTCGCCTGGTCCTGGCATCCCGCGAGGCACACCCCCAGGACGAGTAGTAGAACGCGCATCGGATCCCCGCGGGCGACTCGGCGTCGCCACGCCCCGCCTGTGTGACGGTTCCATTACCCTTTGATGACAGCGCTCCCGGCAACCGGTCCGGCGATGACATCCGCAGGGGGGATCGCGACCGTCACCGTCGTGCCGACACCCACCTTGCTCGCAATGTCGAGCCGCCCCCGATGCCGCTCGACGATATGTTTGACGATGGCGAGGCCCAGCCCGGTGCCGCCGACGCTGCGGCTGCGCCCGGCATCGACACGGTAGAAACGTTCGGTCAGCCTGGGGATATGCTGGGGCGCGATGCCTTCGCCCTCGTCGGTCACCGCGACCCGCAACAGCCCCGAGCGGTCCAGGCCGAGATGCACCGTGACCGGTGTGCCCGGCCGCCCGTATTTCATCGCATTGCCGATCAGATTGTGCAGCAGCTGCGACAATTGCGCTTCGTCGCCGATCACGTCGGGCAGCTCGCCGTCGATCGTCACCCCGACGTCGGCCGCGCGGGCACTGTCCGCCGCCTCGATCTCGGCCACGACATCCTCGAGCAGTTCGGCGAGGGCGAGCCGGTCGCCCGGCAGCCGGTATTTCTCGGCCTCGATCCGGCTGAGGGAAATGAGGTCCTCGACCAGCCGCTGCATCCGTCTCGCCTCGGCGAACATCACGTCGAGGAAGCGCCTGCGCAGACCGGGATCCTCGCCCGCCTCTTCGTTCAAGGTTTCGATGAAGCCGAGGATCGAGGCGAGCGGCGTCCGTAATTCGTGACTGGCGTTGGCGACGAAATCGACGCGCATCTTTTCCGCTGCGTAATTGCCGCTCTGATCGACCAGATGGACGATCCGCGCGCCGTCCTGCGTCTCGCCGGTCCGCATTTCCCAGCGCTGATCCGCGGTGCCGAGCCCGACCAGCTCCACCGGGCGTCCCGGCAGCGGACCGGCCGAAGTCAGCCGATCGGCGGCGGCGGGATGGCGGATCGCGACGCGCACATCCTCACCGACGATGTGCCGTCCGAGCAGGGCTTTCGCGGCGGCGTTGGCGCAGCTGACGATGCCGGCGCGTACCAGCAGCACCGGTTCCGCGATGACGTCGAGCACGTCACCGAGCAGCACGTTCTCGTCCGGGCCGCTGTGTCCCGCGGCCGCCGCACCTTCGTCGCCGCGCCCCATCGCCGCCAGCGCCGCCGCGACGGCGCCGACCAGGGCGACCGCGGCACCGTCGACGCGGCCATCGACCGCAGCGACGCCGATCGCCGCGCCGAGTGCGATCCCTAGCGGGCCGCTGAGCCGTCGAGCGAATCGGGGTATCATGGCGCTTGGCTAGCCCAAGTTAGCGGCGGCGGGCAGGGGGGACGCTCATCCGGCGGTTGCCGCGACAGCCGACCGGCCGGCGAGTCCCACAACGAAACGCGGCAACTGCTTGCCACCGCTTAGCGAATATGAAAGGCAGAACCCGCTAGCAGGGGTGCCATGAGCGACGAACCGCCGATCGACGGCCAACACCAGACCGATGGCGGCGGCGCCACCGGCCCGACCGCGAGCGGCGATGATGCGGGTGTCGCCAGCCGTCGCCGCGTGCTGATGCTCGGCGCGGTCACCGCGGGGGCGGTCGTGTCGATCCGCCCGGCGCTGGCGCAGACCGCAGGCTCCGTGATGAATTGCGAGATCCCCGTTCCGGATATGGGCCGCGCGGGCAGCTTCATCGATCCCGCCGGCAATGTCGTTCCGTCGGGCACCAAGGGCGCATTTCCGCCGCCAGGACGGGCGTTCAAGGGCGAGGAGGTCAAGCGCGCGCTCGCCGGCACCCAGCTGCCCGGCACGACCTATGACAGCAATCGCGCCTATGTCAGCTATATCCGCCGCTTGCAGCGCGGCCAGGGCGGCTTCACCTGCTTCGCCTCGTTGCAGATGCCGCGCGGCTGACCGCTTGCGTTACCGCGCTCCGCCGCCCGAGGCGCTGCTGACCGCCGATCTCGACGCCTTCACCGCGACGTTCCACCGCCCGTCGGGGATCACGCACCTGCTCGCCAGCCCCGCGCCCGAAATCCTCGCGGCACTTGCCGATGCTCCGCTCGATCTGGATGCGTTGCTGGCGCGCCTGTCCGCCGACTATGACATGGCCGACGCCGATCGCGCCGCGCTGGCCGCGCGGCTCGACGAACTGTGCGTCGCGGGGTTGGTCGAGGCGGCATGAAACACGTCTTTTCGGTGCGGATCGGCCCGGTCGGCTTCCGGGTCGGCAGCGACTGGCGCGAGC
>CAYQPM010000017.1:0-28962 GCA_964419295.1 uncultured Stakelama sp. | reverse complement strand
CGCATCATCTGCACGATCTTGAGGCTGGTGGTGCCGCGCACGATCGAATCGTCGACCAGGATGATCCGCTTGCCCTTGATGAGCGCGCGATTGGCGTTGTGCTTCAGCTTGACGCCCAAGTGGCGGACCTTGTCGCCCGGCTGGATGAAGGTGCGGCCGACGTAGTGCGAGCGGATGATGCCCAGTTCGAACGGGATCCCCGATTGCTGCGCGTAGCCGATCGCGGCCGGTACGCCCGAGTCGGGCACCGGAATGACCAGATCGGCATCGACCGGCGATTCGATCGCCAGCTGCGCGCCGATCGCCTTGCGCACCGTATAGACCGACTGGTCGCCCGCGATCGAATCGGGTCGGCTGAAATACACCCATTCGAAGATGCACGGCCGCGGTGCCATCGGCGCGAAGGGGCGAATCGACCGCACCTCGGTGCCGCGCACGATCACCAGCTCACCCGGTTCGACCTGCCGCTCGAAGGTCGCGCCGCACACGTCGAGCGCCACGGTTTCCGAAGCGAAGATCACCGCCCCGTCGAGCCGCCCCATGACGAGCGGACGGATGCCGAGCGGATCGCGGCAGGCGATCATGCCTTCGGGCGTCATCACCACCAGGCTGTACGCGCCCTCGATCTGCTTCAACGCATCGATGAACCGATCGAGCAGGGTGCGATAGTTGGATGTCGCGACAAGATGGATGATCGTTTCGGTATCGCTGGTCGACTGGAAGATCGAGCCGCGCCGGATCAACTCGCGCCTAAGCTTCATCGCGTTGGAAATGTTGCCATTGTGGGCGACCGCAAAGCCGCCGCTGGCCAGTTCGGCATAGAGCGGCTGGACGTTGCGCAACGCGGTTTCGCCGGTCGTCGAATAGCGGACGTGGCCGACGGCGCATTCGCCGGGCAGGGACCGGATCACGTCGTCACGGTCGAAATTGCCAGCCACATGGCCCATCGCGCGATGGGTGTGGAAGTGATGGCCGTCGAAGCTGCTGATGCCAGCCGCCTCCTGACCGCGATGCTGCAGGGCGTGCAGCCCCAGCGCGACGAGGGCCGCAGCCGAGTCGCTGCCGGATACTCCAAACACGCCGCACTCTTCGCGCAGCTTGTCGTCTTCGAACGGATGGGTCGTCAGCATGGTGGCGGGGGCTCACTTCGTGCGGAGCGCCATATAGGTCGCCAAACTGGATTTGTCGCCACTTTGTCACACGCAAAACGAACCGGTCCGCGGGACAGCCGTTTCGACCGCGAGGAGGCGTCTATGGCGAGGGGGCACGGCACTTAGGTGAAGGATGAAAACGGCGCCCCGGTGAAACACCGACGGTCCAGTTCGACTGAACGCCGCTCTAAGGAGTATGAGAACGGTCCGCAGGTGGCGCCTTCGATATGAACGATAGCGGATCCCTTCACGGCCTCGCCGAAATAAAAGGCGACCGTGCCGCGGGCCGAGAACTGATGACGTCTCGAACGCAGGTTGGCACATAAGGGAAGATGCCGAGATCAAGACCGTCATTGGTGGACCCCATGAACCGACCGGTAGTTCCGTGGCGGATCGTCGTCGGCGGGTTTCTCCATTTCGCCCTGCCGGCCTACCTTCTAGCCGGGCTTGCATGTTGTGCGGCGGGGATGCTGGAGGGGCTGACATCGGCAGAGCTTGTCGCCCGGACCGTGCCGTACAGCGTCTGGTTTGCAATTCTTTACATCCTGGTCGCGGTGATCACGAGCGCGGCGGTCATCCTTCTGGATCCGCTGCTGCGCCGCCGGCGACGGCGGCGAGCGCGTCGGGATCCCGATGTCGCGCAACTCCAGTCGCGGCGTAGTCTGACGTTCGCACTGGCGCAGGGCCGCGCGCATTTCGATGGCGATACTGTCAAAGTACTTGATGCAATTGGAATCATGGCGTGGAACCATGAAGCGCAAGGCTATCAGGCGATCTCCGCCGACCTTGCGCAAGTGGTGAGCACCTCGATCATCGCTCTCGAAGGTGCAGTACCGCACGATCGTCAAGAACTGGCAGATATCACGACAATCATGCTGTCCCGCATCGCCGACGCGCTTAGCGCGATGCAAGACGATCACCGCCGGCTTGACGAAGGTGATCTGCACACGGTCGCGCGTTACATCGATAGTCGCTATCCGCCGTCCGATTACGCTGGCGACTCGCCCCGCTGAGGCGTAGATATGACTGCGAACGCTCATGGGGCGTTCGTCGCAAGGTCCCAAGGACACCTCATCACATGGTAAATCTATATGTGCTCGGCGCTGCGCTCGCCGTAGCTCTTATTGTCGTCGTGCTTTTCATTGCGTCGCGTTGTGTTCGCTATGTCGGCAACAACCGCGTGGCAATTGTCGAAAAGATGTGGAGCCGCAATGGTTCGATCGCCGGCGGCCTGATCGCGCTCAATGACGAAGCGGGCTATCAGCCGATCGTCTTACGCGGTGGCTATCACTTCTTCGTTCCATTCCAGTACCGCGTTCATGCTCAACCGCTCGTTACCATCCCGCAGGGTCAGATCGGTTATGTATTCGCCCGCGACGGCGCGCCGCTCGGCCCGACGCAGACGCTGGCGAGCAACGTACGAACCGCCGACTTCCTCGACGTGCGCCGCTTCCTGTCCGACGGTGGGCAGAAGGGACCGCAGCGTACCATCCTGCGTGAGGGCACTTACGCGATCAACTTGGCGCAGTTCGTCATCATCACGCGGGAACACATCTATGGCCTGATGCTGGAGGCGAACGATGGACCGCTGTTCGATGAGATGCAGAGCGTCATCGCGCAGCGCGGGGGCTTCGACGCGGTCGTCATCAAGGACGCGATCGACCAGATCGGCGTGGTGACGGTGCACGACGGACCGGCCCTTACCGCCGACCAGATCATCGCGCCCGAGGTCGGCACCGATCAAAACGACCTGTCGAACTTCCACAACAGCTTTCAGGACCCGGAAAAGTTCATCGCAGCGGGCGGACGGCGCGGGCGTCAGTTGCAGGTGCTGGTCGAAGGCAGCTATTTCATCAACCGCCTGTTCGCGACGGTGGAGATGGTCGCGAAGACCGTGATCGAGGTCGGCCATGTCGGCGTCGTCATCTCCTACACTGGCGACAGCGGCACCGACACATCGGGCGAGGATTACCGCCACGGAGAACTGGTCGCGCGCGGCACCCGCGGCGTGTGGAGCGAACCGCTGCTGCCGGGCAAATACGCGTTCAACACCTACGCAGGAAAGATCGTGGTGGTGCCGACCACCAACTTCATCCTGAAGTGGGATCAGGATACGACCGGCCAGCACAAGCTTGACGAGAACCTATCGGAGGTGTCGCTGATCACCCGCGACGCATTCGAACCGACGCTGCCGCTGTCGGTGGTCGTGCATATCGACTATCGCAAGGCGCCGTTGGTCATCCAGCGCTTCGGCGATATCAAGAAGCTGGTCGAGCAGACGCTCGATCCCATGGTTTCTGCCTATTTCAAGAACGTCGCGCAAAAGAAGACACTCATCGAGCTGTTGCAGGAGCGCTCCGACATCCAGGAGCAGGCGGGCGAGCAGATGCGGGCGAAGTTCACCGGCTATAATCTCGAATTGCAGGAGGTGCTGATCGGCACGCCGCGCGCGGTCGGTGGCAACGACCAGATCGAAAAGGTCCTCCAGCAGCTGCGCGAGCGCCAGGTAGCCGAGGAACAGGTGACGACCTACGCCAAGCAGCGGATCGCCGCCGAGGGTGAGAAGGACCTGCTCGAGTCGCGGGCGCGGGCGCATCAGCAGACGTCGATCACCGAGTCCGAACTGTCGATCACCGTACAGGAGAATCAGGGTAAGGCGGCGCTGAAGCGCGCCACGCAGGATGCCGAGCAGACACGCACACTCGCCCGCGCGGAGTCGGATCGCATCCGCATCATCGGCGAGGGCGAGGCGGCCAAGGTCGTCGCGCTGGCGGGCGCCGAGGCGGACCGGATCACCAAGACAGGCCTGGCCACAGCCGAAACGATCGAGAAGCAGGCGGCGGCATCGGGCGGTGCGCAATACCAGCTGACCCGCCAGGTGATCGAACGCCTTGCCGAGGCGCTCGAGAAATCCGGCGTCGACATCGTTCCGCGGGTGCAGATCAACAGCGGGTCGGGCACAGGCGCGGAGGCCGGCGGTTCGTTGCAAGCGCTGATCGGCATGCTGCTGTCGGAAAAGGGCATCGCGATGCTCAACGGCCCTGCCGCTGCGAATGACAAAGGTCTGCCCGATACTACGAGTGCCGTGGCCCGGTAACTTGCAGGCCAGCCATGCTCTGTGGGGGGCGTTCGGCACCTCCACAGAGCATTTGAGGCGAAATGTTGGGTGCGACCTGACGTGCTTGAACGCCGGTTATCAAGCCGCACCCACTTCCTCCTGACCCAGAAGTGGGCGTTCGCCGCGCGCTATGGCGTCCCCAACGCTGGACACATGTTCACATTATCGCCGCGTTGGAAAACCGAACGGGTAGGCAGCTTGGACTGCCAGCTGGTTAGGTTGCACGGGCCGGCTATGTTCCGGGTCAGCTGAACAACGGGGGCGGGTCGCATCGATCGCGGACGCGCCCGAGGCGGTTGTGGTTTCCCCCGACTTCGTCGTCATTGACGTGGGGACCGCCTGCTCACGGGTCGGCAGCATATGCCAGATCGGTATCGTCGGCGCTTCGGCACGTCCGGGCGGTTCTGCTCGCTTGCATGGCCGGTCTTCTTTGCGCGGGATCCCGTACCCGGCAAGGAAGCGCCACAAGGGTGCGATGCTGACGCTTGCCCCCCGCGCGGCCGGCATCTCGCGCAGCTTCGCCAGTGTCGGATCGGACCGCTGCTCGATCGCCTCTGCCCCATGCCGCTCGGCTTTTTACGCGCACCGCGAGCGGCGGAGGCATGAGAAGGCGGCGCGGATCGGCAATGCCATGGCCAACGGTTCACTGCACCATCGCAGCACCGGGCTGGGAGAGCGGACCAAGGCCGACCTGATGCGTGAGGCGCGTGAGATCGGGATCGCCGGGCGGCCGAAGATGGGCAAGGTGGCGTTGGTCGAGGCGATCCGCGAACGCCGCTGATCGCTCAGCGGCCGCCGGTCGTGGACCCCGCTCCCGAATCGGTCTTGCGGCGTACACCGCCGAGCTCGACGACGGGCGGGGCCGCAGCGGCGGGCGGGGCGGGGGCCACCGGCGCCATCGTCATCAACACCTGGACCTTCATGCACTCACGTCGATCCGTCCGCCGTGCCTGCGCGCAATTCCACAGCGACTTGTCGATGCCGGCATCCCGATCACGGAAATAGCTGAAGGTCATCGACGCGATCTGTTCGGGGGAGAGCGGCAGGGCCGCGGGTGTCTTCGCCTGATCCGCCCAGGCGGTGTATTTGCAAATCTTGCGGTCGCCGCACGCCTTCGCCGCCAGCGCCGGATAGCTGTCGGGCGCCGCGCCGCGCGGCAGCGTGGTCACGATGCTGTCCCCGTCGGACGGCGTGCCCGCTGCCCCGGCCCCGGCCGTAGCGGCGGTAGCCGCACCGTCGTCGCCGATCAGCCCCAACGCTTCGGCGGCATCGAGCATCGCGGCATCAGCCTCCGCCAGCGCGACACCCGTCTTGTGAGCGTCGGAGAGCGGCGCGAGCTGCGCGATCACCGGCTCGGCCGAGCTGACCTGGCGATCGAAGGCGGGCGGCGTGCCCCACCAGCCGGTCCAGCGGAAGAACAGATGCGTATGCACCGCCACCACCTTGTCCAGGCTCGCCTGCCAATAGGGCACCACCCAATCGGTATGATAATGCGTCGCATATCCGACCGGCTTGTAGACCGCGCCGGCGAGCGCGGCTTGGGCGACGTCGCGGGCCCGTCGCCACGCGTCGGGCGAGGGCGTCCAGCGGGTCAGCGCATGATCGCAGGCGAAGCTGAACTGGCAGCCGGTGGTGCGTTCCTGCCCTTCGAAGATCACGCCGCAAACCGTCTTTGGAAAGGCCGGGTGCCGGAGCCGGTTGAGCACCACCTGTGCTACCGCCCGCTCGCCCTCCGTATCGTCGCCCGCCTCGTACAGGATGCCCGCCGCCATGCAGTCCGTCGCCCGCGCACGATCCTCCGCCCCGCCGGCGAAGCGGAACGGCCGGGCCGCGGGGTTGGGCAGAGTGGAAAACGGGACGCTGGCGTTGAACGCCCTCGCATCTTCGGGCGCGAGATCGACGAAGGCGACCGGCTCGACCGGCGGCAGCTCGGCCGGCGGCACGACGCGGCGCGGCGGCAACACGACCCGCTTGTGCGATACGGGCATGGCGGGCGGATGGGTCACGACCAGGGCGGGCACCGCGATCGCCAGCGCGGCGACGGCGGACAGGATCATGTGCAGCGGACGAAAGATCATGCGGTCGAAATCGTCCTCACCCAAGCCCCGGCCGGCAGCCTTGCCCCCTCCCGCGGGGAGAGGGCACGCCGGTTAGCGTCGAAGCGCGAGGCTGACGAGCGCTTTATTGTTCGGGCAGGAAGTCGGGTACGGAGAGATAGCGTTCGCCCGTGTCGTAGTTGAAGCCGAGCACCCGCACGCCGTCGGGCAGATCGGGGAGCTTCTGCAGGATCGCGGCGAGTGTCGCGCCCGACGAGATGCCGACCAGCATGCCCTCTTCCGCGGCGGATCGGCGCGCCATGTCCTTGGCCACCGCCGCGTCGACCTCAATCACGCCATCGAGCGACTGGGTGTGCAGGTTGCGCGGAATGAAGCCCGCGCCGATGCCCTGGATGGGGTGCGGTCCCGGCTGGCCACCGGCGATCACCGGCGATGCCGAGGGTTCCACGGCGAAGACCTTGAGGTTGGGCCAGGTCTTTTTCAGCGTTTCCGCGACCCCGGTGATATGGCCGCCGGTGCCGACGCCCGTGATGATGACGTCGATCGGGCTGTCGGCGAAATCGTTCAGGATTTCCTGTGCCGTGGTCCGCACATGGACATCGATGTTCGCGGGATTTTCGAACTGCTGCGGCATCCAGGCGCCCGGCGTCTGGCCGACCAGCTCCAGCGCGCGTTCGATTGCACCCTTCATGCCCTTTTCACGCGGAGTCAGGTCGAACGTCGCGCCATAAGCGAGCATCAGGCGGCGGCGTTCCAGCGACATCGATTCGGGCATCACCAGCACCAGCTTGTAGCCCTTGACCGCCGCGACCATCGCGAGGCCGACGCCGGTGTTGCCGCTGGTCGGTTCGATGATCGTGCCGCCGGGCGTCAGGTCGCCGTTCGCCTCCGCCGCCTCGATCATCGCCAGCGCGATCCGATCCTTGATCGATCCGCCCGGGTTCGATCGTTCGGATTTGATCCACACTTCGGAATCGGGGAACAGCTTGGCGACGCGGACGTGCGGCGTGTTGCCGATCGTTTCCAGGATGGTGTCGACCTTCATGGCTTCGCTTCTCCGTGCTTGGGTTCTGTTTCGAGCATGTCGGGGGGATCAAAGGTCCGCGCGGCGCCGAGTTCCGGAAACAGTCGCGCCCAGCCGATCGTCACGAGGATCGCGCCGACCCCGCCGAACACCACCGCGCCGACCGGACCGAGCAGCGAGGCCATGACGCCGCTTTCGAATTCGCCGAGTTCGTTGGACGCCGAGATGGTCAGCTGCGACACCGCGCTGACCCGTCCGCGCATCGCGTCAGGGGTATGAAGCTGGATCAGCGACTGGCGCACGTAGACCGACACCATGTCGGCACCACCCGCGACGATCAGCGCGACGAGGCTGAGGACGAAGGCGGGCCGGATCGCCAGCCGGACGCCGCCCAGATCGACGGTGCCGCCGTGCAGCCCCGCCGCATCGGTAAGGTTCGTCGCCACGCCGAAGGTGAGGATGGCGAGGCCGAACACCACGACCGCATAGAGCATCTTCATGCCGACGTTGCTGGTCATCGGCCGGAACGAGAACCAGATCGCGGTCGTCGCGGCGCCGATCCCCATCCCGGCGGCGAGCACGCCCAGGCCCTGCGACCCAACCTTCAGAATGTCGCGCGCATAGACCGGCAACAGCGAGGTCGCGCCCGCGAGCAGCACCGCGAACAGATCGAGCGTGATCGTCGCCAGCACCAGCCGGTTGCGCAGCACGTAGCGGAAGCCTTCGGCGATCCGGGCGAGCGGACGATGATCCGCCAGCGCGGGCGGTTGCTGCACCGGGCCGATCAGGAACATGAACAGCAGGGCCAGCGCGAACAGGCCGGTGGCGACGCCATAGGCGACCTCCGGATGGATCGCGTAGAGCAGGCCGCCGACGCTCGGCCCGGCGATCGTGCCGACCTGCCACGCGATCGAGCTGATCGCGATCGCGGTCGGCAGGCTGGCGCGGGGGACGAGATTGGGGGCGAGCGCCGAATAGGCCGGCCCCGAAAACGCGCGGGCAATGCCGAACGCCACCGCCGCGGTGAACAGCGCGGTCAGGCTGAGATGTCCCGACCAGGTCAGCCACCACAGCATCGCTGCGGTGGCGACGAGCAGCGCGGTCGTGCCGCGCACGATCCAGCGCCGATCGACGCTGTCGGCGACCAGCCCGGTGATCGGGGTCAGCAGGAACAGCGGCACGAACTGGGCGAAACCGATCATGCCGAGCATGAAGGCGGCGCGCGGTACGTCCATCGTCTCGCGCGCCAGGTTGTAGACCTGCCAGCCGATGACGATCGACATGGCGCTGACCGCGATCGTCCCGCTGAAGCGCGACAGCCAATAGGCGCGGAAGTTTGCGATCCGGAACGGATGCTGGGGCGTGTCCATCGCAGCGGGCTTTGGCACGGGCGGCGCGGGCAGGGCAATATAGTTGCTCTATCGGCGTCTGTGACCGGCGCTGTGACCGGCGCTTGGCTGCGAAGCCGCCGGGCTCCGTTCGAGCTTCGGCTCCGTCTTTGCGGCGTACGCGAGATTATCGGTCTCGCGGCGGCGGCGATGACGGCGAGAAGCGCGGCGTCATTACCGTTACGTCACAGCCATGTTGACCCAGGGAATTGATGTTCCGGCAAAAGGGAGACTATAGGCTCCGTCACATCCCCAGGACCGTTGAGGTAATACGTGGCCAAATCGCCTGCTCCTCCCGCCGTACCGCTCTCCAATCGCGAGCGCCCTGCCGATCCCAAGCCGTTCGAGGCGACGAAGGAGCAGCTGCTCGACTTCTACAAGCACATGCTGCTGATCCGCCGGTTCGAGGAAAAGGCGGGCCAGCTCTATGGCCTGGGCTTCATCGGCGGCTTCTGCCACCTGTACATCGGGCAGGAAGCGGTTGCGGTCGGGCTGCAGTCGGCGCTCGACGGCGACAAGGATTCGGTCATCACCGGATACCGCGACCATGGCCACATGCTCGCCTATGGCATCGATCCCAAGGTCATCATGGCCGAATTGACCGGCCGTGCCGCCGGCATCAGCCGCGGCAAGGGCGGTTCGATGCACATGTTCTCGACCGAGCATAAATTCTACGGCGGCCATGGTATCGTCGGCGCGCAGGTCAGCCTGGGCACGGGCCTCGCCTTCGGTCACAAGTACAGCAACGACGGCGGCGTCTGCATGGCGTATTTCGGCGACGGCGCGGCGAACCAGGGCCAGGTGTACGAAAGCTTCAACATGGCCGAGCTGTGGAAGCTGCCGATCATCTTCGTGATCGAGAACAACCAGTACGCCATGGGCACGAGCGTCAACCGCGCGTCGGCCGAGGACCAGCTGTACCGCCGCGGCGAGAGCTTCCGCATTCCCGGCATCCAGGTCGACGGCATGGACGTGCTGGCCTGTCGCGGAGCCGCCGAAGAGGCACTCGCCTGGGTGCGCGCCGGCAAGGGTCCGGTCATCCTCGAGATGAAGACCTATCGCTATCGCGGCCATTCCATGTCCGACCCCGCAAAGTATCGCAGCCGCGAGGAAGTGCAGGGGGTTCGCGACAAGTCCGATCCGATCGAGCACGTCAAGAAGCTGCTCGACGCGCAGGGCGTCACCGAGGCCGACCTCAAGACCATCGAACAAGAGATCCGCAAGACCGTGAACGAAGCCGCCGATTTCGCCGAAAGCACGCCCGAGCCGGGTCCGGCCGAACTGTATACCGACGTGCTGGTGGAGAGCTACTGAGATGGCGATCGAGATCAAGATGCCCGCGCTGTCCCCGACCATGGAAGAGGGCACGCTCGCCAAGTGGCTCGTGAAGGAAGGTGATACCGTCAAGTCCGGCGACATCATGGCCGAGATCGAAACCGACAAGGCGACGATGGAATTCGAGGCCGTCGACGAAGGTACGATCGGCAGGATCGTCGTTGCCGAAGGCACCGACAACGTGAAGGTTGGCGCGGTCATCGCCACCTTGCTCGAAGAGGGCGAGAGCGCCGGTTCGGCCCCTGCTACCAAGGACGACAGCCCGAAGGCGAATGCTGCGGCGGACGAGAACAAGCCCGCCGACGCGGTCGAGGATTCGGCGCATCCGGCGCAGGACAAGGTCGAGACCGGCGCTCGCCAGATGTTCGAGGCGGCGAAGAACGACGGGGTGCAGGACCCGGCTATCCCCGAAGGGACCGAGATGGTGAAGACCACCGTCCGCGAAGCGCTGCGCGACGCGATGGCCGAGGAGATGCGCAAGGACGACCGCGTTTTCGTGATGGGCGAAGAGGTCGCGCAATATCAGGGCGCCTACAAGGTCACGCAGGGCCTGCTCGACGAGTTCGGCGACCGCCGCGTCATCGACACGCCGATCACCGAATATGGCTTCGCCGGCGTCGGCACCGGCGCGGCGATGGGCGGCCTGCGCCCGATCATCGAATTCATGACGTTCAACTTCGCCATGCAGGCGATCGACCACATCATCAATTCGGCTGCCAAGACCAATTACATGTCCGGCGGCCAGATGCGCTGCCCGATCGTCTTCCGCGGGCCCAACGGTGCGGCGAGCCGCGTCGGCGCGCAGCACAGCCAGAACTATGCGCCATGGTACGCATCCGTCCCCGGCCTGATCGTCATCGCGCCCTATGACGCAGCGGACGCCAAGGGCTTGCTCAAGGCCGCGATTCGCAGCGAAGACCCGGTCGTCTTCCTCGAGAACGAACTGCTGTACGGTCGCTCGTTCGACGTGCCCAAGCTCGACGATCACGTGCTGCCGATCGGCAAGGCGCGGATCATGCGCGAGGGCAGGCACGTGACGCTCGTCAGCTATTCGATCGGCGTCGGCCTCGCGCTCGAAGCTGCCGAGACGCTGGCGGCCGAGGGTGTCGAGGCGGAGGTGATCGACCTGCGCACGCTGCGCCCGCTCGACAAACAGACGGTGCTGAAAAGCCTCGCCAAGACCAACCGGCTCGTCGTGGTCGAGGAGGGCTGGCCGACCTGTTCGATCGCGTCCGAGATCACGGCGTTCGTGATGGAGGAGGGTTTCGACGACCTCGACGCACCCGTCCTGCGCGTCACCAACGAGGACGTGCCGCTGCCCTATGCGGCCAATCTCGAGAAGCTGGCGCTGATCGACGCCAAGAAGATCGTCGCGACGGTCAAGAAGGTCCTCTGACCGGCCGGGAGGGGCGAGCGGTCGCCTCTCCCGCATCGCAGCGCGTCGATGCTGCTCAGGTGGCGCTGAGATGCGCGGCGTCGCAAAGCCGTTTCGCGCCGCTGGTCAGGCCGGTCGTGTTGGTCAGTGCCTGTCCGGCACGTTCCCGGACCGGGAAGGTCTGCACCGCGCGCAGTTCGCGGTTGCCCATGAACATCGACGCGATCAGCGGGGTGTAGGTGTACCGCACCTCGGCGACGATCAGCGCGCCCGACGTGACCGGGACCGTACCCGCCGCGGCAGTCGCCGCCGGACCGCTTGGACTTATACCGTAGCGCAACACCGCGTCGCTGCCGCCCGTGCCTTCCGGACCGAAGGCCGACGTCACGTCCTTCGACCCGAAGCAGCGCTGCCAGGTGATCTTGTTTCCTGCCGTTGCGCCGCTCTGCCCGTTCGATTCGATGTCGGAGACGATCACGCGACCCCGGTCGCCGAACTTGATCGTGGAGCCGGAAAACCGCATGCCGATCATCACTTCGTTGACGTCGGTTTCATCCATCGAGATGCGCACGCGTGCGGCATTGTCGGCGGCAAGCATCGCCATCTGGTTGATGCGCAACGTCACGATCGCCAGGTTCGCGACCTCTGCGCCCGCCAGACCGACGGTGAGGAGAAACGGCAGCGCATAGGCAAATTCGATCAGGGCCAGCCCCGATCGATCCCGTGAGATGTCCCGTACGCGGGACAGACGCCGGAGCCCGTGGCGGGAGAAGGCGGCGGTCATGCGCACCGGATCACCACCTGTTGTGCGCCGAAGGGCTGATTGCGGATGAGCGTACGCGCGGTCGCAGTGACATCGTTGGTCCAGCCGATCGAACGCCAGATCGGGAATAGTCGCGGCACATCGACCGTCACGGTATAATAGACGATGTCGTCCGCCGTCCCCAGATTGTCACCGCCCCCGCCGGTAGCGTCGTAGCGGCCGTTGCCGTTGCGATCCTCGTAGCAATCGGTGGAATTGTACACGCCGAGCGGTGCGGTGTCGCCGGTGATGCGTTCTCCGCCGCCGACCGCGGAGAAGTTGTAATAGCTTTGGGGCGTCACCACGATCGCGCCCGGATCGGTGCGGGAATTCTTCGGCAGGACCGCGCGCACTTCGGTCGTGATCAGATCTATGATCTGCTGGCGCGTGCGGTCGCCCACGGTGGCCTTGCGCGCCGCCTTTTCGAGCGCGCCGGTGACGGTCGCGCGCAGATACCCCTGATAGCCGAGGTCGAGCGAGCCCATCACCAGCACCAGAAAGGGGAGGGCGACAAGCGCGAATTCGGGCAAGGCGACGGCGCGCCGTCCGCGAAGAAGCCGGGTGAGGAGCGCGCCGATCATTGCGAGAGCCGCAATCCGCCGATGGTCTGCGCGATCTGCTGGAAGCGCGTCCGCAGGGCGGCGGAACTGGAGGCGAGCGACCAATGGTTCGCGTCACTGGCGCAATCCTGCAATTCCTGCGGCATGGTGCTGATGCCGAAGCCAATCACCCAGATCGTAAATCCCTTTCCCTTCATCGCGTTGCAGATCATGTTCATGCGGCGGCGGTGAATGTTGTTGAGGTCGGTGTCGCTGGTGCCCGTCGGAGCGATTCGTCCCTCCAACTGGTTGACGCCCCAAGGATCGTTCGCGCCGCCGCGGGTATCCAGCGTGCCATCGGTCATGAAGACGATGTGGCGCGAGATCTGGAACCCGCCGGGGCCCGTCGAATCATTATTGGTCGCCTGGAAGATGCCGCTTTGTGACAGAAACCGTGCGCCCCAGATCATCCCGATGTCGTGATAGGTGCCGCCAACCGCGCTTAGCGAATCGACATAGGTGTTGAACGTGCCCGACGATTTGGTCGTCGCGACATAATCCGACTGATACTGCGCCAGGGGAGCGGCTTCGCGCGGACATGCAGCGAACCCGCTGCTGATCCAACCGGCATCGCGGCCCAGCCAATAGCCGTTGCTGTCGAACTGGATGCCCGGCAGGTACGGCTTCCAGCGGGTGCTGGTATCGCTGGGGATCAGGTCGATCTTCAGGTCGTTGGCGCCGGACGGAATGTCGAGCGACGACGTTGCGCCGATGCTGGAGTCGGTGCTCGCTTCCTCGATGCACCCGTTCCATGTCACCGTCGACGGCGTCGGGGTAGAATAGGTATAGTAATTGCCGAGCGCGTCCCAGGCGTAGCCCATATTGACGTTGGGCGTGGTGTCGGGTGCATAGCCCGTGAAATAGGTAGGGTTGGCGCCCGCGCCGTTCTGCACGATCTGCGACACGTCGATCGAGCGAAGCACGTAGTTCCACGAAACGAACTTCTCGCGATCCGTCCATGTCGTAGGCGTGGTCGTGCTGGAGGCGGTCGTGGTCGTGTACGTGCCGTTGCGGTGGCGCAGCTGGCACGTGCCCTTCGCGGTCGTCCCGCTGCCCGACGTCTGGGTCCAGCTTGCGCCGTTATCCACGGCGGCATGTTGATCCACCGTCGTATAGGTCCTGTTCCTGACCGTGTTGGGATAGGCGGGCGGATTTTCGTCGCTGCTAAGCGTCGTGTTGGACGACGAAACCGTGTCCGTGTCGGGCGCCACGCGAGCGGTGCACTGGGCGAGCGTCTGATTGTAATAGACCGCATCGTTGAAGAACGACCCATATGTGGGGGTCGTGCTGTTGGAGCTCGTCTGGTTCTTGTTCGATTCCGTCCCGTAGCTGGGGACGTGCTCGGTGGTCGTCTGTGCGATGCGCGAGCGATAGTTCGCATTCTCCGCACCGGTGCCGCCCACGATAGAGCCCCGGTTCAGGCCGTACACGATCTTCCCGACGTTGACGTTGCTCGAATAGGGCATGAAGCCATAGCGGACCCGGCCCGCGCCGGCCGCGGTGCCGGGTCCGAGTGCGCCGTAGAAATCCTTCACCGCCTGCTTCAGCCCGGCAATTTTGGGTTGGGTGTCCCCGCTCGGCGTGTCGTTCATCGATCCGGTGACGTCGAGCACGAACATGACGTCGGTGTTCGGCACGACCAGCGTCGATTGGCACGTGACGTTGAGCGTGATCGTCGAATAGCCGAACATCTTCATGATGGTCATCGGCACCGCCAGCGACGCGGCGCCCGCCACCGTGCCCACCGCGCCGCGCGCATAGGCGACGGTCGGCGTGCCCGCGGAATAGGTGTTGTTCGGGAAGTTGAAGCTGAAGTAATTGGCGGCGATCGCCTTTTCCGAGTTCGACAGGACGTTGACGTCGGCCATCGTCCGGCGTGCGGCGAGTGCGCCAGCGTCGCAGGCCTGCTGCAGACGGGTGTTGGTCATGTAAAGCCGGCTGAGATCGATCGCGCCGCCGATCATGGCCATCAACGGCACCAGCGCCGCGGCCGACATCGCGAGGATGTTGCCACGACGGTCCGCGGCGAGCCGGCGCAAGGCGGCGTACGTCGTCGAGATCGTTCCGATGATTCCCTTGCCCATAGTCGCCCTGATCTGCCCGCGTCTGCTGCCGCGAGCCTTCCATGCGCCTAAGTCCCCGTAATCCCGGTCAAGATATGTGGATAATGACGTGTTAAGCTTTCGCGGTCGGCGCTTGCGCCGCGATCGGCGAACCGGCAGCGGAGGCGCATGACCGAAACTGTTCCCGATACGCGCATGCTGGCGCTGAGCGCGGCCCCTCCGGCGAGGCGGCAGGGGCTGTCCGTGCTGTTCGCGCTCGACGACCGCCTGGCTGCGATCGTCCGCACGACTCGCGAACCGATGATCGGCCAGATGCGTCTGACGTGGTGGCATGACGCGTTGATCGCGCTGGACGATGCGCCGGCGCCTGCGGAACCGGTGTTGAGCGACGTGCAGGCGCACGTCCTGCCGCACGGAGTCACCGGCGCGATGCTGTCGCGCATGATCGATGGGTGGGAGGCGTTGATCGTCGCCGAATCGATCGACGCACCGACGGTCGAACTGCATGCGTCGATGCGCGGCGCAGGCCTGTTCGCCGCGGCGGCCGTGCTGCTCGGCACCGATTCGCCACGCGTCGCACCCGCGGGGCAGGCCTGGGCTTGCGAGGATCTGGTCAGGCATCTTTCCCGACCGGAGGATCGGGAGATTGCCGTGCGCGCGGCAGGCGCGGCGTTCCAGCGTGCATTCTCAAAGTCTTGGCCCCGGCCTTTACAGGCATTGGGATTGATGACGCTCCTGGCTCATCTGGACAGGATCGATCAGTCTGCTGTAGCCAAAGCGATCCGGATCACGCGATTTCGGTTTACCGGCCGCTGAACACTTGCGGTCATCGGCATCGCTGCTAACCTTAAGGTGCAATTGGGGGATGGGGCATGTGGCGATACTGGGCTGGTGGTGGAGCGTTGCTGGCCGCACTCGGCGGTGGTGCATTGTGGATGACCGGGCCGCGCGCGCCTGCATCGGCGTTGCCGGCGATCGGCGCGGCCGCCCCCGTTGACGCGCAAAGCGGCGAGCCCGCCGCGGCGCCCGTCCCCGAGGCGTCCGCCGCCACGCGGGAGGAGAAGCGGTTCGGTCGCTACGACAAGGATCGTGACGGCAAGGTCACGCGGGAGGAATATCTCGCGAGCCGGCGCAAGGCGTTCGCCAAGCTGGACGCCAATGGCGACGGCCAGCTGAGCTTCGACGAATGGGCCATCAAGGCGACGACCAAGTTCGCAAGCGCCGACCGCGACAAGTCCGGCGCGATGGACCAGCGCGAATTCGCCACCACCGCGGTCAAGCGGAAGGGACAGGCTCGCGCGAAATGTCCGCCGCAAGCGACGGTTGCTCCGGCGGAGGACAGTTGAGCCATTCCGCGAAGGCGGTGCGCGCCCGGTCGGTGTACATGCGCTTCCGATCCGCCTTTTTGGTGCGGCCTTCGATCGGCGGCATCAGGCCGAAGTTGACGTTCATCGGCTGATAGGTTTCCGCTACCGCGGCGCCGGTGATGTGGTGGAGCAGCGCGCCGAGCGCGGTGGTGACCGGCGGCGGCGCCAGCGTTTCTCCGGCGAGCTCGGCGGCGGCGAAACGGCCCGCCATCAGGCCGACCGCGGCACTTTCGATATAGCCTTCGCAGCCCGTTATCTGGCCGGCGAAGCGGATGTTCGGCCGGCTCTTCAGCCGCAGGGTCGGGTCGAGCAGTTCGGGCGAGCGGATGAAGGTGTTGCGGTGCAATCCGCCCAGCCGTGCGAATTCGGCGTTCTGCAATCCGGGGATGGTGCGGAACAGGCGAACCTGTTCGGCATGCTTCAGCTTGGTCTGGAAACCGACGATGTTCCACAGGGTGCCCTGGGCATTGTCCTGACGCAGCTGCACCACGGCGTAAGGCCAGCGCCCGGTGCGCGGATCGTCGAGCCCGACCGGCTTCATCGGGCCGTAGCGCAGCGTATCGAGCCCTCGTTCCGCCATGACCTCGATCGGCATGCACCCTTCGAAATAGGGCGTGTTCTTTTCCCATTCCTTGAACTCGGTCTTCTCGCCACCGACCAGACCGGCGTGGAAGGCGAGGTATTCGTCCTTGTTCATCGGGCAGTTGATGTAATCGTGGCCGTCCCCCTTGTTCCAGCGCGACTGGAACCAGGCGGTGTCCATGTCGATGCTGTCGCGGTGGACGATCGGGGCGATGGCGTCGAAGAAGGCGAGGGCGTCGCTGCCGGTCGCCGCGCCGATCCCGGTCGCCAGCGACGCCGCAGTCAGCGGCCCGGTCGCGATGATCGCCGCTCCTTCCGGGAGAGCGTCGACGCGTTCGCGCACGATGGCGATGTTCGGGTGCGCCTCCAGCGCGGCGGTGACGCCGGCGGAAAAGCCGTCGCGGTCGACCGCCAGCGCCGATCCGGCGGGCACCTTGTGGATATCGGCCTGCGTCATGATCAGCGACCCCATCCGCCGCATTTCCTGGTGCAGCAGACCGACCGCGTTGCTTTCGGCATCGTCGGAACGGAAGCTGTTCGAGCAGACCAGCTCGGCAAGGCCGTCTGTATGGTGCGCGGGCGTCATGTCGCCGCCGCCGCGCATCTCCGACAGGCGTACGCGGACCCCCGCTTCGGCGAGTTGCCATGCAGCCTCGGACCCGGCGAGGCCGCCGCCGATGATGTGGATCGAATATTCTGTCATGGCTTCAACCGGATTGCGTGACGAGGACCCGCCTCATGGTGCGGCCATAGCGCGACGTGGTGCGGGAACATACCCCGTCGCGCGATCTCGTTGATCTGGATCAACCGGACTGAACTTAGTACCGCATTGTTTACCATTTCCGGCGCAGGACACTGAACAACAAGGGGTTCTGTCGTCCATGAAGGTTGCCTGCACAGGTCTGGGGAAGGCGATTCGCCGGCTGTGGCGTGATCGCCGGGCGTCCGCAATTTCGATGATGGTCGCGGGATTGATCCCGAGCATCGCCGCCCTGGGTTCGGCCATCGACGCCGGCCGCATCTATGTCGTCAAGTCGCAGTTGCAGGCCGGCGTGGACGCGGCGGCGCTTGCCGGCGCCCGCGCCTATGAACTCGCCGATGCGAGTCCGGCCGGCCGCGACGCACAGGCGCGGGCCTATTTCTCCGGCAATTTCCCGGGCGGCTACATGGGTACGACGGGGCTGGTGGTCACGCCGACCTTCGCGACGATCAACGGTCGCAACAACACCACGGTCACTGCGACCACGGTGGTGCCGATGTCGTTCATGCGCGCGTTCGGGTTTCAGCAGCAGGTGGTGAACGCGGTCGCGCGGGCGGAAATCCAGCCGCACCCGCTCGAGGTCATGATGGTGCTCGACAATACGGGATCGCTCAAGACCGACCTGCCGCGCGATGCCAATGGCGTGACCAAGACCCGGATCACGGCGTTGAAGGACGCCGCCAAGAGCTTCCTCGACGTGCTGTACCAGGGCGGCACCACCCGTCCGGATCTGGCGATGGGGTTCGTGATGTACGACATCACGGTCAACGTCGGAAAGCTGCTGCCCAACTGGCAGTCGCCGACCGTGGTGCGGCAGCAATTCGCCTTCAACGACAGCTACATTTCGATGAAGGGCACCTGGCCCGCCAACCACCTGGCGTGGAAGGGATGCGTGTTCGACGATGACACGGTCAAGGATCTCAATTCGACGCTGACATATCGTGATCCCGGTGCCTGGGACATCGACCGCACGCTGCCCGGCGAAAACGGCCACCCGCCGGTCAGCCCGTATTTCATTCCGCCCATGTACGTGCCCAACATGGCGGCGGGGACGGCCACGGCTGCTGACCTCGGCAGCGAGAACAGCCAATATTACAAGGTCGCCGGGGTCGAGCCGAACAACAATCTGTACAGGCTCGACGCGCAATATTCCGATGCGATGCTCAATCCTGCCGCTTACGGACTGACGGTCACCAACAACCCGTACCGGCGGTGGCTGTACATGATGTACATCGGCCTGAACGATGGTGCGACGACCGCCGGCAACGATGTCATCACCGGGGTCAACGGCGAATATTACGACCCGGCGAACGGTTGGAACTTCGCCACCAACACCGGCACGCCGTTCAAGATCAACTATGCCCGCATCCCGCGTTTCAGTTCGGATTGGAAGGATGCGACCGAATATACGGTCAATCCGCTCGGTGGCAGCACCAACAACGGCAACGTCAACAAGACCGACTGGCCGTCGCCCAACTGGCAATGCCCGGAGGAAGCGGTGAAGATCGCCTATGGCCGCGATCGCAGCTTCTATTCAAACATCATCGACCAGAAGAACGCCGCCATCTATCCGGCCAACGGGACGTTGCACCATGCCGGGCTGCTGTGGGGTTATCGCCTGCTGGTGCGCGACGACGTGTTCACCCGCACCAACCCGACGCGCGAGACGCCCAAGCGCGCGCTGGTGTTCATGACGGACGGCGAGACTGCGCTGGGGGCGAGCCAGAACGGCTATACCGACCGGACCTGGACCTTCTACGGCAATTACGCCGACGCGCCGATCTCGGCCTCCGCGGGCAATCTGACCAGCCAGTCGGAGCGTCGTTTCTCGAAGACCTGCGCCGCGTTGCAGGCCGAGCGGAACCCGCCGACGGTCTATATCGTCGCGCTGACGACGACCGACGCCAACACGTTGAGCATGTTCGAGAAGTGCGCGCCGGGACACGTCTATCGCACCTCCGACGCGGCGACGCTGACGGCGGCGTTCAACGACATCGCGGCGGAGCTCGTCGACCTCCATCTGGTGCAGTGACGGCGATGCGCATGCCCGCCCACCTTCTGTTCCGCGATCGTCGCGGGCTGACGATCGTCGAATTCGCGATCATCCTACCCGCGATGCTGACGCTGATCTGCGGCACCATCGAGATGGGGCACATGATACTCGCGCGTCAGGTGCTCGACGGCGCGGTGGTGGATGCCGCGCGCAAGGCGACCGCCAGCCTGGAGACGGACGAGGCGACCCGCCGCCAGATCATGGTGCAGAGCATCACCCGGTCGATGTCCGCGTTCGCGCTGGCGCCCGGGCAGGCGATCGACATCCAGACCACGGTCTACGCCGATTTCAGCTCGGCCTATCCGGAGACCTATACCGACCAGAACAACAACGGCCGCTACGATCCGGGCGAGCCCTATGTCGATCGCAACAAGAACGGGCAGTGGGACAATGTGACCGCCAAGTCGGGGACGCTCGGCGGGCCGGGCGACGTGGTCAGCTATACGGTCAAGTTCCCGAAGCGGGTGCTGTTCGGTTTCGTCGGGCGCTTCATCGGGCGGAGTACGGGTATCCTGCCGCTGACCGCCACTACGGTGGTACGCAACGAAGCCGTGGTGCGCAGTTGAGGCTCGCGACGCTGCTTCGCCGGCTGCTGCGGGCGCGGCACGGCGTGTCGATCCTGGAATTCGGCCTGATGCTGCCGTTGTTCCTGGGCTTCGCGCTGACCGGGATCGAGTTCGCCAATTACGTCATCGCCAACAATCGCGTCCAGCGCCTGGCGGCGATGAGCGCGGACCTCGTCGCGCAGAGCGGCACCGGGCAGATCGGCGTCGGCGAAGGCCAGATCTACGACCTGTTCAACGCGCTGGACCTGACGGCGAAGCCGTTCGACCTGCGCCGCTTCGGCCGCGTGGTGATCACCGGGGTGCAGGGCACCGACAACGACAATGACGGGACGATCGAGAACCGCATCATCTGGCAACGGTTCGACGGCGGCTATGTCGTCACGCCGACGCTCGGCTGCAACATGACGACGGCGTTCGCGACCCTGCCGCAGAATCGCCAGTTGATCCGCGACGAGATCCTGTTCCACGTGCAGGTCAGTTACAAATACCAGCCGATCTTCAGCAGTATGCCGTTCCGCTGGCTGACGCTGCCGACCAGCTTCACGCGCAGCGCGATGTTCCGCGCGCGTACCAAGGATTTCACGACTCCCACCCCGGACAGCCGCTTTCCGCCGAAGACGAACTGCACCACCGCGAGCGGTTTGTAGCGGCATGCGCGCGCGGATCGCCGCTGCGTGCTAACGTCTTGCGATGACGACCATCTATACCATCGGATACGAGGCCACGACGATGGCCGATTTCCTCGCGACGCTCACCCGCGCCGGCGTGGAGCGTGTCATCGACGTCCGCGCGCTGCCGCTGTCGCGCCGACCCGGATTTTCGAAATCTTCGCTGGCGGCCAGCCTGTCCGAAGCGGGCATCGACTATGTGCATCTGAAAGCGCTGGGAACGCCGAAGCCCGGTCGCGATGCCGCCAAGAAGGGCGACGTCGCGACGCTGGAGGCGGTCTACGACCACCAACTGGCGCTGCCGGAGGCCCAGGCCGCCGCGGCGATCATGCTCAGCCTCGCCGCCGAGAAGCCAAGCGCCTTGCTCTGCTACGAGCGCGATCCGAAACACTGCCACCGAACCCTGCTGCTCGACGCGGTCGGCGAGGGAGCGACCGTGGTGGACCTGTTCACCTGATCGCCGGGCGGGCGGCTCCGGGGCATCGCCCGGTCAATCCGCCCGGCGCATCAACCCGACGACCTGCTTCAGGCCGATGCGCTGGCCGCTCGCCAGCAAGGTCGCGCGGAACACGCGGCCGAGCAGAACGACCTCCAGAGCGATGAACGCGGCGGTCAACGCTCCCGTTGCCCAGATCTGCCACAGCGGCATGCCGCTGCCGAGCCGCGCCAGCACGGCGAAGGGGGTGTAGATCGGGATCCAGGTCAGCACCTCGATCGCGGTGCCGGTGGCGCCGCGCAGCACCGCCTGCACCAGGATCGTGACCGGGATCATGATGACCATCAGCACGGGCGTCAGATAACCCTGGGCATCGCGCATCGAGTCGGACATCGACCCGATGACGAGGAAGATCATCGCGACCAGAATGTATCCGGCGGTGAAGAAGTACAGGATCGTCGCGATCGCACCGAACGAGGATACCGGCTCCAGCGCCGGGCGGATGATTTCGGCGATCGCGCCGTGCGTCGCGAAGGCCGCGACCAGTCCGCAGATCGCCCAGGTCGCGACCATCGACAGGCCGATGCCGACGGTGCCGATCAGCTTGCCGTACATCAGTTCGTTGGGGCTGACGCAGGCCAGCACCGTTTCGATCAGCTTGTTGCCGCGTTCCTCGACCGAGCCCTGCAGCATCCAGCTGCCCGACAGGATCAGCGACATGAGGAGGATATAGGCGCAGGCGAGCGGCAGGATCGAACGGATCAGCACGCGTTCCCGGCCGCTGCCGCGCGGCGGCACGACGACGGCGATGGCGGGGGCGATCGTCGTAGAAGCGACGGCGACCGCCGGGCTGACGCCGTTGGCCGTCAGGAAGCGCTGGCGCAGGTCCTGCCCGAGCAATTGCTGAAGCGTCGCGACGAAGGCCGGGGCGGGCGCACCGTTCGCCCATAGCCGAACGGCGGGCGAGCGTCCGAAATCGGCGGGGATGAAAACCGCGTAATCGAGCGGCTTGGCCTTGCTGCCCTCGGCGGGACGTAACAGCGGTTCGAGCGTGCGCCCGATCGCTGCGGGCGATGCGGTCGCCACGGCAGGAGGCGGCGGCACGATCGTGTAGAAGGGATCGGGGATGTCGAAGGCCGGCGTGTCCCCCCGCTTGATCCGTGCAATGCGGGCAATTGCCGCCTTGGCGCCACCGTCGGCGGCGAAGCGCGCCACCTCTGCATCGCCATACCAGCGGTCGTGGCTCGCCCAGGGAGCCGCGGGATCGGCAGCCTCGAGGTGGTGGCTTTCGACATAGCGCGACAAAGCGGTGAGCACCCGGCGCTGTTCCTCCAGCGTCAGGCGGTCTGCGATGGCTTTGGCCGTGCCGCCGCCGGCCCGGTCGATCAGCATCACGCGATCGGTGTCCGACTTGTCGAGGAAGCGCGACGCGATCGGCCCCATCGCGAAGGCGAGCGGCAGGATGAGGAGGGTGATCCAGAAGCTGCGCGTCGCGGCGATCTGCCGGAATTCGCGGCCTGCGACGATCAGAATACGTTCGATCATGACTGGACCTCCGACGGGCCGACAATGTGGAGGAAGACGTCGTGAAGCCCCGGCCGATGCTGTTCGAAGCGGCGCAGCGGCATGCCGCGTTCCGTGCACGATTGCAGCAGGTCGGCAGGATCGCGACCGGGCGCCAGCCGCACGTCCCACGCGCTCCATCCGTCGTCGAGCATCGCGGTCACGGTGGCGGATGCGACGCCATCGAGCGCCGCGGGCGATTGCCGCGACACGACGTCGAGCCGGGCGGGCAGGGTGGCGCGGGCGGCGTCCTGTGTCCCTTCGAACCGCTTGCGGCCCTTGGCGAGCAGCAGCAGCCGGTCGCACAGGCGTTCCGCATGCTGCATGACGTGGGTGGAAAAGACGACTGCGGCACCGCCCTTCGCCGCGGCGACGATCTCGTCCTCCAGCAGCCCCTGGTTGACGGGATCGAGCCCGGAGAAGGGTTCGTCGAGGATCAGCAGTTCGGGCGCGTTCACGACCGCGGTGGCCAGCTGAACCTTCTGCGCCATGCCCTTGGACAGTTTGTCGACACCGGTCTTGAGATTTGCGCCCAGGCCGAACCGTTCGAGCAGGGTGCGTCCACGCGCGCGCGCGTCCGCGGCACTCATCCCCTTCAGCCGACCGAAATAGACGACGGTGTCCAGCGCGGTCATCGAGCGGTAGAGGCCGCGTTCCTCGGGAAGGAAGCCGAGCCGGCCGCTCGCTTCGCGCCCCGGTGGCTTGCCGAGCACCGCGATCTCTCCGGCGTCGGGCCGGATGATGTCCAGCACCATGCGCAACGACGTCGTCTTGCCCGCACCGTTGCCACCGAGGAAGCCGAAGACCTCACCGGGAGCGACGGTGAAGCTGAGCCCGTCCACGGCCGTCATCGTGCCGAATCGCTTGACGACGCCGTCGAGGCGCAAGGCATGCTGCATGATCGAAAGGTCCCCCCACAGGCCCGAACACTGATGCCGTGTTATCGCTACAACACGGCGTGATCGCAAGCCGCTATCGCGCTTGTGTGTCCCGCAGTCGGCGAACCCGCCGGATCCGTGGTTCGCGATCGATCTCGGCCTCGGCGCGGATGGAGCGGCGCAGCTCGTCACGCTTTTCGTGGATCGACGCGATCACCGGACCCATCGCCACGCCGAGATCGACGAGCACCGCTTCGGAGAGTTGCAGCGAGCTTTCGAGCGTTTCCGGCACGGCGTCGGTGATCCCCGCCCGGTACAGTTCGGCGGCGTGGCGCGGATCGCGCGCGCGGGCGATGATCGGCAGGTCCGGCGCGAGCGCCCGCATCCGCCGTGCCAACCGCACGGTGAGCACCGGATCGTCCATCGTCAGGATCAGCGCGCGGGCGCGGGCGATGCCGAGCCGATCGACCAGTTCGGCGCGCGCGATATCGCCGAACAGCACCGAATAGCCGGCCCGGCGCGCCCCGGCGACGGTATCGATGTCCGCCTCCACGGCGATGTAGCGCTGTCCGTGCACCGCCAGCATATCCGCCACCATCTGTCCGACCCGGCCGAAGCCGATCACCACCGCGCCGGGTCCGTCCGGGCCGGGGTCGATCGGCAACGGATCGCCCATGCTGTTACGTTCGATGCCGCGCGACAGCAGCTGTCCACCCTTTGCCAGCAGCGGGGTGATCGTCAGCCCGATCGCGGTGACCGTCTGCCAGAAGGCGGCGGTGGATGGCAGGATCAGTTGCGCCTGCGCCGCGGTGGCGAGCACGATCAGTGTCGTTTCCGACGGACTGCCCATCAGCAGGCCGGTTTCCGCCGCGGTGCCGCGACGCGTCTGCGCAACCCGCAACAGCAGGAAGGTGACGACGGCCTTGATCCCCACCACCGCCGCGACCCCCGCCAGCAGCGCGGGCCAGTTGGCGATCACCTCGCTCAGGTTGACGCTCATGCCCACCGTGATCAGGAAGACGCCGAGCGCCAGTCCCTTGAACGGCGCGGTCATCACCTCGACCTCGCTGTGATATTCGGTTTCGGCGATCAGCAGACCGGCGAGCAGCGCGCCGACGATCGGTGACAGGCCGGCGGCGGTGGTCGCGACGCTGGCGACGATGACGACCAGCAACGAGGCGGCGAGGAACAGTTCGGGGCTCTTGGTGCGTGCCGCCTGCGCGAACAGCCTGGGCAGGACCAGCCGCCCGCCCAGGTACATGACGACGATCGTCGCCAGCCCGCGCGCGGCGACTCCGGCGATTCCCGTCCAGCCCTCCGCACTCGCGGTCGGTGCCATCGCGCCGAGGGCGAAGATGATCGGCACCAGCGCCAGATCCTCGAACAGCAGCATCGCGAAGGCACCGCGACCGACCGGGCTCGTCGTTCCGACCAGCGGCAGCACCAGCGCGGTCGACGACAGCGCCAGCGCCAGGCCGAGCCCGGCGGCGCCCGCCCAATCCTGTCCCAGCAGGTGGACCGCCACGGCGATCAGCGCCGCCGATCCGATGAGTTCGGCGGGACCGGTGCCGAACACCTGCACGCGCATCGACCATAGGCGCTTGAACGACAGCTCCAGGCCGATCGAGAAGAGGAGCAGGATGATGCCGAATTCGGCGAACGGCTCGATCGAATGCGGGTTGGATATGGTCAGGTAATAGAGCCAGGGCGCCCGGTCGGTCAGCGCACCCAGACCGAATGGCCCGACCAGCATGCCGACGAGGATGAACCCGATCACCGGGCTGACCCGCACCCGCGCAAAGGCGGGGATCACCAGACCCGCGGCTCCCAGGATCACCAGCGCATCGCTGAAGCCCGCATTATCCAGTCCGATCGCCATGGCGACGACTGTAGAGGCAAGGAGCGGCCGAAGTCAGCCCGTCATCGACCGGTCGGGCGAAAGCGCCGCGGTGTCAGGCCGCCGCCAGTCGATAATCCTTGAACCGTTCGCGCAGCGCCGTCTTGAGCAGCTTGCCGGTCGCCGTGTGCGGCAGGCTGTCGACGAAGACGACCGCGTCGGGCAGCCACCATTTCGCCACCGCGCCCGCCAGATGATCCAGGATCGCGCGTTCGGTGACGTCGCTGCCGGGCTTGCGCACCACGACCAGCAACGGGCGCTCGTCCCACTTCGGGTGCGCGATGCCGATCGCGGCCGCTTCCGCGACGCCGGGGCAGCCGACCGCGGCATTCTCCAGATCGACCGAGCTGATCCATTCGCCGCCCGATTTGATCACGTCCTTCGACCGGTCGGTGATCTGCATCGTGCCGTCCGGATGAATGACGGCAACGTCCCCCGTGTCGAACCAGCCGTCCGCGTCGATCGCATCCGCTTCGGCGCCGAAATAGCGCTTCACCACCCATGGGCCGCGGATATGCAGCCGGCCGGCGCTGGTGCCGTCGCGCGGCAGGGCGTTGTCCGCATCGTCGCGCACGACGAGTTCGACGCCGAACGGGATCTGCCCCTGCTTGGTGAGGAAATCGAGCTGGTCCGATCGCGAGCGGGCCGCCCAGTCGCTTGGCGGCGCACCGGCGGTCGCGACCGGTGACGTTTCCGTCATACCCCACAGGTGCTTGACCTCCACCCCCATGTCCATCAGCCGTTCGATCATCGCGCGCGGTGCCGCCGATCCGCCGATCGTCGCCATCCGGAGCGCGCGGGGGGCATCGCCGGTGGCGTCCATATGTGCGAACAGCGCGAGCCAGACGGTGGGGACGCCAGACGAGATCGTCACGCCTTCGCGGTTCATCAGGTCGCACAGCACCTTGGCGTCGTTCACCGCGGAAAAGACGAGCTTCGATCCCGCCAGCGGCGCGGCGAAGGGCGTGCCCCAGGCGGCGGCGTGGAACAGCGGCACGACCGGCAGCAGCACCGACGCGGAC
Organism: uncultured Stakelama sp.; assembly: GCA_964419295.1. Classification (GTDB taxonomy): domain Bacteria; phylum Pseudomonadota; class Alphaproteobacteria; order Sphingomonadales; family Sphingomonadaceae; genus Sphingomonas. The sequence continues at coordinate 2,258 of CAYQPM010000017.1, read as the reverse complement.
GACAGGCCGAGCACGGCCGGCGCGACGACGAGCATCGCGTGCAGCAGCGTCGAGCGGTGTTCGTACAGCACGCCCTTGGGGTTGCCGGTCGTCCCGCTGGTGTAGCAGAGCATGCAGGGTTCGCGTTCGGATCCGGTCGCCCAGGCGTAATCGCCGTCCTCCGCCTCGATCAGCGCGCGGAACGTCCCGGGTCCGTCGCCGTCCATCACCACGTAATGTTCGATGCTGGTCCAGCGTTCGCGCAGGCGATCGACGATCGGCTGGAAGGCGCGGTCGTAGAACAGCACGCGATCCTCGGCATGGTTTGCGATGTACACCAGTTGATCGTCGAACAGCCGCGGATTGATCGTGTGGATCACGCCGCCCATGCCGATCGTGCCGTACCAGGCGGCAAGGTGATGGCCGTGGTTCATCGCGAGCGTCGCCACGCGGTCGCCGCGGCGGCAGCCCAGCCGCTCCAGCGCCTGCGCCAGCCGTCGTGCGTCATGCGCCAGCGTCCGCCAGTCGCTGCGCGTTTCGCCGCCGTCCGCCCAGCGCGTGACGATCTCCCGATCGCCGTGTTCGCGCGCTGCGTGGTCGATCAGCGCCGATACCCGAAGTTCGAAATCCTGCATTCCGCCGAGCATCGGATCATCCTCTGATATCGTGCGCATGGTCGCGCCTCTTGGTCCGCCCGACCATACCGGATGACCGGCGCGGGGCAATCCCGCCATCGTGAGGAAAGATTGCGCGGGGGGCGGCATTGCCGCCGTGAGCGCGGCCCGATACCTTCACGGCACAGGCGTCAGGGGAGTGCGAGGGACGATGTTGGGATTTGCTGCCATCGCATTGCTGCTGCTGGTGAGTTCGCCGGCGAAGGCCCCTGCGCCGGCGGCCCCGCTGCCGCCGATCGGTGGCATCGCACCGCCGCCGGGCACGATGCTGCTCACCATGGATATCGCCGCAGGCGGGCGCAGCAGGCCGGTTCCAGACGTCTATCGGATTGCGAGCGCTTTGCCGGTCGCGGAGTTTCGCGCCGCCTATGCCGCCGCGGCGCGGCATGCGGGGTATGGAAACCATCGTGCGGCCGCGCAGCATCGTCGGTCGGCGGCCCGGCGCCGGATCGTTTCGGCTGGTGCTGGCGTCGAAGGACAATGCGACCACAGGCGTGTTGACCGTGCAGCGCATGCGGGCCGAGCCGGCCTGACCGGCTAGGGGTCCGCCGTCCGTGCCGGGGCCTTGGTCGTCCTGCCGCTCAGTTCCGCGCCCGCCTGCGGGTCGAAGCGTGCATTGACGAACAATGCGAGCAGCGAAATCGCGGTGACCGTCCAGAAGGCGAAGGTGAAGTCGGGGAATGCCACCGCCTCTCGCCCGCGCCACAGCATCGACAGGTGCAGCGCGGTCGCGCCGATGCAGATGCCAAGGGACAGCATCAGCTGCTGAAAGGTCGAATAGAAGCTGGTCGCGGCGCTCATCCGGTCCTTGTCGATCTCGTCATAGGCGATCGTGTTGTAGGCAGTGAATTGAAACGACATCAGAAAGCCTGACACCACGAGCACCGCGAACACGGCGGGCAGCGGCCAGTCGGGACGGAACAGGCCGCAGGTCGCGTAGGCGGCGGTTCCCGCCAGCCCCATGACGACGAGGCTGTTGCGAAAACCGAAACGCCGGAGAATGCGCCGCGCGCATCCCTTCATGCCGAACGAGCCGATCGCCGTGGCGACGGTCATGGCGCCGCTTTGCGCGGCCGACAGGCCGAAGGCGAGCTGCATCATCAGCGGCAACAGAAACGGCTGCGCGCCCTGGGTGATGCGGGTCAGCGATCCGCCCAGCACCGACAGGCGGAAGGTGGCGATCCGCATCAGCGACAGATCGAGGATCGGATGAACGACCCGCCCGGCATACCGCCAATACCCGATGCCGAAGAGCGCGCCGACCCCGATCAGCATCGCGGCGGGCCCGCCATCGCCGGGGCGGCTCGCCATTTCGAAGCCGAACAACAGGCAGCCGAGCGCGGCGCCGGACAGCACGAAGCCGACTGCATCGAAGGCGTGGGGGCGCTCTTCGCGCACATCGGCGATGAACCGCCCGACCAGCAGGATGCCGGCGATGCCGATCGGCAGGTTGAGCCAGAAGATCCATCGCCAATCGAGGTAGGTGACGATCAGCCCGCCCAGCGGCGGCCCCACGATAGGACCGATCAAGGCCGGCATGATCAGCCAGGACATCGCCGACACCATGTCGCGCTTGGCGACCGACCGCAGCAGCACCAGCCGCCC
>CAYQPM010000016.1:0-29690 GCA_964419295.1 uncultured Stakelama sp. | reverse complement strand
CGTTGAAGAACTTGACGGTGCCCGTCGCCTTCTCACCGGTCAGCTGACGCTGCGGTGCGCCACCGGCGGCACCGCCGGCACGCGGGCCGCGGTCGCCGAAGCCACCTTCACGCGGCTCGCGGGGCGCGCGCTCGGTGACGGCCATCGGCTCACCGTCGATCTTCAGCTCGGTCGCCGAGATACGGCCACCGCGATCGACGAGGGTGAAGCCGAGCGGCTGACCTTCGGCGAGCGAGCTCATGCCGGCCTGTTCGACGGCCGAGATGTGGACGAACACGTCTTCGCCGCCGTCATCGCGCACGACGAAGCCGAAGCCCTTCTGCGCGTTGAAGAACTTGACCACGCCGGTGCCCTCGCCGACGACCTGCGGGGGCATGCCGCGGCCACCGCCGCTGAAGCCGCCACCACCGCCGCCGCCGAAACCGCCGCCACCGCCGCCGCCGCCGAAACCGCCGCCGCCGCCGCCGACGCCGCCGCCACCACCGCCACCGAAGCTGCTGCCGCCGCCGCCGAAGCCGCCGCGATCACCACCGCCAAAGCCACCGCCGCCGAAACCGCCGCCGCCGTAGCTGCTACCGCCACCGAAGTCGCTGCTGCCGCCGCCGAAATCATCGCGCTTGTCGCGACCACGTCCGCCACGATTGCCGCGGCCACCTTTGTCGTAACCCATAACCCTGTTCGTCTTCCCGGTTCGCCCGCATCCAATCCGTGACAAGAACCCGTGCGCCGGACGACGAACGCGAGCCCTCGGGCGCGAAACCTATTGCGCCTTGGGACTCGTCATAGCGTAGAAAACAAGTCCTCGCGAATAAATTCGTCGCATCTTATGACCCACTCACACCGATACTGTCGCCGCCGTGACCGGAACGGCACATTTTGCGACCTCCGCGTGCGTCGCGCCGGGCATTCCCAACCCGCCCTCTGGTCGCGCTTAACCATTGAGCCCGTGCGCGTTGCGGCGTAGGGGCGGCGGATGACCGTACACTTCCACGAGGAAGACCTCCCCGCCGACGTCTTCGCTCCCGGCGCATCGATCGCCGTCGATACCGAGACGATGGGCCTCATCACGCCGCGCGACCGGCTATGCGTCGTCCAATTGTCCGATGGCGGCGCCGACGAACATCTGGTGCGCTTCGGGCCGGGCAGCGACTATGCGGCGCCCAATCTGAAGGCCGTGCTGAGCGACCCGGCGCGCGTCAAGCTGTACCATTACGGCCGGTTCGATATCGCCGCGCTCCAGCATTATCTGGGGATCGTCGCGGCGCCGGCGTACGACACCAAGATCGCCTCGCGCCTGATCCGCACCTACACCGATCGCCACGGCCTGAAGGAACTGGTCCGCGAACTGCTGGGACAGGAACTCAGCAAGCAGCAGCAGTCGTCGGACTGGGGCTCGCCCGAACTGTCCGACGCGCAGAAGGATTATGCCGCCAGCGACGTCCGCTTCCTGCACCGGCTCCAGGCCGAACTCGACCGGCGACTGGCGCGCGAAGGGCGCACCGCACTGGCGCAGGCCTGTTTCGACTTCCTGCCGTCGCGCGCGGCACTCGATCTCGCCGGCTGGCCGGAGATCGACATCTTCGCCCATGCGTAAGGCCCGGCGGTGACCGGCCAGGTCGCGCACCCCGTCCGCTCCGGGCGGCAGCGCTGGGCCGCGCCCGGCGGCCGTCACGACCGGCTCGTGACGCTGCTCAACACCGGATTGCCGATCGGCATCGGAGTGCTCGCCGCCTTTCTGGTGATGGCGCCGCTGACCGCCGGCAACGAAGTCTCGTTCGTGCTCGACAAGAACAAGGTGGAGGTCGCCAAGGAGCGCATGAAGCTTCAGGCGGCGACCTATCGCGGACAGGACGACAAGGGCGAGGCGTTCGCGCTCAACGCGGGATCGGCGGTGCAGCAAAGCAGCAGCGTGCCGATCGTCCAGATCAACGGCATGGCCGCCGACCTCCAGATGCAGGACGGGCCGGCGACGTTGCGCGCGGACCAGGGCCGCTACGACCTCAATACCGAACAGATGAAGGTCGACGGCCCGGTCGCCTTTCGCGGCCCCAACAATTATCGGCTCGATACCAGCGACGCGACCATCGATCTGAAATCGCGCACGATGAAGAGCGACGGCAAGGTCACCGGCACCCTGCCGCAGGGCAATTTCAGCGCCGACGCGCTCAGCGCCGACCTCGAGGGGCGCACCGTGCGGCTGAGCGGCAATGCCCGCTTGCGGATCATGCCGCGAAGGACGAAATAGCGCGTCATGCGTGCCTTGCCCCTTTTCGCCACCCTTGCGCTTGTCGCTGCCCCGCTGGCGGCGCAGTCGGCGCACAATTCGAACGCGCCGATCGATTTCGGTTCGGACAACATCGAGTTGCAGGACAAGGCGCAGCGCGCGGTGCTGTCCGGCAACGTCGTCGTCAAACAGGCGGAAATGACGCTGAACGCGGCACGGATGACGATCACCTACAAGGGGCAGGTCGTCGGCGGAAAGCCGGAGGCGACGCGCATCGACGCCAGCGGCGGCGTCACGGTGCGCCGCCCCGACCAGACTGCGAAGAGCCAGTTCGCGATCTACGACCTCAATCGACGGGTCATCACCATGCTCGGCGCGGTGACGCTGACGCAGGCGGGCAATACCGTCAACGGTGGCCGCCTGACGATCAATCTCGACACCGGCCGCGCCGTGATCGACGGGTCTTCGGTGCGTGGCAGCGCGGGCGCGGGCACCGCCGGCACCAGCACGCCGGCACCGGGCGGACGCGTCACCGGCACCTTCTCCGTCCCCAAGCGCGACTGACCTCCACCCACCGGCCGACGGCAGGCCGGACGTCCGTCGCAGGCCTTTCGCCGTTCGTCGGAAGGGGCTTCCCTCCTGCGCATAGTCGCGCCATGACGCATCGCACATGCACGAACCCTGCCAAGCACCCGCGCGGTAGGGCTTCGGTAACCCATTGCTGCGAGGCATCACGCCCATGGACGCCGCCGTTTCCGATCTCCAGACCGCCGAAGCGATCCACGAAGCGCCGGTGAATCGCGGGCTGCAGGCGATCTCGATCGCCAAATCCTACGACAAGCGTGTCGTGCTCACCGACGTGTCCGTCGCGGTCGACCGCGGCGAGGTCGTCGGCCTGCTCGGCCCCAATGGCGCGGGCAAGACGACGTGCTTCTATTCGGTGATGGGGCTGGTGAAGCCCGATTCGGGCCGGATCATGCTCGACGGCGAAGACATCACCAAGCTGCCGATGTATCGCCGCGCGATCCTGGGCCTCGGTTACCTGCCGCAGGAAACCAGCATCTTCCGCGGCCTGTCGATCGAGAAGAACATCGGCGCCGTCCTCGAACTGTCCGAGCCGGACGCCGCGAAGCGCCCCGCCAAGCTCGACAAGCTGCTCGACGAATTCGGCCTCACCCGCCTGCGCGCCTCGCCGGCGATGGCGCTGTCGGGCGGCGAGCGCCGCCGTGCCGAGATCGCGCGCGCGCTCGCCGCCGAACCGTCGATCATGCTGCTCGACGAACCGTTCGCCGGGATCGATCCGATCTCCATCGCCGACATCCGCGATCTGGTGAAGGACCTCAAGCGCCGCGACATCGGCGTGCTGATCACCGACCACAACGTCCGCGAAACGCTGGACATCGTCGACCGCGCCTACATCATCTACGACGGCCGCGTGCTGTTCGCCGGCTCGCCGGAGGAACTCGTCGCCGACGCCAACGTCCGCCGCCTGTACCTCGGCGAGGGCTTCTCGCTTTAGGGTGATGGCAGCGGGGTCCGCCTCTATCCGCTCTCCCATCGCGAGAGGGGCAGGCCGCAACGCGGCGCGGGGTAAGGGTGAGCGCCACGCCCGTCCGACCCTCACGCTTCCGCAGCCCGTGGCGAATCCCTCCCTCTTCCGCAGGGAGAGGCACGTATGAGCCTCGCCCCGCGCCTCGATATCCGCCAGTCGCAATCGCTGGTGATGACGCCGCAATTGCAGCAGGCGATCAAGCTGCTCGCGCTGTCGAACCTCGAGATCGAAGGGTTCATCGCCGAGGAGGTCGAGAAGAACCCGCTGCTCGAAGCGCAGCAGACCGACGAGGTGGTCCGGCCCGAACGGATCGAACGCGAGGAACCGGCGGGTGCCGACGACCTGATCGGCGGCACCGCGACCGCAGACCCGATCGACGTGGACTATGCCACCGAAAGCCACCAGCAGGACAGCGTCGCCGATGGCGGCGGCGGCTTCGACGGTGCGCTCGGCCTGAATGGCGGCGGCACGGGGTCGGGTGCGGGGGGTGAGGACCTCGACCTCGATTCGTTCGCCGACAAGGCGGGCACGCTTGCCGACCATCTGCTGGCGCAGGCGGGCGCGGTGATCGATGGCGCGGACTGGTTCATCGCCCAGCATCTGATCGACCAGATCGACGAAGCGGGCTACCTCACCGCGTCGCTGCTCGACATCGCCAACCGTTTGGGTACTTCGCTGGCACGCGTCGAGCATGTGCTCGGCCTGATCCACACGCTCGACCCCACCGGCGTGGGCGCGCGCGACCTGTCGGAATGTCTCGCGCTGCAGGCGCGCGAGGCGGACCGCTACGATCCTTGCATGGCGCGGTTGATCGACAACCTCGAACTGCTCGCGCGCGGCGAACTGACCCGCCTCAAACGGATGTGCGGCGTCGATGACGAGGACATGGCCGACATGATCCGCGAACTGCGCGGATACGATCCCAAGCCCGGCTGTCGCTACGGCGGCGAACCCGCGCTCGCGGTCACCCCCGACCTGTTCGTGGCGAAGACCAAGGCGGGCTGGGGCATCGAACTCAACGCCGCCACCCTGCCCCGCGTCCTCGTCAACCGCCGCTATTATCACGAACTCAGCCACGGGCCGCAGGACAAGGCATCGAAGGCGTGGCTGTCCGATGCGCTCGCCTCCGCCAACTGGCTGATCAAGGCGCTCGACCAGCGTCAGCGCACGATCATCAAGGTCGCCACCGAGATCGTGAAGCAGCAGGAGGCATTCTTCCTGCAAGGCGTCGCGCATCTCAAGCCGATGACGCTCGCGAAGGTCGCCGAGGCGATCGAGATGCACGAATCGACCGTCAGCCGCGTGACCAGCAACAAGTATCTCAGCTGCGCACGCGGCGTGTTCGAACTGAAATACTTCTTCACCAGCGCGATCCAGGCGGCGGACGGCGGCGATGCGGTGTCCGCAGAAGCGGTCAAGAGCGCGATCCGTGCGCTGATCGCGAACGAAGGCGTCAAGATCCTGTCCGACGACACGCTCGTCGAACTGCTGCAGGCCAAGGGCTTCGACATCGCCCGGCGAACGGTCGCGAAATATCGCGAGGCAATGGGTATCGGCAGCTCGGTACAACGCCGCCGCGCACGGACGCTGGAAGGCGGCTGATCCAGGCCTACCCCCGTTCAGCCAGGCGGGATGGAAGCTTCAGGCCGTCGCGGCGGTCCTGCCGGGTATCGCGCGCTATCCGGCAGCAAGGCGGGCGAGCGCCTCTCCGCTGACCCGCTGGATGGTCCAGTCCGCCATGCCGACCGCACCCATCCGGCGATAGAAGGCGATGGCATCGGCATTCCAGTCGAGCACCGACCATTCGAACCGGCCGCAACCCCGCGCGACCGCGATACCCGCCAGGTGCCGCAGCAACGCCGTGCCGACGCCTTGCCCGCGCGCGTCGGGCGTGACGTACAGATCCTCCAGATACAGCCCGCGCCGTCCGGTCCAGGTCGAGAAATTGTGGAAGAACAATGCGAAGCCCTGCGCCTCGCCATCCGATTCGGCGATTACCGCCTCCGCCGCGGGGGCCGCGCCGAACAGCGCGTCGTGCAACATGGCGTCGGTCGCCTCCACCGCGTCGGGTTCGCGTTCGAACGTGGCGAGATCGCGGACGAAGCGCAGGATGGTCGGGACGTCGGCGGCGGTGGCGGGGCGGATCATAATGCGGCTTCCGTTTGCGCCATCGGCACCCGACCGCGCACCGCGACGAGGCATCCGGCGATGATGAGGGCGGCGCCAGCGACGGTGTAGAGCGATACCCGCTCGGCGAAGACCCACCAGCCGAACAGCGCCGACCAGACGAAGGCGGTATATTCGACCGGGGCAAGCACCTGCGCCTCCGCATGGCGATAGGCCCAGGCGAGCGCCACCGCGGACACCGATCCGAGCAGCGCGGCGGCAAGCACCGCAGGCCACTGACCGGCGGCGGGCAGGGTGCCGAGCCACGGCCAGCCGAGCAGCAGGACGACGCTCAGCACGATGCTGGTGAACAGCGCCACCTCGACCGGATCGGCGGCCTGCGCCTGCTGCCGGAGCAGGATCAGGCTGCCCGCATAGATGACCGAGGCGACGAAGATCGCGATGCTGCCCCAGACGGTATCTTGCGACGCATGCGCCTGCACCTGCCCTGCGGCGATCGCGATGACGCCCAGGCTCGCGACCAGCGATCCGCCGATCGCCGCGCGGCGGACGCGCTCGCCCAGCGTCAGCGCGGCGAGGAACAGGGCGATCAGCGGCGCCAGAAACGTCAGCGCGACGCCCTGCGCCATCGGCACCCGCACCAACCCCCAGAAGAACAGCAGCACCGACGCACCGCCGGTGACGCCGCGCGCGATGTGCAACCGCAACGCTGCCCGGCCCGGCCAGGGCGTGCGCCGGACGATGAAGACCGGCGCCATCAACGCGACGCCGGCGAGCGAACGCCACAGCACCGCGGCATAGGCGCCGCTGGCGATCGACAACCCCTTCACGATCGCATCCATCGCGGAATAGACCGCGATCGCGAACGCCGCGACCGCGAACGCCCTGGTGGAGGACACGCGGGACATCAGCGGATCGGGACGATCCGTACGCCCGGTGCCGCTACCCCGCCCGATGCCACCCGTGCCACCGTCACGGCGCTTATTCCGCGGCGACGGCCTGCGGTGCCGCCCCGTTCACGATCCCGTCCGCCGCCGCGTCCGCCGCCTCGATCTCGGCCGCCTTGGCCTCCACCAGCTTGACGATGTGGTCGACCATATCGGCATCCTGCACATGGTGATCGGTGACGCCCGACAGATAGACCATGTGCTTGCCGTTGCCGCCGCCGGTGATGCCGATATCGGTCTCGCGCGCCTCGCCGGGGCCGTTGACGACGCAGCCCAGGACCGACAGCGACATGGGCGTGCGGATATGCTGCAATCGCTCTTCAAGCGCCTGCACCGTCCGGATCACGTCGAAACCCTGCCGCGCGCACGACGGGCAGCTTACGACGCGCACGCCGCGGTTGCGGATGCCCAGCGCCTTCAGGATCTCGAAACCGACGCGCACCTCGTCCTCCGGCTCGGCGGACAGCGAGACGCGGATCGTGTCGCCGATACCGAACCACAACAGGCTGCCGATGCCGATCGACGACTTGACCGTGCCGCCGACGAAGCCGCCCGCTTCGGTGATGCCAAGGTGCAGCGGGCAATCGACGGCTTCGGCAAGCTGCTGGTATGCGGCGACCGCCAGGAACAGGTCGGATGCCTTCACCGCGACCTTATATTCGTGGAAGTCGTGGTCCTGGAGCAGCTTGATGTGATCGAGCGCGCTTTCCACCAACGCGTCCGGGCATGGCTCGCCGTATTTTTCGAGCAGATCCTTCTCGAGGCTGCCGCCGTTGACCCCGATGCGGATCGAACAGCCGTTCGCCTTGGCGGCGCGCACCACCTCCGCGACCCGCGCCGACGATCCGATATTGCCGGGATTGATCCGCAGGCAGGCCGCGCCCGCGTCCGCCGCCTCCAGCGCGCGCTTGTAGTGGAAATGGATGTCGGCGACGATCGGCACGCGGCTGCCGCGCACGATCTGCTTCAGCGCCGCGGTCGATTCGACATCCGGGCACGAGACGCGGATGATATCCACGCCCGCCTCCTCGCACCGCCGGATCTGGTCCAGCGTGGCGCGGATATCGGGCGTCGGCGTGTTGGTCATCGTCTGCACGGTGACCGGGGCGTCGCCACCCACGGGAACGTTGCCGACCATGATCTGGCGGCTCGGACGGCGGACGATATCGCGCCACGGACGTAAGGACATGACCACCCATATACAGCAGCCGGGTTGCGGTTCAAAGGCGGTGGTGTAGGGCAGCAAGCGCTTTCATGTCGCGCCCGCCCATCCCCCGCCATTACGGCCTCGACTGGCTGCGCGTCGCCGCCTTCGCGATCCTGATCGTCTATCATGTCGGGATGGTGTTCGTGCCCTGGGGCTTCCACGCCAAGAGCCCGCACGGCGCGGATTGGGCGGTGCTGCCGATGCTGGCGGTCAACGCGTGGCGGTTGAGCCTGCTGTTCGTCGTATCCGGCTATGCCAGCCGCGCGCTGCTGACCCGCGCGCCCGGGATCGGGGGCTTCCTGTGGCAGCGGACGCTGCGGTTGCTGGTGCCGCTGGCGTTCGGGGTCGCGATCGTGGTGCCGCCGCAATCCTGGGTCGAGCTGGTGACGCAGCACGGCTATACGGGCAGCTTCACGACCTTCTGGACCCACGACTATTTCCGCTTCGCCGCGCTCGGCGGGATCGTGCTGCCGGCGCTCAACCATCTGTGGTTCGTGCTGTATCTGTGGCTCTACACGCTCGTGCTGGCGCTGCTGGTCCCGATCGTGCGCTGGCGCGGCGCGCAGGCGGCGTTCGACCGGATCTTCGGCGGCGCGGCGCTGCTGGTCGTGCCGACCGCCTGGCTGATCTGCATCCACGGCTGGTGGTTCACGATGGGCTACGAGACCCACGATCCGACCAACGATGCGATGGCGCACCTCAGCTACCTGCCCGCCTTCCTGTTCGGGTTCGCGCTGGCGGGGTCCGCGCCCGTGCTCGCCGCCTGCGTCCGCTGGCGCTGGGCGGGCGCGGCGATGGGCGCGCTGGGCTATGCCTTCATCCTGGCGGTCGAGCTGGGGTTGGACGGCAACACGCCGCGATGGATCTATCCGATCTACGGCGCGGCGCATGCGGTGCAGCAATGGGGCGCGATCGTCGCGCTGATCGGCCTCGCCGAACGCCACTGGAACCGCGACGCGCCGGTGCGCCAGATGCTGACCGAGGCGGTCTTTCCCTTCTACCTCGTCCACCAGACGATCATCGTCGTCATGGCCTATTGGCTGCTTTCCGCCGAATTGCCCGGCGGCGTCGAATTCGCGGTGCTGGTCGCCACGACCGTCGCCGGCTGCGTGGTCTTCTACCTGGTCGGCCGGCGTATCCCGCTGCTGCGACCGTTGATCGGCCTGCGCCGATTGCCCCATCCCGCTCGCAAGGCTGCATCATGACCGACACCGACACCTGGTCGCTGGTGATCCACGGCGGCGCCGGATCGATCGAGCGGCACCGCCTGACCGGGCAACAGGACCGCGACAGCCGCGCCGCACTGGCGCTGGCACTCGACACCGGCACTGCGATCCTGCGCGCGGGCGGCGGCGCGCTCGACGCGGTCGAGGCGGCGGTGCAGGTGCTGGAGGACGATCCGAACTTCAACGCGGGTCGCGGCGCCGCCTTCACGCTCGACGGCACCAACGAACTGGACGCGGCGATCATGGACGGCCGGACGCGGGCCGCGGGCGCGGTGGCGGGGCTGACAGCGACCCGGTCGCCCGTCGCCCTCGCCCGCCGCGTCATGGAGGCGAGCCCGCACGTGCTGCTGAGCGGCGATGGCGCGGAACGCTTCGCGCGCGAACAGGGCATCGAACCGGTCGCGCCCGCATGGTTCGCGACCCCTGAGCGCCGCAGGCAGCTCGACGAGATGCTCGCCCGCGGCGGCGACGCGTTCGACGTCGACATGAAATACGGCACCGTCGGCGCCGTCGCCCGCGATACCGCCGGGCATCTCGCCGCCGCCACCTCGACCGGCGGCGTCACCGGCAAACGCTGGGGCCGGATCGGCGATTCGCCGCTGATCGGCGCCGGCACCCACGCCGACGACCGGTCGAGTGCGGTGTCGTGCACCGGATCGGGCGAATTCTTCATCCGGGTCGGCGTCGGGCATGAAATCGCGGCGCGGATCCGCCTGCTCGGCGAAGCCCCGCAGGCCGCCGCCGACGCCGTCATGGCGGACGTGCGTGCGCTCGGCGGTACGGGCGGCGTCATCGTCACCGGGCCCGCCGGCGAGGCGGTGTGGAGCTTCACCACGCCGGGCATGTATCGCGCCCGCGCAACGTCCGCGGGGTTGAACCAGGTGGCGATCTACGGCGACGAATGATGGGCTTTTCACTGTCAGCATCGCTGTCCAACCGCTAAAGCCAGGTGCATGAAACTGCTTCGCTTCGTCGCCGCGGCCCTGCCCGCTTTCGTGCTCGCCGCCCCGGCGCAGGCCTATTGGGAATTCGGTCACCAGACGATCGCGCGGATCGCCTATGCCAATGTCGCGCCGCGGACGCAGCGGGCGATCGTGAAGCTGCTCGCTGAAACCCCGCGCCTCGACACGCCCGAATGCCCCGCCACCACCATCGAGGGTGCGAGCACCTGGGCCGATTGCGTCAAGCCGCTGAAGGATGCGAACGGCAAGTCGCGCTTCGGCTATGCCTACAACTGGCACTTCCAGGACGTGAACATCTGCCAGCCCTTCACCCTCGAAGAGGCGTGCAAGGACGGCAATTGCGTGTCGGCACAGATCACCCGCGACGTCGCGATCCTGAAGGACAGGCGCGCGTCGGCGAAGGATCGCGCGCAGGCGCTCGTCTTCCTGATCCATTTCGTCGGCGACCTGCACCAGCCGCTGCACGCCGGTGAAAAGGGCGACAAGGGCGGCAACGACGTCGCCGCGACCTACGGCACCTATTCGCCCAAGCGGTTCAACCTGCATTCGGTCTGGGACGGCACCCTTGCCGAGCGGGCGATCACCAGTGGGCCGTCGCTCGTGCGCCGTTTCCCGGCGGCGGAAAAGCGTCGGATCGCGGCAGGTTCGGTCGCCGACTGGAGCCGGGAATCGTGGCAGGTCGCGCACGACGTGGTCTATGCCAGCGCCTTGGGCGGCGATCCCTGTGCCCCCTCGCCCAAGGCCGTGACGCTGGACGAGGCGACGATCGCGCGCATCGTGCCGGCCGCCCGGCTCGAGGTGGAACGCGGCGGACTGCGGCTCGCCAGGCTGCTGGACGCCGCGCTCGGCTGAACGCGGACTCGTCCCGACTGGATGGTCAGCCATTCCCCTTCGGCGGACGTCCGCGCTTCACCGGCTCCGGGGCGTCCAGCTTCACGCCGCGCCGTGCCAGCGCCTCGCGCAGCAGGCATTCCACCTCGGCGTTGACGCTGCGCAGGTCCCCCGCCGCCGCGCGCTCGATCGCCGCATAGAGCGCCGGATCGAGGCGCAGGGGGAACGCCTTCTTGGGGGATGCCGCCACCCGCGTCGCTTACTGGTAGAGCGATCCGGCGTTGACCACCGGCTGCGTGTCGCGCTCGCCGCACAGCACGACCATCAGGTTCGATACCATCGCCGCGCGCCGTTCGTCGTCCAGTTCGACGACGTTCTTCGCCGACAATTGATCGAGCGCCAGCTCCACCATACCCACCGCGCCTTCGACCAGCGTGGTTCGCGCGGCCACCACGGCCTGCGCCTGCTGCCGCCGGAGCATCGCACCCGCAATCTCCTGCGCATAGGCGAGGTGGGTGAAGCCGCATTCGTCGACGGTGATCCCGGCGACGACAAGCCGCGCGATCAGTTCGGCACGCAGCTCGACGCCGACCTGATCGTGATTGCCGCGCAGCGTCACTTCGGCATGTTCATGGTCGTCATAGGGATAGCGCGACCCGATCGTCCGGACGCCGGCTTCGACCTGGACCATGACGAACGCCTTGTAATCGTCGACGTCGAACAGCGCCTGCGCCGTATCGGTGACGCGCCAGACCACCTGCGCCGCCATCTCGATCGGATTGCCGCGCAGATCGTTGACCTTGATCCGGTCGGAGATGACGTTGTTCGCCCGCACCGAGATCTTGCGCCGCATCATCCATGGCAGCACCCAGCGCAGCCCCGATGCACGGTCCGTGCCGCTGTAACTGCCGAACAACGTGACCGCCGCCGCCTGGTTCGGCTGGAGCATGTAGAAGCCCGCGGCGATGAACGCGGCGCCGGCGGCGCAGATCAGCGGCACGATCGCCATGATCGGCGCGGCGATGTCGTTCGCCAGCCGGACGACGGCGATGACGGCGATCGCGATCAGCACCGCCGCGATCGCCAGCATCGGATAGCCGCTCGTCGTGCTTGCGCGACGTTCCTGCGACCGTGTGAGAATCCCCTGTTCCACCACCCTGTCCTCCATTTAATCTGATATCAGATTTATATTGGATTGCAGGGATTGCAAGGCGATTCGGAACGCCGCCCCCGGGCAAGAGGAAGGGAGCCGCCGCCCGGATGCAGGCGGCGGCTCCCCGGATCAGTTGAGGACGACCGTCACCGCGCGGCGGTTCTGCGCCCAGCTCGCCTCGTCCGATCCCAGCGCGACCGGGCGCTCCTTGCCGTAGCTGATCGTGGTCAGACGGCCGGGATCGATGCCGCGGGCGACCAGATAGTTCTTCGCCGCATTGGCGCGGCGATCGCCCAGGCCCAGGTTGTATTCGCGGGTGCCGCGTTCGTCGGCATGACCCTCGATCGTCGCACGCACCTGCGGAAAGCGTTGCAGCCACGTCGCCTGGCTGTCGAGGATCGCGCGCGCCTGCGGATCGATATCGGTCTGGTCGAGCCCGAACAGGATGGTGTTCGAGCTGACCGAGCGGCGGAAGTCCGCATCCGAACCCGGAACGATCGCGCCATCGACCGAACCGCCGGCGGATGGCGGCGGCGTGTTCATGTCGGCGGTATTGTCGACCGGCGGCGGCGGCAGCACCTTCGGCTTGTGCGCGCAGGCCGCCAGCGAGGCGGTCGCTGCCGCGGTCAGCAGGATAGTGGATAGCTTCGCCATGATCGTATCTCCCGTGTAGAAACGTTTCGCCCCCGAAACACCCCGGTTGGTGACGTGCTACGGCCGCAACGGCCCCCAGGCCGGATCCGATCCGTCGAGCGGCGTCGGGATCTTGCGCTCCACCTGTCCGGTCAGGTCGACCATCCACAGGTCGGCCTTGCCGCCGCTGCCCTGGCCGCTGCGGTAGAAGGTGATGACGCGGCCGTTGGGCGACCAGCTCGGCCCTTCATCCTGCCCGTTGGTCAGGATCTTCTCGCCGCCACCCGTGGGCGACATCGTGCCGATGCGGAAACTGCCGCCCAATTTGGTGAAGGCGATCAGGTCGCCGCGCGGGCTCCACACCGGCGTGGCATAGCGCCCGCCGCCGAAGCTGATCCGCTGCTGGTTCGATCCGTCGGCGTTCATCACATAGATCTGCTGCCCGCCCGACCGGTCGCTCTCGAACGCGATGCGCGATCCGTCCGGCGAATAGCTGCCGCCGGTGTCGATCCCCGGCGAGCTCGTGAGTCGCTGCGGGGTGCCGCCCTGGCTCGACACGCGATAAATGTCGGTGTTGCCGTTCTGCGCCATCGAGAACAGGATGTAGCGGCCATCGGGCGAGAAGCGCGGCGCGAAGGTCAGGCTGACATTCTGCACCACGCGGCGCGGCCGACCCGAACCCAGGTCGTAGACGTAGATCGACGGCCGGTCGTTCTCATAGCTCATATAGACGATCGACTGCTGGTTGGGCGCGAAGCGCGGCGTCAGCACGATCGACTGGCCATTGGTCAGGAAGCGGTGGTTGGCGCCGTCCTGATCCATGATCGCCAGCCGCTTGATCCGTTTGCCCTTGGGTCCGGTTTCGGACACGTAGACGACCCGGCTGTCGAAATACGGCCCCTCGCCCGTCAGGCGCGCATAGACCATGTCGGCGCATTTGTGACCTGCACGCCGCCAGTCGGATGGCGACACCACGAAGCCGGAACGGGTCAGTTCGACCTTCGAAAAGACGTCGTACAAATAGCAGCCGATCGTCAGGTTGCCGTCGCCGTTGGCGCGGACGAAGCCCTGCACCAGTGCCTGCGCGCCGGTGCCGCCCCAATAATCGAAGCTCGGCGCGTTCACCTCCTGGAAGCCGACGGGGCGCAGCTGGTTGGAGCCGAGCGGCGTGAACAGCCCGGAATTGCGCAGGTCGTTGGCGATAATGTCGGCCATCTGACGGCCGAGCACGTCGGTCGATCCGGCGGGGGTGCTCACCACCTGTGCCGTCGGCATCGCGGGAATCGCGATCGGCATCGGCGCGGACACGCCGCCGGTCACCGATACTTCGAGCGGGGCCGGCCCCTGACCCGCAGGGGTGGCCTGATCCTGCGCCGCCGGGGCGCCCCGATCCTGCGCCGCAGGGGCGGGCGCCTCCTGCGCGAGCGCCGGCAGGGCGACGGTGACGCTCAGTGCGACAAGCAACGACCGGATCATACGCATCCTCTCAAATCCCTTTTCGCGACCGCGACGCGGTGCCGCCTAGCACATTTCGGCCGTCATCCCGGACCCGTCTGGCCAACCCATGATCGTCGGAACACGTCCCGCGTGACGACGGACGGCAAGCGACGGTGACCTGCTTCATTTCAGCTTCCACTGGAAATTCAGGTTGTTCCAGCCGCCCGACGGCGTCGAATAATATTCGGCGGGCAGCTTCAGCGGCGAACAGCCCTTGAACGCCGCGACCCCCAGATCGACGACACGCTGCTTGTACCGATCGTTCTCGTCGGTGACGCCGGACTGCCGGACCATGCGCGGCGTCGACGCCAGCGTGCCATCCTCGTTGAGGCGCAGGTTGAGCGTGGTGACGATCTCGTTCGCGCCGGGGCCGGGATTCACCTGGCGATCGGCGCAGGGCTGGATCTGTCGCGCGATCGCCTGGACGATTCCGGCCATGGCGCGCGCGTCGATCTTGGCGGCGCGCGGCGCGGTGGAGGTGCTGGTCGAGGGTTCGCTGGTCAGGCCTTCGAGGAAATTGGACCCGAGCCGCGATCCCCGCGGTTTCGCGGCGGTCGAGCTCGGCTTGGCGCCGCTGCCCTTCGCCGCCGCCGGCTGCGCGGGTGCGGACGGCGCCTTGGCCGCAGTCCTGGCCGGCGCGGTCGGCGCGGCCTTCGCCGTCTGCCGGGCGGGGACGGGCTTCGCCGCCGGCTTGGCCGGTGCTTCCGCGGCCGGCTTGGGCTGCGGCTTCGCCGGCGCGGGCTTCGGCTTGGGCGCGGGAGCCGGGGCGGGCTTCGCCGGCACAGGTTTCGGCGGCGCAGGTTTCGGCGGCGCTGGCTTCGGCGGAGCGGGCTTCGGTGGCGCGGGCCTGGGTTGCGGTTCGGGCGGCGCGGGTTCGGGCTCCGGTTCCGGCGGCGCGACCGTCTCTGCCGGTGGTGCCGCATCCTCGGGCTCGCCCTGTTCCGGCGCGACCGACTGGGCGGGCGGGGTCACCGCCTGCGGGGCCGCCGCCTCGAGCGCGACGTCCTTCACCAGGCTGACCTCCATCGGAATCTGCTGCAGCTTCTGTGGATTGGGCGTCGACAGGAAACCGACCGACAGCAGGCCGAAGAGCACTACATGCCCGACGACCGCGACGCCCAGTCCGATCTTCTCCGCCCGATCCATCAGCGCGCGTCCGTTCCGCCCTCGACGGTCACGAGCGAGACGCGGTTGAGCCCGGCGCGGTTCAGCTCGCCCATCACCCGCATCACCCGGCCATAGTCCAGCTTGCGATCGGCGCGCAGGAACACCTGCGGCGGTTCGTTGCCGGCCTTCGCGGCGGCGATCTGCTCCAGCCGCTGCGGCAGCGCGGCCTCGGTCACCGCCTCATCGTCGATGAACAGCTTGCCGGTATCGTCGAGCGACAATTGCACCGGCTTCTGATCCTGATCGAGCGCCTTGGCCCGGCTGTCGGGCAGGTTGACCGGCACGCCCGCGGTGAGCAGCGGCGCGGTGACCATGAAGATGATCAGCAGCACCAGCATCACGTCGACCAGCGGCGTGACGTTGATGTCGGCGACCGGCGCACGACGGCCGCGACCCCGGTTGGAAGGAAGGTTCATTGCCATGGCCTATTCCTCCCCATCGCAGATGGGGAGGGGGACCGCCGCGTAGCGGTGGTGGAGGGGCCGGCGAAGCCGGTGCTCCGCACCGCCCCTCCACCCCGCCTCGACGAGGCGCGGCCCCCCTCCCCACGCTGCGCGCGGAGAGGATTTACGAACGGTCCTCACCGGCCACCGTCCAGCTGGCGCGACAGCGTCGTGTGGAAACCGTCGGCGAAGCGGTTGAGCGCCGCCTCGATCCGGTTCACGCCATGGCTGAACCGGTTGTACGCGATCACCGCGGGGATGGCCGCGAACAGGCCGATCGCCGTCGCGAACAGCGCTTCGGCGATGCCCGGCGCCACCACCGCCAGGCTCGAATTCTGCGCCTGGGCGATGCCGGTGAAGCTGCGCATGATGCCCCAGACGGTGCCGAACAGCCCGACGAACGGCGCGACCGATCCGATCGTCGCCAGGATGTTGAGCCGGTCGCCGATCCTGTCGATCTCCAGCGCCGCCGCCGCGCCCATCGCCGTCGCCAGCCGTTCGCGCGTGCCGCCCTTGTCGATCGAACCGCCCGCGGTCGACCGGCGCCATTCCTTCACCCCGGCGGCGAAGACGCGGGCCGAGGGCAGATCCTTGTCGGCCTCCGCCTTGTAGAAGGCGTCGATATCCTCCGCCTTCCAGAAATCGCGTTCGAAGCCGGTCATGCCCTTCCGGATCCGGCCTAGCCGCCGCCAGAAGGCGATGATCAGCGCCCAGGTCCAGACGCTGGCGAGCAACAGCCCGCCCATCACGATCTTCACGACGATATCCGCCTGAAGGAACAGCGCGACCGGCGACAGCGTCGCCGCATCCATGTTGAACACCGGATTCATGCCATTGTCCCCTGCCACACCAGGCTATTGTAGATGTTGACCCAAGCGGCCGGCTGACGTTTCGGCCGGCCGTTCGACGCGACCAGCGCCGCCGTGACGTCGGCCTCCGTCAGAACAAGCGAACCGCGCCTGACTGTTTGATGAATGACGACGCTGGCGGCGCGTACCGCGATCACCCGACTGGCGACGACCAGCGCATCGTCGAGCCGCGCCGGCGCGCGATAGCGGATGGCGAGATCGGCGACCGCATAGGCGCCCTCGCCCGCCTCAAACACCGCGCGCTGGTCGATCCCCGCCAGCCGCAGCATGTCGGACCGCGCCCGCTCCATGAATCTCAAGTAGTTGGCATGGTAGACGACACCCGACAGATCGGTGTCCTCGAAGAACACGCGCACCGGATAGCGGTGCTCGCGTCCCTCGAAGCGCCCTGCCTGCGGCTGGTCCACGTCGTCGTCCTTCATCCCGCCGCCCGTTAACCGAACCATCCGGCGGGGGGAACCCTGTTGACAGATGTAACGTACAGGTTACATGTCACCTGTGGGTTACAGGAGAGATCGAATGAGCAACGTACAGCGTGCCGACGCCAAGGGCATCCAGCGTGCGATCATCTGCTACATGATGGCTGGCGTACTGCTGCTTCAGGCGATCGTGATCCGCCCCGATCAGATCGGCAGCCTCGGCCGCTCTTCGATGTGGGTCGCGACGATCCTGATGGCTGGGCTCTGCCTGACGCCGTTCGCCGGATGGGCCGTGCCACGCGGCGTGCGTCGCCTGCTGAACGACGAGGGAACACGCCAGCATCGCATGATCGCGATGACCGCCGCATTCTGGGCGACGCTGTTGTCCGCCTCCGTCATCACGTTGCTGAACGCCGGGGCGAACCTCCCGGTCATGCAGATCGTCCGCCTGATCGTCACTGCAAGTCTCGGGGCGGCGCTGGTCACCTTCGCGACGCTCGAGTTGCGCGCGGGCCGATGAACGAAACCCTGCTCAACACGCTGAAGGACGAACGCGAGCGGCTCGGCCTGACGCAGGCGGCGCTGGCCGAGCGGGTCGGGGTCAGCCGCAAGACGATCAACACGGTCGAAAACGGCGTGTTCGTGCCCTCGACGATCCTCGCGCTCAAGCTCGCCGCGGTGCTCGAACGCCCGGTCGAGGCGCTGTTCCGGATCAGCGGCTCGCGGTGAGGACGCTGTCGCTGAGCCCGCTGAGGTCGAGTTCCAGCCGCGGATGCGGCGCCGGAACGGCGGCGGGCACCACCTGCACTACCACGTCGGGACGCGGCGTCACCGCGACCGGCGCCGCACTCGCGATCGCCATGCGGCTGGCGGCTGCCTGCTGCGCCCGCCACGCGTCATAGGCGGCGTAGAAGTCGGTGAAGGGCTTTTCCAGCACGGCGAGCCGCCCTGCCGCGAAGGCGGGCAGGTCGGCAGGCGCGACGGTGGCGCTGTCCGCCAGCGTCGCGACCGCGGCGTTGCAGAAGGCCGCGTGCGCGGGCACCTGCGAAAAGAAATTGTACAGCCGCGTCATCTGGTCGTCGTACCGATCCTGCCAGTCGCCGCCGCCCGCCTTGAACTCGGCGGACAGGCGCGTCTGGGCCATTGCCAATGCCGGCTTCTGCCGGGTGAGCAGGCTGTTGTACCCCGCAACGATCGTCGCCTCGTCCGGCCCGCGGCACGCGAGCGCCGCCACGTTGAGCGCGGCGCGCAGGTGCCACACCGCGGCGTCGGCGGACAGGTCGCGGTTGGGCGTCGCGTAACGGCCGTCGGGCATCAGCGCGGGGATGCGCAGGCCGGCATAGGCGCCCCTGGGCATGGCGAGCGGCGCCGGTGCGACGGGTGCAGGCGGCGGCGCGGCCACGGTGACGACGGGCTTGCGGGTCGCGCAGCCGGCGAGCATCGCCAACCCGATGGTGGTCACGGCAATGATTCGGCGCATCGCGAACTCGTCCTTCAGCCCCCCGGCCTGCGACGGTTATCGGACCGCAGTGGTTAACGCGCCGTAACCGTTTGCCACGGCTCGTCGTATTCGGACGTTCGACCGGCGGAGGCGGCCCTCCGCGCGCGCCGGAGCGGGATTACCCCGCCCGCTTCTCCAGGGCCGACGCAGCCTCGCTCATCAGCGCGCCGATGATGTCGGCGATCGGTTCTTCCTTCGTCACCATGCCGACCGACTGGCCCGCCATGACGCTGCCATGTTCGACGTCGCCGTCGATCACCGCGCGGCGCAGCGCGCCGGCCCAGTAATGCTCGATCTGCAACTGCGCCTCGGCCATGACGACGCCGCCTTCGTCGAGGCTGCGCGCCACCTCGCGCTGCTTGGCGGTGAACAGCTCGCCGCCGGCATTCTTGAGCGCGCGGACCGGGATCACCGGCAGGCGCGGATCGAGCTGGACGCTCGCCACGGCGTCGCGGGCGGAGGCGCGGATGAACGCCTTCTTGAAATTGGCGTGCGCGATCGATTCGGTCGCGCAGACGAAGCGCGTACCGAGCTGGACACCCGCCGCCCCCATGTCGAGATAGCCGGCGATCGCCTCGCCCCGGCCGATGCCGCCGGCGACGAACACGGGCACCGCCTCGGCGATCTCGGGCAGCATCTCCTGCGCCAGGACGCTGGTCGAGACCGGGCCGATATGGCCACCGGCTTCCATCCCCTCGATCACCAATGCATCGACGCCCGACCGGATCAGCTTCTTGGCCAGCGCCAGCGTCGGCGCGAAGCAGATCACCTTGGCGCCGCCCGCCTTGATCGCCTCGAGCGAACCCTTGGGCGGCAGGCCACCCGCCAGCACGACATGACCGACCGCGTGCCGGGCGCAGACCGCGATCAGGTCGAACAGCGCCGGGTGCATCGTGATCAGGTTCACGCCGAACGGCTTGTCGGTCAGCGCCTTGGTCCCGGCGATCTCGGCATCGAGCAACGCGGGCGTCATCGCGCCGCAGGCGATCACGCCGAAGCCACCCGCGTTCGACATCGCGCTGACCAGATGGCGTTCCGACACCCAGGACATCGCGCCCGCCATGATCGCGACCTCGCTGCCGAGGAACGCGGCGCCGCGCGCCATCCGGCGGTCCAGCCGCTCCTGACCGACGCTCACGCCGCTTCCGCCGCGTCGAGGCCATAGGCGGTGTGGAGCACGCGCACCGCGAGTTCGGTCTCGTCCTCGTGGATCAGCACGCTGACCTTGATCTCGCTGGTCGAGATCGCCTGGATGTTGATCCCGCGCGCGCCCAATGTGGTGAACATCCGGCTGGCGACGCCGGCGTGGCTGCGCATCCCGACACCGACGACCGAGATCTTGGCGACCCGCACGTCGTGCACCAGCTCGCCGAAGCCGATCGCCTCGCGCGCCTGGTTCAGTGCCTCCAGCGACCGCGGCAGGTCCGCCGACGGCACGGTGAAGGTGACGTCGGTCGATCCGTGGTTGTGCGCGATATTCTGGATGATCATGTCGACGTTGATGTTCGCCGCGGCGAGCGGTTCGAAGATCGCGGCGACCGTGCCCGGCTTGTCGGGAACCCCGGTCAGCGTGATCTTCGCCTCGTTCTTGTCGTGGGCGATCCCCGTGATGAGCTGGCGTTCCACGTCGTCGATCTCCTCTTCGCCCACGATCATCGTGCCGGGCAATGTGTCCGCCATCGGCGCATCGGGTCCGGTGAAGGACGAGAGCACCTGGACGCGGACCTGTTCCTTCATCGCGAGCCCGACCGATCGGGTCTGCAACACCTTCGCACCGACGCTGGCGAGTTCCAGCATCTCTTCGTACGTCACCTTGGCGAGCTTGCGCGCGCGCGGCACGATCCTCGGATCGGTCGTGTACACGCCATCCACGTCGGTGTAGATGTCGCAGCGGTCGGCCTTCATCGCCGCCGCCACCGCCACCGCCGACGTATCCGAACCGCCGCGGCCCAGCGTCGTCACCCGTCCCCGCGCGCCGTCGACGTCGTCGGCGATGCCCTGGAACCCGGGGATCACCGCCACCTCGCCCGCCGCCAGGCTGGCGTCGAGCGCGTCCGTCTCGATGGCGCCGATGCGCGCCTTGGCATGGGCATCGTCGGTATGGATCGGCAATTGCCAGCCGAGCCAGGTCCGCGCCTGCACGCCCGCCGCCTGCAGCGCGATCGCGAGCAGGCCGCTGGTGATCTGTTCGCCGGCAGAGACGACGACGTCATATTCGCGCGGATCGTAGAGCGACGAGGCTTCGCGGCAGAACCCGACCAGCCGGTCGGTCTCGCCCGCCATCGCCGAAACGACGACCGCGACCTGGTTCCCCGCCTCGACTTCGCGTTTGACACGCGCGGCGACGCTGCGGATGCGCTCGATCCCGGCCATCGACGTGCCGCCGAACTTCATCACGATCCGCGCCATCTCTCGTCGCCAAACTCCTTGGGGTAAAGGGGCCGTCCTGATAGGTAGCGGCCATGGGAAGCGCAAGCAGCACGATCGACCCGCGCGAAGCGCAGCATTTCGGCGGGATGGCAAAGGACTGGTGGGATCCCAGGGGATCGTCGGCGATGCTGCACAAGCTGAACCCCGCGCGGCTCGGCTATATCCGCGCCGCGGTCGACCTGCATTGGGATGGCGACGACACCAGCTTCGCGCCGCTCGCGGGGAAACGGGCGCTCGACGTCGGCTGCGGCGCCGGCCTGTTGTGCGAACCGCTGGCCCGGCTGGGCGCGAACGTCACCGGCATCGACGCGGCGGCCGAAAATATTGCGGTGGCACAAGCGCATGCCGCACAAAGCGGCCTCACCATCGACTATCGCGCGGTCGGCGTGGAGGCGGTGACGGACCGCTTCGATCTGGTCACCAGCCTCGAGGTGATCGAGCATGTGTCCGACCCGGCTGGGTTCGTCCGCGGCCTGGCTGAGGTGCTGGCCGACGACGGCCTGCTGGTGATCTCCACCCCCAACCGCACGCCGCTGTCGCGGCTCGCCTTGATCACGCTGGCGGAGGGCACCGGGCGCATCCCGCGCGGCACGCACGACTGGGACAAATTCCTGACGCCGGAGGAACTGACCGACCTGCTCGTCCGCGCCGGGCTGACGGTGACGGACACGCGCGGGCTGGGCTTCTCGCCCGCCACCGGGTTCACGCTGAGCGATTCGACGGCGCTCGATTACTTCGTCACGGCAAAGCGGCTCCCGAAACCGGTCTGAGGTTCAGCCGGCATCGCGATCCCGGCACCGCCGCCGACGGGCGAACCATTGAGTCCGCCGGGTCACCCCGCTAGGCGCGCAGCGATGCACGCGTTGACCCATCCGCGGTGGCGACTGCCGATCCTGCTGCTCGTCGCGATCGCCGCGCGCGCGCTCACCTTCGGCGATCCGGTCGTCCATGCGGACGAGGAATTCTATTATTTCGCCGGCAACGCGCTGTGGCACGGCCAGCTGCCGTTCGTGGACGTGTGGGATCGCAAGCCCGTCGGGCTGTTCCTGCTCTACGCCTTTCCCGCCGGATTGGGGTTTCCCGCCGGCATCTGGGCGTATCAGGCGCTCGCGCTGGCCAGCGTCGTCGCCACCGGCCTGGCGATCGGACGGATGGCCGAGCGGACCGGTTTCGCAGCCGGCGCGACCGTGGCGGCGATCGCCTATATCCTGTGGGCCGGGCTGCTCGGCGGACAGGGCGGACAGTCGCCGATCTTCTACAACCTGCTGACGATCGGCGCGGCGCTGCTGATCCTGCCGCGCGACGGCGCACCGCCCCGCCGCGCCGCCGGGCTGGCCGCGATGGCGCTGATCGGCGTGGCGCTCCAGATCAAATATTCGGTGCTGTTCGAAGGCGTGTTCTTCGGCTTGTGGCTGCTTGCCGAAGAATGGCGGCGGGGCCGTCGACCGCTCGCGCTGCTCGCTTATGGCGTGGCGCTGGTCATCGTCGCGCTGCTGCCGACCGCGCTCGCCGCCGGCTATTATGCCGGCATCGGCGCGTGGGATGCGTTCTTCTACGCCAATTTCCTGTCGATCTTCCACCGTAACCCGGACCCGTTCGCCGAACTGGCGGGCAATTTCGGCCAGATCGTCCTCATCACCTCGCCGCTCGTCGCCCTCGCGCTGATCGCCCTGCGGCGCAGCCAGGCCGGCCGCGAGCGGCGCTTCCTCGCCTGGTGGCTCGGCGTCGCCATCGTCAGCGTGCTCATCTTCCGCCCCTGGTTCGATCATTACAGCCTGCCGCTGCTGCTGCCCGCCTGTATCGCGGCGGCGGGCATGCTGGGCGGCGATTGGTGGCGCGGCCGCCGCGCCGCCGCGCTGCTCGCCACCGCCGCGCTGGCGGGGCAGATCGTGCTCGTCGTCACCATCGCCGGGCGCGGCGGTCCGGCGCAATTCGCCGCGCTGACCCGCGCCGTGGGTCGCGGACCGGGTTGCCTCTACGTCTATTCGGGCACGACGATGCTCTATGTCGCGACGGGGCGCTGCACGCTGTCGCGGTACATCGTCCCCGCCCACCTCAGCCGCGCGCGCGAAGCGGGCGCGACTGGCGTCGATCAGGATGGCGAGATCCGCCGGATCATCGCCGCACGGCCGGCGGTGGTGGTGATGCGCCCGCCCTATAATGGCGAACGACCCGCGGCGCATGCGCTGGTGTCGGCGCTGATCGCCCGCGACTATCGCCTCGCCGCGCAGCTGCCGATGGGCAACGAGGCGATCAGCGTCTATCGTCGGCGCCGATGAAACGCCTGTTCGCCTCCATCCACGACGTCTCGCCCCGGTTCGAGGGGCAGGTCGACGCGCTGCTCGATCACCTCGCCCCGCATGTCGGACGGCGGCTCGCGATGCTGGTGGTGCCCGATCACTGGAGCAGCGCGCCGATCACCCCCGCCTTCGCCACCCGCCTGCGCGGCTGGGCGGACGAGGGGGTGGAGATGTTCGTCCACGGCTGGACGCACCGCGACGACAGCGCCCACACCGGCACCGCCGCCGCGCTGAAGGCGCGCCACATGACCGCCGGCGAAGGCGAATTCCTGGGTCTCGATCATGCCGAGGCGCTGGCCCGCATGCGTCGCGGCAAGGCGCTGGTCGAGGATATCACCGGCCGCGCGGCGACCGGCTTCATCGCCCCCGCCTGGCTCTATTCGGACGGTGCCAAGGCGGCGTTGGCCGATGCGGGATTCGCTCTGGCCGAGGATCATGCCCGCGTCTGGGCACCCGGCGGTGCGGTGCTGGCGCGCGGCCCGGTGATCACCTGGGCCAGCCGCAGCCGGATGCGGCAGTGGAGCTCGCTCGCCGCCGCCGCGACGCTGCGTCGCGCGCTGCAACCGGTGCGCAACGTGCGGATCGCGGTCCATCCCGGCGATACCGGCGTGCCCGCGTTGATGACCAGCATCACCGCGACCTTCGCCGCGTTCCGCCGGCATCGTCCCGCCGCCTACGCGGACCTTCTGACCGGCTGATCCCGGCGGGCGATCACATCCGCGTAATGCGCCACCAGATCGGCGCAATGCTGCTCGTCGCTGCGCACCCGGGTCGCCGCCACGGCGGAGGCGCGGCGGACGATCGTGCGGTCGCGTGCCAGCATCCGCATGATCGCGTCGGCGCAGGAATGCGCATCGCGCTGTTCGTACACTTCGGCGAACAGCGGGTCGGCGATCTCGGCGGTGCCGCCGCCGTCGGGCACGATCAGCGGGGTGCCGCTCGCCAGCGCCTCGGCCGGCACCAGCCCGAACGTCTCGGTGCCGCAGCCGTGGATGTAGATATCGGCGCTCGCCATGATCGTCGCGAGCCGGCGGCGGTCGTAGACCGGCTTGAATAGACGGATGTGCGGATTGTCGCCGATGTGCCGTTCCAGCGTCTTGGTGTCCATGCCCTGGCCCAGGATCACCAGCCCGACCGGCGCGGAGGTGCCCGCACGGCGTACCGCGTCGATCACCGTCGGCCAGCGCTTTTCCGGGTGATGCCGCCCGACACCCAGCAGCAGGTGGGCGTGGCTGGGCAGGCCGCATTGGTCGAGCAGCGCGGCGCGCAGCCCCTCGTCCCGCAACGACGGCGAGAAATGCGCCCGCTCGATCCCCAGCGGCATCGTGGCATCCACCCGCACCCCGCGCGCGGCGAGCTGCTTGGTCAGCGCCGGGCCGTTGGTGACGACGGTGTCGAACTGGTCCAGGCACCGCCCCAGATAGCGATCGTACCAGGCGAAGGCCCGCTCGATCCGCTCGCCCGACGCGATCGGCTTCAGCCAGCGCTTCGGATAGGCCTCGACATTGTCGTTGTGCATGAAGAACGACCGGATCGCCCGCCCCTGCCAGTCGGCGACGATCCAGGCGGATCGCCACGGCGAGCAATTCTCGACGACATCGGGATCGAGCGCGTCGAGCCGGCGGTGGATCGGCTCGGCATCCCAGAACAGCCCGTAATTGGCGTCGAACGGCATGCCCGGCGCCTTGATGTAATGGATCGCGCCGCCACCGGGGCGCTCCTCCACCCGGTTCTCGCGACCGGGGGCGAGCACGATCAGCTCGTGCCCCATCGCGGCCAGCACCTCGATCTTGCGATCGACATAGGTGCGCACGCCGCCGCCGGTCGGCGAATAGAATTCGTTGACGTCGACGATCCGCATGGCCGCGCCCGCCTCAGCCGCCCTTGGACGGCGAAAAGCCGCCAAGGCCGTGGAAATACTGCATCTGCACGGCGCGCTCGGCGGTGCCGGGACCGACGTCGACCAGCGCGCGCGTCACCTTCGGCCGCGACATGCCGAGCTTGCCGGGACCGGGAAATCCTGCGCCGTCCGCGAAGAAATTGAACTTGTTCTTGCCGTCGCGGTCGTGCGTCACGAACAGCGCATAGCGGCCGGGATGCGGCACGCGGATGCAGATCGCGACCGCGCCGCTGGCGGGTATCGCGGTCCAGACGCGGCGGAACGTCTTGCCAGCCGCGATCAGGTCGCGGTCGTCGGCCAGGAAATCCGCTTCGTCGGCCGGATACAGCTCCAGCTTCAGCCGGCCCTTGCGGTCCTTCAACCCGCCGATCTCGGCCAGGATCGCGGGGCCGCCGCCGGGGCTGCACGCCGCCGCATCGCTGCCCAGGATCTGCGCTGCCGCCGGACCCGCATGCGTCAGCGCCAGCAGCGTGGCGACCATGCCGAAACGGATCATAACGGCTTCCTCGTGACGAGATGATAGGCGCCGAACCCGACGATCAGCACGGCATGGACCAGCAGCACCGCCGCCGCGGTGAACGCGATCAGTTCGGACAATGCCTGGTCCTCGCCGATCATCAGGATCGCGAAATTGGCGAACAGCAGGTCCTTGTTGGGCAGCAGCGGCAGGCGCGAGAACAGCATCCGTCCGGCGGACAGGAACAGCCAGGTGCCGATCGCCACGCTCGGCATCGCCAGCGCCCAGGCGAGCGCCAGGAAGAAGCCGCCCAGGATCAGGCGCGCGCAATGCACCCCGAACACGATCCACAATTCGGACCGCGGCAACGAGAACACCTTGCGCGAAAAGATCAGGAACGGCAGCGACGTGCCGAAGATCACGACCAGCGATCCATAGACGTAGCGCATCATGTCGGGCGGG
This sequence comes from uncultured Stakelama sp., assembly GCA_964419295.1. Classification (GTDB taxonomy): domain Bacteria; phylum Pseudomonadota; class Alphaproteobacteria; order Sphingomonadales; family Sphingomonadaceae; genus Sphingomonas. The sequence goes on along the minus strand of CAYQPM010000016.1, from coordinate 3,383 downwards.
ATCAGGTTGCGCCCGACCGGCAGCGCGACCGCGATCATCGCCAGCGTCACCGCATTGCCGGCGATCGCCGACAGGATCGACACGTCCTTCACCGCCCCGAACGGCGCCGCGATCAGCTGCGTCCGCTGCCGCGCCCAGGCGTAGAAATAGGCCTCGCCCGAATAGCCCATGACGACATCGTTCGCGATCCGCTTCTTGATCAGCGCGATCAGCCCGGCGATCGGGATCCCCCACAAACGGCGGAAGATCAGGTAATCGGCCAGCGGCGGGATGAAATAGAGCGCGGTGAAGGCAAGGTAGAACAGCGGGCTGCGCGGCGTCGTCCGGTCGAGCCCGGCGAGGCCCGAACTGAACAGCTCGCGCCCCAGCCCGGCCAGCATCGCCAGAGTCACCAGCGCACCGATGATCGCGGGCCAGCGGCTCTTGATCGTCTTCAGGGGCTGCAGGCCCGCAAGGTCTGGAGATGGCGGCACGATCTCGATGGGATGGCCTGCACTATGGTCGATCTGCACCCGGTGGTCCGAACGATGAAGGTGGGGCGCAGTAGCCGCAAAGCGGCTGGCGTGCACATGAATTCCGTTTCACTGTCCCGTCACGCGCAGCTGTGCCAAGACGATCGGCGCCGATGCCCGCCGATCATATCCTCACCTATGCGCAGGACCTGTCGGGCGGCGGCGTCGAGCGCGCGCAATTACGCCTTGCCGGCGAATGGCTTGCGGCGGGGCGCCGGGTGACGCTGGCGATCGGCGACGCCACCGGGCCGCTCGCCGCGAATATCCCGGCGGCACTGTCGCTGGAGCCGCTGGGCCGCCGCAGCTATGCCGCGCAGGCCCGGCTGCCCGGCATCGTCCGCCGGCTGCGCCCCGACGTGATCTTCTGCGCGGGCAATTACTACACCCTGCCCGCGCTGTGGCTGCGGGCGCGGCTGGACGGCGATTGTCCGCCGATCGTCGCCAAGATGTCGAATGCGATCGAGCGCGGCGACCACAACCGGCTGATGCACGCCGGCCATCGCCTATGGCTGGCGCAGCATGGCCGCTTCCTCGACCACCTCGTCGCGATGACGCCGGCGACCGCGGCGCAGGCGGCACGGGCGACCGGCATGCAGGGGCGCACCAGCGTCATTCCCAATCCGCCCGCGCCGCGCGGACACGACGGAGCAGCATCGCCGCTGCCCGCCGGCCGGGTGATCCTGGGCGTCGGCCGGCTCGTGGCGCAAAAGCGGTGGGACCGGCTGATCGCGGCGACTCCGGCGCTGCCCGCCGACGTGCAGGTCGTGATCCTCGGCGAAGGCGATCTGCGTCCTGCGCTGCAACGCCAGATCGACGCGCTGGCGCTGGGGTCGCGCGTGCGGCTGGCCGGGCATGTCGCCGATCCGCTGCCCGCGATGGCGGCGGCAAGCATGCTGGTGCTGCCTTCCGATTACGAAGGCGTGCCGGGCGTGCTGCGCGAAGCGCTGTCGGTCGGCACGCCGGTGGTCGCGACCGACAGCAGCCCGTCGGTGCACGAAATCATCGGCATGCCCCCGCCCGGCATGCCCGCGCTCGGCACGATCGTGGCGCAGGACGATGCGGCGGGGCTCGCCGCCGCGCTGCTGCATTGGCTCGATGCGCCGCGCCCGGTGCCGGTGCCGCCGCCCGGCCTCGATTCGGCGGCGCGCTACCTAGCCTTGTTCGACGCCCTCGTCTGAACCCTCGCGCTCCGCCTCGCGTTCGGAACTGCGCTCCAGCGCGGTCTTGACCATCGCGGTCATCGGATCGGCCAGCGCCAGCCCCAGGATGCCGAACAGCGCGCTCGCCATGATCTGCGCGCCCAGCGTCAGCGCGGGCGGCAGGTCGACCGTCTTCTTCGCGACGATCGGCAGCAGCACATAGCCGTCGAACCCCTGCACGATCACATAGGTGCCGATCGCCCAGAAGCCGACGTGCGTGCCCGCCGAAAAGCCCACCGCGATCATCAGCGCGCCGCTGATGAAGGCGCCGATATTGGGGATGAACGCGAACAATCCGGTCAGGATGCCCAGGATCATCGCCATCGGCACGCCGCCGATGGTGAGCGCGATGCCGGTCAGCACGCCCTCGGCCAGCATGCCGAGCAGGCGCCCGGCGAGCAGGCGGCGCAGCGTCTTGCCCATGCGTTCGATCACGATCGCGAATTCGGCCCGGTTGCGCCGCGGCACCATCCATTCGATGCCGCGCCGATAGGTGCCGGGGTCCATCGCGACGAACAGGCCGATCACCACGATCATGAACATCGTCGTCAGCGCGCCGAATGCGGTGCCGACCCAGGAGGTGATCCGGCCGACCGAGCTCAGCGCCTGCCGCGCGATGCCGCTGACGTCGGACGCGCCGGGCATCAGCCCCTGCGCGCTCAGCCAGGTGGCAAGCCGGTTCGCCTGGCTTTCCAGCGTGCTGCGCAGCTGTCCGAACTGTTCCGCGACCTGGACGCCGGTCAGGTAGAAGGTGCCGATCAGAAAGGCGATCGTCAGCAGCATGACGATCAGCAGCCGCCATCCGCGCCCGATCGGCAGCACCCGGCCGAGCAGCCGCACGCCGCCGTCGAGCAGCGCGGCGAACACCAGCCCGGCAAAGATGATCAGCAGCGGCTGGACCAGGATCACCGCCAGAGCGATCGCCCCCGCCAGCCCGAGCCACACCGCCGCGCGCTTCAGCTCCTGCCGCACCAGCGGATCGCGCATCTCGTTGGGGCTGGGATCGCCGACCGGGGCGTGCGCGGGCGATTCCTGCGTCACGTCACTTGCCCCCGGCGGGATGGAGCGACAGGCCGGCGCGGCCCGAGCGCAGCGATCCCCACCAGCTCAACGGGTTGAGCGACGCGTCGCCGTCCAGGCTGAACGTCAGGAATTCCGCGCGCCCCCCCAGGTTTTCGTACGGCACCGGGCCGCCCAGGCCCAGCTGCGACAGCGGAAAGCGGCTGTCCGCCGACCGGTCGCGATTGTCGCCCATCAGGAACACGTGGTTGGCGGGGATCTTCACCGCGGGAAAATTGTCGCCCGGGCTGTCCGGCTCCAGGTCGACCGTATCGTAATGGCGGCCGTTGGGCAGCGTTTCGGTGACGATCGGCAGGTGGCAGACATAGCCGCCGCCCCCTCCCGCATTTGGGCTCGCCGGCCGGCGCGCGCCGAAATATTCGCTGTCGCTGCACGGGCTGTTGGTGTCGACGGGCAGGTCGACATAATGCACCGGCCCGCGCGCGATCGGCTTGCCGTTCAGGATCACCGTGCCGCCCTGCACCGCCAGCGTATCGCCGGGCAGGCCGATGACGCGCTTGATATAGTCGCTCCGCGTGCCCGGCGGCGTCACGATCACCACGTCGCCGCGCGTCGGCAGGCTGCCGAACAGGCGGCCGTGGACGAACGGCAG
>CAYQPM010000015.1:0-31749 GCA_964419295.1 uncultured Stakelama sp. | reverse complement strand
GGCGGCATGATGCTGCGCCCCGGCATGCCGGTGCAAGGCAAGCCGTGGAACCCCAATGCCGCCCCCGCACCGGCGGGCGGCGCGGGTCAGGGCCAGCAGGGCCAGGCTCAGGCACAGGCGAAGTAATCCAGCATGTCCCGCTATTTCATCGATCGTCCGATCTTCGCCTATGTGCTCGCCGTGATGGTGGTCATCGCCGGCGTCCTGTCGCTGCGGACGCTGCCGATCGCGCAGTTCCCGGCGATCGCACCGCCCGCGGTGTCGATCACCGCCAATTATCCCGGCGCCGACGCACAGACGCTGGAGAACACGACCACCCAGATCATCGAGCAGCAGATGAAGGGGATCGATCACCTTCGCTACTTCTCGGCCTCCTCGTCCTCCGCGGGCCTGGTGACGATCACGCTGACCTTCGAACAGGGCACCGATCCCGACATTGCGCAGGTTCAGGTGCAGAACAAGCTGCAGGCGGCGACCCCGCTGTTGCCGCAGGAGGTGCAGCGCCAGGGCATCATCGTCGCCAAGGCGACGCAGAACTTCCTGCTGTTCGTCGGCCTGTATTCCGAAAACGGCGCGCATAACGCCGACGATCTGGCCGACATCGTCGCCTCGCGGATCTCGGACCCGCTGTCCCGCGTGACCGGGGTCGGCGACACGCAAATCTTCGGTTCGCAATATGCGATGCGGATCTGGGTCGATCCGATCAAGCTCAACAATTATGCGCTGACGATGGCGGACGTGACCAATGCGGTCACCGCCCAGAACGCGCAGGTATCGGCGGGCCAGATCGGTGCGCAGCCGGCACCCAAGGAGCAGATGCTGAACGCGACCGTCTCGGTCTCGTCGCGCCTCACCTCGCCGCAGGAATTCGCGCAGATCCGGCTGAAGAGCAGCACCGCCGGTTCGATCGTTCGGCTGGGCGACGTCGCCCGGGTCGAGATCGGTGCCGAAAACTACGCCTTTTCCGCGCAGTGGAACGGCAAGCCGGCATCGGGCATCGGCATCAAGCTGGCGCCGGGCGCCAATGCGCTCGACACCGTCGTGGCGGTCAAGGCGCGCGTGACCGAACTCGCCAAGCAGTTCCCGTCCGACGTCAAGGTCATCTTCCCGTACGACACGTCGCCTTTCGTGCGGCTGTCGATCGAGCAGGTGATCGAGACGCTGGTCGAGGCGATCGTGCTCGTCTTCCTCGTCATGTTCCTGTTCCTCCAGAACTTCCGCGCGACGCTGATCCCGACGATCGCGGTGCCGGTGGTGCTGACCGGCACGTTCGCAGTGCTGGCGGCGTTCGGCTATTCGATCAACACGCTGACCCTGTTCGGCATGGTGCTGGCGATCGGCCTGCTGGTCGACGACGCGATCGTCGTCGTCGAGAACGTCGAGCGCCTGATCACCACCGAACATCTGCCGCCCCGGGAGGCGGCGCGAAAGTCGATGGACGAAATCACCGGCGCGCTGATCGGCATCGCGGTGGTGCTGACGGCGGTGTTCCTGCCGATGGCATTCTTCGGCGGATCGACCGGTGTCATCTATCGCCAGTTCTCGATCACCATCGTGTCGGCGATGGTCCTGTCGGTCGCGGTCGCACTGATCCTGACGCCGGCGCTGTGCGCGACGATCCTGAAGCCGCACGACCCGAACAAGGGCGAAGGAAACGGCCCGCTCGCCCGCTTCTTCCGCTGGTTCAACGACCGCTTCGACCGCGGCCGCGCGCGTTACGAACAGGGCGTGCGCTCCACCGCGCGCCGCTGGGGGCGGTCGCTGATCGCCTATGCGGTCATCCTCGCCGGCATGGCGTTCCTGTTCATGCGCCTGCCCACCGGCTTCCTTCCCGACGAGGATCAGGGCGTGATGATCGCGCTGGTCCAGGGGCCTCCGGGCGCCACCACCGCGCGGACGCAAAAGGGCCTTGACCTCGTCCGCGATCACTTCCTGCAAAATGCGGGCGGCGCGATCCGTGGCGTGTACACGATCAACGGTTTCAGCTTCGCCGGGCAGGGGCAGAACAGCGGCATCGCCTTTATCCCGATGAAGGAATGGAAGGATCGTCCGGGCGCGGAGAACAAGGCGCAGGCGATCGTCGGCCGGGCGATGGGCGCCTTCGCGCGCTACAGCGACGGCCTGATCTTCGCGGTCATTCCCCCCGCCGTGCAGGAACTGGGCAATGCGACCGGTTTCGATCTCCAGCTGGTCGACGAAGGCGGCATCGGTCACGACCGGTTGCTCGCCGCGCGCAACCAGTTGCTCGGCATGGCCTCGCAGAACAAGCTGCTGGTCGGGGTCCGGCCGAATGCGCTCGACGACGCGCCGCAGCTGAAGGTCGCGGTCGATCAGGACAAGGCGCGCGCGCTCGGTCTCGATCTGGCGACGGTGAACAGCACCATCGCCACCGCCTGGGGCGGCGCGTACGTCAACGACTTCATCGACCGTGGCCGCGTCAAGCGCGTCTATATCCAGGCCGATGCCGCCTATCGCATGGCGCCGGAGGATATCGGCGACCTGTACGTGCGCGGCGAAAGCGGGGCGATGGCGCCGTTCACCGCCTTCTCCAACGTGTCCTGGCGACAGGGGCCGATGCAGCTGACCCGCTACAACGGCCAGCCCTCGATGGAAATCCTCGGCCAGCCGGCACCCGGCGTCTCGTCCGGCGCCGCGTTGAAGGCGATGCAGGACATGCAGGCCAAGCTGCCGCCGGGCACGCGGCTGGAATGGACCGGGCTCAGCTATGAGGAACAGCTGTCGGGCGGGCAGGCACCGGCGCTTTACGGCCTGTCGCTGCTGATCGTGTTCCTGTGCCTCGCGGCGCTGTACGAAAGCTGGTCGGTGCCGATCTCGGTCATGCTGGTGGTGCCTCTGGGTGTCCTGGGTGCCCTGCTCGCCGCGAGCCTGACGGGGCTCAACAACGACATCTACCTGCAGGTCGGCCTGATCACGACGATCGGCGTGTCGGCGAAGAACGCGATCCTGATCGTCGAATTCGCCGAGGAGAAGATGCGCGACGGCCTCAGCGCCTTCGACGCGGCGATCGAGGCGGCGAAGCTGCGGCTTCGACCGATCCTGATGACCAGTCTCGCCTTCATCTTCGGCGTGTTCCCGCTGGCGATCGCCAACGGGGCAGGCGCCGGCGGCCAGAACGCGATCGGTCGCGCCGTGGTCGGCGGTATGTTGTCGGCGACGATCCTCGCGATCTTCTTCGTGCCGATGTTCTTCGTCGTCACGCTGCGGCTGTTCGGCCACAGCGGCGATGCCAAGCCGGTCGCGGAGGATCGTCCGCACGACGACCGCCCGCATGACGACGGCGCGCACGGGCCGACGCCCGCGCCGCAGGGAGCCTGAATCGTGATCCATCGTACCATCGTCCTGGCCCTGCTCGCGGCCACCACGCTCGCCGGGTGCAACCTCGCCCCCAAATACGTGCGCCCGGTGGGCGCCGTGCCCGCGGCCCTGCCGCAGGGCGGCGTCTACCCGGCGGCGGCGACCGACGCTCCCGACGTCAGCAAGATCGGCTGGCGGACGTTCTTCACCGACGAGCGCCTGCGCCAGACGATCGCGCTGGGGCTGGAGAACAACCGCGACCTGCGGATCGCGGCGGCCAATGTGTTGCAGGCGCGGGCGCAATATCGCATCCAGCGCGCCGACCTGGTGCCGTCGACGTCGCTGTCCGGATCGGCGACCTACACCAACAACGTCCAGGGCGCGTCCGGCGCCGTCGGCGGTGCCGCCGCGGGCGGAACGGGCATCGGCACCGGATCGGGAACGGGCACGACGGGGGGCGGGGTCGGCACGGGCACGGGCACGGGGACGGGAACGGGCACGACCGGCGCATCCGTCGGCACCGGTTCTTCCAATTACGAGTTCTATTCCGCCAACGTCGGCTTCTCCGCGTTCGAACTCGATCTGTTCGGTCGCATCCGCAACCTCAACCGCGCGTCGTTGGAGCAATTCTTCGCGACCGAAGAGGCGCAGCGGTCGGCCCGCATCAGCCTGATCGCGGAGATCGCGACCGCGTGGCTGACGCTGGCATCGGATCAGGACCAGCTGCGCATCTCACAGGATTCGCTCACGTCCTTCGCCAAATCGCTGGAGCTGACGCGGGCGCAGTTCCGCATCGGTGTGGCGTCGGAACTGGAGGCGCGGCAGGCCGAGACGAGCTATCAGACGGCACGCAACGACATCGCCGTGCTCAAGACGCGGGTGGCGCAGGACAAGAATGCGCTCGACCTGCTGGTCGGTACGTCGGTCACGCCGGCACTGCTGCCGCAGGGGCTGGGCAACGGCGATGCGGCTTTGGCGGTGCTGCCGGCAGGCGTGTCGTCCGACGTGCTGTTGCGTCGCCCGGACGTGCTGCAAGCCGAGCACCAGCTGATCGCGCAGAACGCCAACATCGGTGCTGCACGGGCCGCGCTGTTCCCACGCATCTCGTTGACCGCGACGCTCGGCACGATCAGCACCGCGCTGAGCGGGTTGTTCGCGGGGGGCAGCTTCACCTACACCGGTGCGCCCGCGGTATCGCTGCCGCTGTTCGACGGCGGGCGTTTGCGCGGCAACGTCGACGTCGCCCGCGCGCAGCAGCAATCGGCGGTGTCCACCTACGAACGGACGGTGCAGACCGCATTCCGCGAAGTGGCGGATGCACTGGCGCAGCGCGGCACGATCGATGAACAGGTGTCGGCGCAGACCGCTCGGGTCGAGGCGGCGAACGTCGCCTTGCGCATTTCCGACGCGCGCTATCGTGCAGGCGTGGAATCGTTCCTGACCACGCTCGATTCGCAGCGCAATGCCTATGCGGCGCAGCAGCAGCTGGTGACGACGCGGTTGAATCGGGGCAGCAACCTGGTGGAACTCTATCGGTCGCTTGGCGGCGGTTTGGAGTAGGACGGCCGACCGTGGCGCGGCCTAGGCGCGGCGCGTGGATTGGACGGGATGCCGTCGCGCGGACGGCATCTCGCTAACGGTCAGGCGGCTCTGGCGCTCGGCGTGCTGATCGGCGACAGGCTGTCGAGAAACTGCCGGGCGCTGTTCGCCCAGGTGAAGCGGCCCGCATAGGCGGCACATGCCGCGCGATCGCGGGTCAGCGCGCCGCGGATCGCGGTGACCAGATCGGCGTCGATCGCGCCGATCTGCGGGTCCAGCACATCGACCGGACCCGGCGCCGGCAGCGCGGCGACCGGCGTCCCGCAGGCGAGCGCCTCGATCATCACGAGCCCGAAGGTGTCGGTGAGGCTGGGGAATACCAGCACGTCCGCGCTGCGATAGGCGGCGGCGAGCGCGTCGCCGAACTTCGGCCCCAGGAAATGCGCATCGGGGTAGCGGGCGGCCAGCATCGCGCGTGCCGGACCGTCGCCGACCACGACCTTGGTCCCCGGCACGTCAGCGTCCAGGAACGCTTCGACATTCTTCTCCACCGCGACCCGGCCGACGTAGAGCAATATCGGGCCAGCAAGCGCATCGATCGCCGGATCGGTCGGGCCGGCAGCGGAGAAGGTGTCGAGATCGACGCCCCGGCCCCAGCGGCTCAGGCGCGTCAGCCCGTGGCTGCGCAGCACCGCATCCACCGACGGGGTCGAGGTGAGGATCGCGTCGGCGGGGGCGTGGAACCAACGGATGTAGCGCCAGATCCATTCGGCATTCACACCGGTCCGCGCCGCGACGTAATCGGGGAATTGCGTGTGATAGGCGGTGGTGAAGCGCAGCCCCTGCGCCAGGCACCAGCGGCGGGCGGCGAGCCCCAGCGGACCTTCCGTGGCGATGTGGATCGCATCCGCGTCGAACGCGCGGATCAGCCGCCCGATCGTCCCGCGCCGGGCGAGCGCCAGCCTGATTTCCGGATAGCTGGGGCAGGGCAGGCTGGCGAAGCGGTCGGGCGACACGACGAGCATCCGATGCCCCTGCGCCTCAAGTTCGCGCTTCACCGCGGTCAGGGTGCGGACGACGCCGTTGACCTGCGGTGTCCAGGCGTCGGTGACGAGGGCGATCCGCATCAGGCGGCGACCGTCGCCGCAGCCGCAGCGACGCGCTCCGCCGCTTCGCGCGCGGCGATCTCGTCCGCCCAGTGCAGCAATTCCATTCGCCCGTCGAAATGTTCGACCAGCGCGGTGCAGCCTTCGACCCAATCGCCGTCGTTGTAATAAGCGACGTCGCCGATCTGCCGGATTTCCGCAGTGTGGATATGGCCGCAGACGACTCCGTCTACGCCGCGCGAGCCCGCCGCATGCGCCACCACTTCCTCGAAATGCGAGATGAAGGCGACGGCGTTCTTGACCTTGGCCTTGGCATGCTTGGACAGTGACCAATAGGGCATGCCGAGGCGGCGGCGCGCGACGTTGAGCCACTGGTTCACCACCATCAGCGCGGTGTAGGCACTGTCGCCGACGAAGGCGACCCAGCGGTGGGCGAGGGTGATCGCGTCGAATTCGTCGCCGTGGAGCACCAGCAGGCGGCGACCGTCGGCGGTGGTATGGATCGCCTTGCGCCGGATCTTCACGCCGCCGAAGTCCATGCCGGCGAACTGGCGAAAGACCTCGTCATGGTTGCCGGGGATATAGGTGACGCGGGTGCCGCGCTTCGCCCGCTTCATCAGCCGCCAGACGACGTCGTTGTGCGCGGCAGGCCAGTAGAAGCGCTTCTTGAGGCGCCAGCCGTCGATCATGTCGCCGACCAGGTAGAGATGCTCGCTGTCGACGTGATCGAGGAAGTCGATCAGCATGTCGGCATTGCAGCCGCGGGTGCCGAGATGGACGTCGGATATCCAGATCGTACGGAACCGACGTCGCGCGCCGCCGGCGCGTTCGGGCTGGGTCGGGCGCTGCCCGACGAAGGCGAGGATGTCGGCGCTGTGTTCGTCGGTGGTCATGATCGCCCCCCGGGACCCGCTGTCCCGGGATCGTCATGCCCGATCAGTGTGACGTGGCGGTCACGGCAGCATTACGATCGTGTTGCGACGATCAGGCCGCCATGGTCGACCGCAACACGGTGAGCAGCCCCCAATAGAGCAGCCCCGCGAGCAGCATCGCCGCCGGCAGCGTCATCACCCAGGCGAGCGCCATGTTGCGCACGGTGCGCCATTGCAGACCCGCGCCGTTGCCCACCGACGCGCCCGCGACACCCGAGGTCAGGATGTGCGTGGTCGACACCGGCATGCCGACGCGATCGGCGAGCATGATCGTCGCCGCCGTCATCAGCTCCGCCGCCATGCCCATGCCATAGGTGAGATGCGTCTTGCCGATCCGTTCGCCGACGGTGACGACGATCCGCCGCCAGCCGACCATCGTACCGAGGCCGAGCGCGATCGCGACGGTGACCTTCACCCAGAGCGGGATGTAGCGGGTGCCCTGCTGGAGGGCGGTGGAATAGGCCTTGATCCCGGCGATATCCTGCGCGGTGAAACGCGCCTGCGCACCCTTGTCGTCGACGATCATCTTGCTGGCGTCGAGGATCAGATACATGTCGCCGCGCAGGTTCGGGGTGGCGGCCGCCGGCACCTTGCCGAGGGAGCCGTAGCCCGCGAGCCGATCGCCAACGTCGCGCGACAGCGACGACAGCGCGCCGTAGATCGCCGGGCTGTCGACGTGGCGCGTGGCGAGCCCCTGCGTCACCGTGGCGCGGGCGACGTCGATCGACGTTGGTTCGGGCCCAGGCTGGCGGGCGAAGATCGCTTCGGCGGCGCGGGCCTGTTGCACGAAGGCCGCGGTGGCGCTTTGCGGGACGGTACGGTTGAGCGCATAGGCCGTGGGCGCGCAGCCGATGAGGATGAGCATGATCAGGCCCATGCCCTTCTGCCCGTCGTTGCTGCCATGCGCGAAGCTGACCGCGGTGCAGGTGAGGATCAACGTGGCGCGGATGCCGCGCGGCGGCGGGGCATTTGTGTCGGGCGCGGTGTAGAGCTTGCGATCACGCAGGAAGCGCTTCATCACCAGCAGCATCAGCAAGGCGCCGGCGAAGCCGATCAGCGGGCTGAACAGCAGCGACGACAGCACCTTTTCCGCCTGGCCCCAATCGACGCCCGCAGTGCCGCCGATCCCGCGCGACAGCAGCTGGTTGGCGAGGCCGACGCCGAGGATCGATCCGATCAGCGCGTGGCTGGAGGAATTCGGCAGGCCGACATACCAGGTCGCGAGGTTCCACAGGACCGCGGCGAGCAGCAATGCGAAGATCATCGCGAACCCGCCCGCCGATCCCACGTGCAGGATCAGTTCGATCGGCAGCAGGGTGATGATCGAATAGGCCACGGCCCCGGAAGAGAGCAGGACGCCGAGGAAATTGAAGAATCCCGACCAGATCACCGCGATGGGCGCGGGCATGGCATGCGTGTAGATGACGGTCGCGACCGCGTTGGCGGTGTCGTGGAAGCCGTTGACGAATTCGAAGCCGAGCGCGATCAGCAGCGCCAGCCCCAGGAACAGGAACACGCCGGTGGCCAGCGTTTCCCCCACTTCGGCGGTGTCCGACACGATGCTGACGCCGGCATAGCCGAGCGCGCCGATCAGGACGGCGAGGAAGATCCAGCGCCCGGCGGGATGCAGATGTCCGTCGAGCCGCGGACCGCGCGCCGCCGTGGGATAGGGTGCTGCGGAGACCAAGGTAGCCATGTCCGTTCCGGTGGACCCCGAGTGTGACGAGTTCGTGACATGTCAGGATCGTGGCCCCGATTCGCCGCGATCCCTTACGCGAAGGCGGCGATCACGCCGTGCCCATCACCTGGACGGCGAACCGCTCCATCTCTTCCTCCTGCGGGCTCATCTGGAGCAGCAGCAGGTCGAGGCCGGCGCCCTCGTAATCCGCAATCCGCTGTTTCAACTGTTCGGGCGTACCGACAAGGTTGGGTCGCAAGCCCCTGTTCGAGACGGAATATTCCTGGATCTTCAGTTCGCGTTCCAGCTGCGTGCCGGACAGCCATTGATCGAAATTGGCGTAGCCCGCCGGCAGTTCGCTGACCGTGGTGATCCGCTCCAGTTCGCGCTGCGCCTCCGCCTCGCTGTCGCGGACGATGGCATAGGCGGCCATGCCGTATCGCATCGGGGCGCCGCCAGCGGCGGTGCGGCGTGCGGCCATGTCGGCGATCTTGGGCGCGATGGCGTCGACCGGATCGCCGTGCATGACATAGGCATCGCATTGGGCGGCGATCATCGCCTTCGCCTTCTCGCTCTCGCCGCCGGCATAGACCGTCGGGCGGCGGACAGGCTTGGGCGCGCAGATCGCATCCTGCGTGTGGTAGAATTGGCCCTCGAACGTGAAGCGCTCCTGCGTCCACAGACCATCGACGACGGTCAGCCATTCCTGCGTACGGGCGTAGCGATCGTCATGCTGGTCGAATTGCAGGCCATATTGCCGTGCCTCGTCCGCCCACCACGACGACACGACGTTGAGCGCGAGCCGTCCGCCGGCGATGCGGTCGATATTCGCGGCCGCCTTGGCGAACAGCGCGGGGTGGTGGAAATTGGGGCGTACGGCGACCATCAGCTCGATCGTGTCGGTCACCGCGGCAAGCGCGGCGGCGGTCGACCAGGCGTCGAGCGCGGGCTGTTCAATCCCCTTGATGTCGTTCAGGTTCAATTCGGCGATCAGGCTGAGGTCGTAACCCCAGCGTTCCGCCTTTTGCGTCAGTCGCCTGGCGTAATCCCAGCTCGCCTCCATCCCTTCGTCGGGCACGTTGCGCAACCAGCCGCCGAACACGGGCATCCAGTAACCGTAGCGCATCACAGATCCTTCATCCGGGCGACGAGATAATCGACCAGCCGGTCGTGCGGGTCATAGCCCAGCACCTCGTGCGGTCGGGCAACGAAGTTCGACAAGGCATTGATATCGTAGAAGCGGGCGACGCCGTCGCGGTCGTCGATCATCACCTCCACGCCGCCCACGTCGAGGTCCACCGCCCGCGCGATGCGTTCGGCGCCATCGATCAGATCGGGCGACGGCGTGGTCGCGGTCATCGCGATGCCGCTGCCGGGCACGACGCAGGCGTCGGCCGGGCACAGGTCGAACGCGCCGCCGCCGGCGACGTCGATCGCGTAGAGGAAGCGGCGATCGAGTGTCTCGAGGCGGGTGATCGTGCCGTTGCGGGCGGGCACGTAATCCTGCACCAGCAGCACGCCGTCGATGCTGGTCGGCAGGCCGCCGTCCGCAATCGCCGCGCGCAATTCCTCCGCCGAATCGAAGCGGACGATGCCCGCGCCCGAACCGCCGATGTTCGCCTTCACCACCAGGGGGAAGCCGATGCGCGCCGCTGCGGCGGGCACATCGGCGGCGCGGTGGACGACGCGCGTTTCCGGGATGGCGAGGCCGAGCCCGGCGATCAGCGACAATTGCCGCGCCTTGGACGAATCGATCGCCAGCACGTCGGGGCCGTTGACGATGCCCGCGCCTGTGCGGCGCCAATGATCGAGCAGCGCGGCGGCGTGGAAGATCGGATGTTCGCCGCTGCGCAGGAAGCTCGACATGGCGATTCGGTTGAACACCAGCGGGGCTGGTGGCCGTCGGTCGGCCGGGTTCCAGTCGCCGTCCGGGGTGAGCGCGGCATAGGCGATGCCGCGACGGTCGAGCGCGGCGAACAGCGGCACGAACCACGCGGGATGTTCGTAGAGGATGGCAAGATCGGTCATGTCATGCAGGGACTTAGCGGATCGACGGGGCAGGCGGGAAGGGGCCGTTGCTTGACCGCCCGCTAATTTGCCTTCGCCGGTTCGGGTCGGTGGCGGATGCGCAGTCGCACCTGGGTCAATGACAGCCGGCGCGAGGCCCGCTATGCGGCGTTCGTGTCGTCGCTTCGTCGCCTGTTGCAGGATCACCGCGCGCTTGCCCTGTGGCTGGCGCTGGCGGCGCTGTCGGTGAAGCTGCTGGTGCCGGCCGGCTTCATGGTCGGCACGCGCGGCGGACATGCCGTGCTGGAAATCTGTAGCGGCATCGGCCCGCTCGCCCCTGCCGCTGCACCGATGGGCGTTGCGATGACCGGGGCGATGGACGTCGCGATGACTGGGGCGATGGCCGGGGCGCATCACGGCGAGGCCGATCACGCCAAGTCCGAGAGCCCGTGCCCCTATGCCGCGCTGGCGCACGGCGCGACGACGCCGGTCGACCCGGTGCTGTTCGCCGCGGCGCTGGCGTTCATCCTCGCGCTCGGCTTCCTGGCAGTCGTCGCCCGGCTGCCCCGGCCGGGATCCTATCTGAGGCCATTCCTGCGCGGACCGCCCGTCGTTTCCTGATCCTTTTCGCCAAAGACAAAGACGGCGCGCGCCGCGAACGGATGCGCGCCCGGATCAGGGATTTACGTGCATGACCTACCTACGAACCGCGGCAGCGGCGGGCGCGCTGCTCGTCGCGGGCGCCGCATCGGCGCAGACCGCCGGACACGATCATGGCGATCACGCCGCGGCCGAAGCCGGGCGCGACACCAGCTTCACGGTCGGCGACATCGTCGTCACCGCGCGCGACATGGCGCGATCGTCGAGCAACGTCCTCACCTCCGTCGATCGCCTGGGCGGCGATGTCGCCCAGCGGCAGAGCGTCGACAATGCCTGGCAATTGTTCGCGCGCCTGCCCGGCGTGTCGCTCACCGGCTTCAACCAGGGCACGACCTCGGGCCGCTTCTCGATCCGCGGCTTCAACGGCGAAGGGGAGATCAACGCGGTCAAGCTGCTGATCGACGGCATTCCCAGTAATGCCAACGACGGGAGCATGCCGTTCATCGACGCGGTGATGCCGCTCGACATCGCGCAGGTCGAACTGGTGCGCGGGACGTCCGATCCACGCTACGGATTGCACGCGATCGCCGGGAGCGCCGATATCGCGACCCGCATCGGCGGCGATTACCTCGACGCGCGGCTGCTGGCCGGCGCGTTCGGTACGGCGGAGGGACAGGTGTCCGCCGGGGTGGAGACCGGGGGGCTGAGCCAGAATTACTTCGTCGGCTACCGGCGCAGCGACGGCTTCCGCGATCACGCCGGGCTCGACCGGATCAGCGTGGCGGGGAAGTGGTTCTATGACTGGGGCAACGTCCGCCTCGGCGGGATCGCGCGCTATGCCCGCAGCGTCGCGGACGAGCCGGGCTACCTTGGCGATACCGACGCCTATACCGATCGGCGGCGTTCCTATGCGGTGTCCGCCAGCGATGGCGGGCGCCGGGAGACGAGCCAGTACAGCCTGCACCTCGACGCCGACCTGCGCGACGATCTGGCGTTCAGCGCGAAGGGCTATGCCAACCATCTGGACGACGATCGCTACGTCCGCTTCTCGGCCGCGGTGGCACAGCAGCGGCGGCTGGCGCGGGAGCAGCAATATGGCGCGATGGCGACGCTGCATTATCATCCCCGCGTCGCGTTTCTGCACCGGTTGATGCTGGAGGTGGGCGGCGACGTGCAGGTGCAGGACGACGAGAGCCTGCGCTGGCTGACCGCCGACCGCCGCATCACGAGCCAGACGCGCGACCAGGCATTCGGGCTGACGGTCGCCGGCGGCTATGCGCAGGCGGTGATCGAGCCGACCGCCTGGCTGAGCATCACGCCGGCGTGGCGTTTCGACCGGGTGTCCGGAACTCTGCGTAACCGCCTGAACGGGCAGCGTTATCCGATCAACGATTACGGCACGATCAGCCAGCCCAAGATCAGCGTGGCGGTCACTCCCGTCGCGGGCCTCACCGCCTATGGCAATTACGGGCGCACCTTTCAGATCGGCGTGGGTGCGGGGGCGTACAAGGTGCCCCCACGCACCACCGACCTCGATCCGTCGATCAACGAGGGGTGGGAGGCCGGCGTGAAGCTCGCCCGCGGGCGGTGGCTGGAGGCGCGGATCGCCGCCTGGCAGCAGACCGCGAGCGGCGAGATCAAGCGGCGGCTCAACGATCCGTCGGGCGACAGCGACAATCTGGGCGCGACGCGGCGGCGCGGCATCGACGCGCAGCTGAGCGTCACGCCGGTCGCGGCGGCGACGATCTGGGGCGCCTATTCCTATCAAAGGGCGCGGATCGTGCGGCCCGATCCGGCGACCCCGTCGCAGGCGGGCAACTGGATCGATCACGTGCCGCAGAACCTGTTCTCCGGCGGGGTCGACGTGGTGCCGGCCCCGCGCTGGCGCGTGTCGCTGTGGGGCAACGGGCAGTCGAGCTATTATCTGACGCCCGCCAACACGCTGCCGCGCTACGGCGATTATCTGGTGGTGACGGGGGAGGTCGCCTGGCGTGTGCTGCCCAAGCTGGAGCTGGCCGGGCAGCTCAAGAACATCGGCGACCGGCGCTACGAATATGTCTGGTATGACGGGACGCAGGTGCTGCACTCGCCGGCGGACGGACGCGCGCTGTACGGCAGCGTGCGGCTGACGCTGTGACGACGCCGGCGCAGCGCGTGCGGGTGATCGTGCGCCGCGTGCACCTGTGGCTGGGGCTGAGCGTCGGATTGCTGTTCGCGGTGACGGGGCTGACCGGGAGCGTGCTGGTCTTCTATCCTACGATCGACACGGCGCTGCATCCGGGGCTGGCCGCCGTCGCGAACCACGGGCGGCCACGATCCTGGCAGGCGGTCTATGACGCGCTGCGCCGCGACAATCCCCGGCGGGACGGCGCCTGGCGGATCGAGGTGACGCCGGACGGCGGGGCGATCCCGATCCGCTATTACACCCCGCGCGAGACGCGGGGACGGGATTTCGCACCGCTGATGCTGTGGCTCGATCCGGTGAGCCTGCACGCCGTCCGGCGCAGCTATTGGGGCGATTACTGGACGACGTGGATCTACGACCTGCATTACCGGCTGCTGCTCCAGAAGCCCGGCGCGATCACGATGGGGATCGCGGGCATCGTCATGCTGGCGATGCTGGTCACCGGCCTCTGGGCATGGTGGCCGCGGACCGGCGGCTGGGGGCGATCGCTCGCGTGGAAGCACGACGCGTCGGTGTCGCGACGCCTGTATGACGTGCACAAATGGACCGGCATCGGCGGCGCCGTCGTGCTGCTCGTGGTGACCGCCACGGGGGTGATGCTCGACCTGCCCGATCAGGTGCGGCCCGTCGTCGCCCGCATGTCGCCGCTGGTCGCCGCTCCGCATCCCGTCAGCCGGCCGCGTGCCGCCGGTGCGCTGCCGCTCGACACGCTCGTCCAGCGCGCGCAGGCGCGATTGCCGGGAGCGCAACTGGCGTGGATCGAGACGCCGGCGAACCCGCGCGGCGCGGTGCGGATCAATTTGATGGTGGCGGGCGAGCCGAGCCGGCGTTTCCCGCGCAGCAACGTCTGGCTCGACCCCTATGACGGCCGCGTCCTCGCCCTGCGCGACGAGCGGCGCGACGGTGCCGGCGACACGCTGCTCGCCTGGCTGCATCCGCTGCACGGCGGCGAGGCGTTCGGCCTGATCGGGCGCTGGCTCGTGTTCGGGTCGGGCCTGTTGCCGACGGTGCTGCTGGTCACCGGCATCTGGCGCTGGCGGGTGAGGGCGGCGGCTCGCCGATCCGCGTGACGCAAGAAAAAGGGGAGCGGCCGGATAGCCACTCCCCCTGCAAAGCATCGGGCAACGCGCCTTAGAGGCCGATGCGGACGCCCGCATAATAGCGACGACCGAGCGGATCATAGGTGCCCGCGTCCGTGTCCTGACCCGCCGACGAACCGATGTCGGCGATGTAGGGAGGCTTGTTATTCAACAGGTTGTCTCCGCCGATGAAGAACTCGAACTTGTCGGCGGTGCGGAAGCGGATCTGCGAGTCCAGGTAGAATTGCGGACGGACGCGCACGGCGGGGTCGGAGCCCGGCCGTTCGCCGGTCAGCTGGTCGTCGACACTCGACTGGCTGAGCCACGTTCCCGTCATCGTCAGACCGACGCCATCGAGGTCGAGCGAGCCGTTGATCGTGAACTTGTCACGCGGCGCACCGATCTCGCCCGCGAAGTAATCGCGGTCCGAATTGGGCGTGGGCGTCGTGTAGCCGCTGATGAGATGCGTGTACGATCCGCGTAGCCCGAGCGTACCGCCCAGACCCCAGTCCGCCAGGTTCTGGCGCCAGGTCACGGTCGTGTCGATGCCCGAGGTCTTGAGGCCGCCGCTGTTGATGTAGGTGGTGTTGACCTGATCGATCGAACCGGCGCTGTTGCCGCCCTGCACCGCGGGGCGGCGGACGATCTGGCTGCACAGGTTCTGATTGCTCTGGTTGTAGCACTGGCTGAGCGTGAACTGCAGCGGCGTGAAGATGATCGCGTCGCGGACCTGAACGTTGAAATAGTCGACGGTCAGGACGAAATTGCGGAGCGCGCGGATCGAGCGCGGGTTGATGACCACGCCGGCCGTGAACGAATCGCCCTTTTCTTCCTGCAGGTTGAGGTTGCCGCCACCGAAGCTGGTGATCCCCTGCTTGTCCGCCTGGCTGACCGTGAACGTGCCGTTGTTCGCGGCGATGTTGGCGAGCACGCCCGGCGCCGCGCGGCAGTTCGTCGCGAGCGTGCCGGTCTGGGCCAGCGTCACGCCGGCGCAGGGATCGAGCAGGCCGCTCGGGAAATCCTGCTGGGCGGGCTGGAACAGTTCGTTGATGTTCGGCGCGCGGACCGAGCGCGCCTTGATCACGCGGAACCGGACGTCCTCGACCGGTGCCCATTCGCCGCCGTAATTGTAGCTGAACGTCGTGCCGACCGTCGAATAATCGGACACGCGCACCGCCCCGCGCAACGACAGCGAGTGGAAGAAGGGCTTGTCCTGGATGATCGGCACGATCGCCTCGCCGAACCCTTCCCACAGGTGGAAGCTGCCGCTGGTCGCGGGCAATGCGTTGTTGCCGTTCAGACCCTGCTGGGTGAGCAGATCGAAGGTGTTGCTGCTGGTCTCCCGGCGATATTCCGTGCCGATGTTGATGCCGATCGGATCGGCGCCGAACAGCGAGAACAGCTTGCCGGTGACGTTGCCGCCGAACACCGTCTGCGTGACCTTGGCATCGAGCGTGGTCGGCACCGCCAGATAGCCGGCGGCCGGCGCGAGCGTGCCGATGCCGAAGATGTTGGCGGGGACGCACCCTGCCGCACGGGCGGCGGGGTCGGCGCAGACGATCTGGCCCGAGGTCGGATCGCGATAGGCGTTCAGCGCTTGGAGGAAGCGGCGGGTATCGAACTGGCCGGTGCCGGTCTGATGCTCCTTGCTCTGACCATAGATGCCGTACAGCTCATAGCTCCAGCGATCCTCGAGGAACTTGCCGTTGACGCCGCCGGCGACGCGGAACAGGTCGCGGCTGGCGGCGCTGGTGCGGTTGCCGAAATCGGAGAGCCGGCGATTGAAGCTGATGTCGCGCAGGCCGTCGCCATCCGTGTCCGTCGCCGCATTGTAGATCGCGTCCGGCACGAACGGGTTGCGATAGGTCACGCCGCCGACAACCGTCTGGATCGGCACCTGGCCGGATGCGCCGACGACGCCGAACGTCGAATCGAGCGGGAAGGGTTCGATGACCGTGTTGACCTTGGTCTTGGCGTAATTGCCTTCGAGCCACAGGTTGGCGGCGTCCGACACTTCGAAGTTCGCGCGGCCGGCAGCGACATAGCGCTCGACCGGCACGGCGAGGTAGCGATAGTCCGAACGGTTGAACCCACCGCAGCTGACGCCGGTGCAGTTCACCAGCGATCCCGTGTTGTAGCTGAACGTCTGGTTGCCGGCATAGACGCGGCCCCCCGGCGCATAGCTCGACAGGAACGGCCGGAAGGGATCGTTGGGGTAGATGTCGTTGCTGGTCGAATCGACCGCGCTCGACCCCGCTTCCGTCGAGCGGTCGCGCTTGAGGACGGTGCCTTCCTTCGAATAGCTGCCGAACAGCATGATGTTGCCGCGACCGTCGGCGAAGTTCTTGCCGCCCAGCAGGCTGACCTGGCGATCGAAGCCGTCGCCATATTGCGAAATGCCGAGCTGGCCATCCATCTGGAGGCCGTCGAACTTCGTCTTGTAGATCAGGTTGACCACGCCCGCGACCGCGTCGGAGCCGTAGACGGCCGATGCGCCGCCGGTGAGGACGTCGACACGCTCGAGGAACTGCGTCGGGATGACGTTGAGGTCGACGGCCTGGCTGCCCGGCTGGCCGGACACGAAGCGGCGTCCGTTGACGAGCACGAGCGTACGGTCTTCGCCGAGGTTGCGCAGGTTGACCGTGGCGGCGCCGGCACCCTGCGTGGCGAAGCTGGAATTGGTGCGGCTGATGCCGGGCGAACCGAAGGCCGGGTTCTGGAGCAGGACTTCCTGCACGTTGATCGCGCCCTGCTGCTGGATCTGCTCGGCGCCGATCACCTGCAACGGCGATGCCGATGCGGCAGCGGGCGAGGCGATGCGCGAACCGGTGACGACGATGTCGGCACCGCCGGCATCCTGTCCGACCGCGGTCGCGCGGTCGCCGGCCGGCGTGACGCCGGTCGCCGACGGGCCGGCCGCCTGGTCGTTGGTCGTCTGGGCAGGGGTAGCGGTGGGAACGGTGTTCTGGGTCGTCTGGCTATTGTCCTGCGCCGCGGCGGGCAGCGCGATCATCGCGGCGCCGACGAACAGGGAAGTGGCCAGCAACTGCCGGCGGTACGCGAGAGTCATGCGAATGGATCCTGTCACTGAACGCCCAGGATGGGCAGCAATCCTGTCCTGAAGCGGCGCGTCGATTAGGCCTGCAAAACAGCGCAAGCGACGCAAAAGTGTCGGATATCACGCGATTTAATCGGAGTGTTGCAGTTGGGTGACAGCTGCATTTCAGATCATGCGTCAGTAATTCTGCCCGACGTACATTCGGCGCAGGTCGGCGCATTGCGCAGCTGTGTTCATCGTGAAGCAAGGATGCTCCCGATCGCGAACAGGACGCGGACGAGCTGCGCCCCACGCCCCTTGTGTGGCAAAGATGTTCGCGGTTGCAGCATTTTTTCCGGCGTGCAGGGACCTTGCCGTGCTCGCGGTGGTTCCCTGTCGATGACGATCCCGTATCTCGACCTCGACGTGCCGGCCTGGGCAGGGCGGCTTGCCGGCGTGGTAGCGTTCGTCGCCGTGCTGGCGCTGCTGCACCGCATCCTGTTCGCGGTGTTGCGGCGGCTGGCGGCGCGCACCGCCACGCGCACCGACGATATCCTGATCGCCCGGCTGGGCAAGCCGACCTTCTGGCTGGTGATCGGCGTCGCGCTCGCCGCGTCGGGGCCGGGGCTCGACCTGCCGCGCTATTGGGATGCGATCTGGCAGCGGGTGCTCGGCCTGTTGATGCCGGCGTTGTTCGGCTGGATGCTGCTCGCCGCGCTGACGGTCTATCGGGACATCAGCGAAGTGCGGTTCGACATCAGCGCCGCCGACAATCTGCGGGCACGGCGTCGGCGGACGCGGATCGGCATCCTGCATCGCATCGGCGTCTTCGTCCTCGTGATGCTGACGGTGATGATGATGCTGATGAGCATTCCGTCGGTGCGAACGATCGGCGTGACGCTGGCGGCGTCGGCCGGTGTCGCCGGCCTCGCGATCGGCGCCGCCGCGCAGCCGGCGCTCAAGAACGTCATCGCCGGTATCCAGATGGCGTTCACCGAGCCGATCCGCATCGATGACGTGGTGATCGTCGAGGGCGAATGGGGCCGGATCGAGGATATCCGGCTGACCTATGTCGTGGTGCGGATCTGGGACGAGCGGCGGCTGGTGGTGCCGGTGTCCAAATTCCTCGAAAACAGTTTCCAGAACTGGACGCGCGAGACCAGCGCGCTGCTGGGTTCGGTGTTCTGGTATCTCGATCCCGCGGCCGACGTCCCGCGCATCCGGGCGAAGCTGGAGGAGGTGGTGCACGCCAACCCCCGCTGGGATCAGCGTTTCTGCAACCTTCAGGTGACCGATTCCAAGCCGGACGGCACGCTGGAGCTGCGCGGGCTGATGACGGCGAAGGATGCATCGACCGCGTTCGACCTGCGCTGCGACGTGCGCGAGGCGATCTACGCCTTCATCCGGGACGAAATGCCCGAGGCGCTGCCGCGGGCGCGCGTCATGCGTGCTCCCGCTGGTCCTGCTGCTCCCGCTCCAGCGGAGTCGCCATCAGCGCATCCGTGAAGGTCTTGCGCCACCAGCCGATGTCTTCGCGCGTGATGATGTCCATCATCCTGCGCCAGCGTTCGATCCGCTCTTCCTTCGGCATGCGCAGCGCGAACATGATCGCGTCGGACATCTCCTCGGCCGAATAGGGGTTGATGAGCACGGCGTCGGTCAACTGGCAGGCGGCACCCGCGAACCGCGACAGGATCAGCACCCCCGGATCCTCCGGGTTCTGCGCCGCGACATATTCCTTGGCCACCAGGTTCATGCCGTCGCGCAACGGTGTGACGAGACCGATCTTG
Organism: uncultured Stakelama sp.; assembly: GCA_964419295.1. Taxonomy (GTDB): domain Bacteria; phylum Pseudomonadota; class Alphaproteobacteria; order Sphingomonadales; family Sphingomonadaceae; genus Sphingomonas. Next base: position 12,481 of record CAYQPM010000015.1, on the reverse strand, counting down.
GCGGCGCGATAGATGCCGGCGAGGACATCGCGTGGATAGCCCTGGTTGACGTAGCGGATCGGCACCCAGTCGATGTCCGAATAGGCGCCGTTGATCCGTCCCGCGATACCTTCGAGGTTGGTGCGGATGCGCTGGTAGCTGCCGACGGTCGCGCGGCTGGGCGGCGCGATCTGGAGCAGGGTGACTTCCTTGCGCTCCTCGGGATGTTCGTTGAGGAAGCGTTCGTAGCCGAGGAACCGCTCCTCCAGCCCCTTGGAATAATCCAGCCGGTCCACGCCGACGATCATGTCGCGGCCAACCGCCGCGTCGCGCATCTGGCGGAACGCGAGCCGGCCGCGGGTGCCGGTGGCGAGCTGTGCGAATTCGCCCGCGTCGATGCCGATCGGGCAGGCCATCACCTTGACGCGCCGATCGTCGAGCACGAGGTCGCCCGCCTCCATATGCGCGCCCAGTTCGGCGGTCGCATAGTCGCAGAAGGATTGCAGCCATTCCTCGGTATGGAAGCCGATGACGTCATAGGCGAACAGGCTGCGGACTAGCGCCTGCGCCTCGGGCAGGATCGAGAGCAGGCGGCGAGGCGGCCAGGGGATGTGCAGGAAGAAGCCGAGCCGGTTCCTCGACCCGCGCTTGCGCAGTTCCTCGCCGAGCGGGAACAGGTGATAGTCCTGGATCCAGACCGAATCCTCTTCCTCGATCAGCGGCTGGACCGTGTCGGCGAAGCGTTCGTTGACCCGCTGGTAGCCGCCGGCGAATTCGCGTTCATATTCCGCGAGATCGACGCGATAATGGAACAGCGGCCATAGGGTGCGGTTGGCGTAGCCGTTGTAATATTCGTCGATGTCCTGCTCTTCGAGGTCGACGGTCGCGGTGGTGACCCCCTCGCTTCGCTGGAAGGTGATCTGGCCGGTGAATTCGTCGGTCTGTTCGCCGGACCAGCCGAACCACATCCCCTTGTATTCGCGCAACGCGGAGGCGAGAGCGACGGCAAGGCCGCCCTGCGCGCCGCCGTTGCCCGAGGGTGCGGATACGCGATTGGATATGATGATCAGACGACTCAGCGGATCGAACTCCATGGTTTGGACAGCAGGGCGGCGCAATTGATCATGCCCACCAACGAATAGGTCTGCGGATAATTTCCCCAGAGTTCTCCAGATGTTGGGTCGATATCCTCGGAAAGAAGCCCGGCTGCGGTGCGCCGTGCGAGCATCTCGTCGAACAGCGCACGGGCATCGGCGTGGCGGCCGGTGACGTGCAGCGCCTCGATCAGCCAGAAGGTGCAGACGTTGAACGCCGTTTCCGGCAGGCCGAAATCGTCCTCGGTGTCGTAGCGGAGCATGAAGCTGCCGCGGCGCAACCCCTTCTCGACCGCGTCGAGCGTGCCGAGGAAGCGCGGATCGTCGGGTTCGAAAAAGCGCAGGTCGAGCAGCTGGATCAGGCTGGCGTCGAGGTCGTCGCCCGAGAAGGTCGCCGACATGCGGTTGGTGTCGGGCCGCCACGCCTTGTCCTCGATCACGCTGCGGATGTGGCTGGCGCGGTCCTTCCAGAAAGCATGCCGCTCGTCGAGGCCGAGCACGTGCGCCGCATTGGCGAGCCGGTCGCACGCCGCCCAGCACATCGCGACCGAATAGGTGTGGACGCTCTGCCGCGTGCGCAGCTCCCACAGCCCGGCGTCGGGCTTGTCGTAATGCGTCCAGGCGCGCTCGCCGACCTGTTCGAGGCTGCGGAAATCCTCGATCGTGTTGGGGCGGAGCAGGCGCTGGTCGAAGAAGGCGTGGACGCTGCACAACACGATCTGGCCGTAGGCGTCATATTGATGCTGGGAATAAGCGGCGTTGCCGACGCGCACCGGCCCCATGCCGCGATAGCCGGCGAGCGCGGGCGCGAACCGTTCCTCCAGCGTCGCTTCGCCGAGCACGCCGTACAGCGGCTGGATATGCCCGCCCGCCGCACTGTCGACGATGTTGCGCAGGTAACCGAGATACCCTTCCAGCACGTCGAGCGCGCCGAGCCGGTTCAGCGCCTGCACGGTGTAATAGGCGTCGCGCACCCAGCAATAGCGATAGTCCCAGTTGCGTTCCGACGCGGCATGTTCCGGGATCGACGTGGTGAGCGCCGCGACGATCGCGCCGGTTTCCTCGTGCTGGCACAGCTTCAGCGTGATCGCCGAGCGGATGACGACGTCCTGCCATTCCAGCGGGATGGCGAGGCCGCGCGTCCATTCCTGCCATTCCGCGATCGTCTGCGCGAGCATCGCATCGAGCGTTTCGGCCAGGTCGCCGGAAAAGCTTTCGTCCGGGCCGAGGAAGAAGTGCAGCGCCCGTTCGAGGCGGAACGGCCGTTCCTCCTGCACCATGCCGATCGGGGCGGTGGTGGTGAGGCGCAGCTGCATCGCGTCCAGCACGATCCGCAGGTGGTTCGAACCCCCCATCTGTTCGCGGCAGCTGCCTCCCCAGCCGCAGGTCGTGCGCAGCTGCACCGTCACGCGCGGGCTGCCGTGCAGCGGCCGGACGATGCGCGCGAACGCGACCGGGCGATAGGTGCGGCCCGCGCGGGCGAAGCGCGGACAGAAATCGATCACCTCCAGCTGGTTGCCGGACGCGTCGGTGTGGGTGCTGACCAGGATCGGGGTGTTGCGGATGTAGCGCTGCTCGACGCTGACCGAATTTTCGATGCCGATCGCCCAATAGCCGCCGTCGGGCTGTTCGCCGCCGACCAGTGCCGAGAACAGCGGATCGCCATCGACGCGCGGTACGCAGGCCCAGACGAAGCGCCCGGCGCGATCGACCAGCGCGCTGACCTGGCAATTGCCGATCGGCCAGAGGTCGACGCTGACGGCGGACGGGTCCGGGGACGGAGGCGGGAGGGTCATCGGCCAAGGCTTTCGGTAGCGGCTTCGAGCCAGGAAAGGGTCTGCGCGACATCGTCGAGGCGCCACGCGGCGGCGGTCGCGCGCGGCGCGCCGATCAGCACGCCGGCGCCGCCCAGGGCGCGCGCGGCGACCATCGCGGGCTCGTCGGTATCGTCGTCGCCGAGGAAGACGGGGGTGTGGCCGGCAAGGCCGGGCGCCTGCATCAGCGTGGTGAGCGCGGTGCCCTTGTCCGCGCCGGGCACGCGCACCTCGATCATCATCTTGCCGGTTTGCAGGTGCAGGCCGGCATCCCGCGCCAGCGCCGTGGCGAGGGTGCGGGCGTCGGCCTCGGCTGCGGGGGCGGCGCGATAGTGCAGCGCGGCGCCGAGCGGTTTCTCCTCGACGAGGACGCCGTTCGTTGCGGTAGCGAAGTTATGCATCTGTTCGACTATACGGTCGAGGGCGGCGGGGCGTTCCGCGCGGCTGTGCCGTCCGTCGGGCCAGGCGACCTCCAGCCCGTGGCTGCCGGAGATGGCGAAGTGCGGGTCGGCGAACAGCGCGCGGATCGATGCGACCGGCCGGCCCGAGATGATCGCCACCCGCCCGTCGAGCGCATCCGACAGCCGCTCGATCAGCGCCGCGAGCCGGTCATCGACGCGCACCGCTTCGGGCCGCTCCTGAAGCTCCACCAGCGTGCCGTCGAAATCGAGGAACAGCGCCGCATGGCGGAGCAGGTCGGCGGGGGGCGGGGGAAGGTGCGTCACGCGCCGGCGTGTCGGGGATCGGGCGGGGAGGGTCAAGCGCCGGTGCTGCGCGGCCCCCGCGAACGTCAGGAGGCCGGGGGCGGATCGACCTCGTCCACCTTGCGGTAGAAGCAGGCAAGCGCGGCGGCCCGATCGTCATTCCCCTCGCGGACGCAGGCGCGCACGATGGCGCAGCCGATCCGGTCGACCCGGGCGTCGCCGCTCGAAAGATCGGCGTGGCACCAGCGGAACGCCGGGCCATCGGCCGCATAATGCAGCCGGATCTTGCGCAGCTTGCGGCCGACGACGAGGATGTCGTCGCTCGCGGTCCGTGCCGGGGCGGGAGCGTCGCGCTGCGCGGGAGGCGCCGCGCCGACGAGGTCGATCGACGGCACGGGCGCGATCACCGCCTCGCCGGGTTCGTGCGCCGGCTCGTGGAGCCGGGCCGGCGCGTCGTGCGGCACGACGGTGGCCGGAGCAGCGGCGGTGGCGGCGGTCGGGGAGGGCGTCGCACAGGGACCGACGCGCCGGGCGACCAGCGTCCAACGGCTGTTGAGGCTGTCCGCCTCGCCATCCGCCATGGACGATCCGACGCGAAACTCCGCCGTGATCATGGCATCGGACAGATGCGCCCGGATGCGCGTGCTACGGGTGCCGTGAAGCCATTCCGCATCGATCATGCGTGGCGGAATGACGTAGGTGCAGCTCTGCGAGGCGCTGAGTTCGGCGCCCCGGCTGCGGATGAGCATGCGGCCGCACAGCTGGTTCTGCGTCAGCTGCGGCGACAGGGCGAGCAATTGCTGCAGCACGGCCGCGCGATCCTCTCCGGCGACGCAGATACGCGACGATGTCGGGCCGCCGCCGCCGCGGCGCCCGCCCGTCGTCGCCGATCGGTCCAGCTGCCATGCGCCGCCGGCGATCTTGGGCAGCCGGCCCTCCACGACGATGTCGTCGCTGCCGCGCGACGACGGCTCCTGCCCGGTGACCGCGCCTGGCACGACCATGCCGAGCGCAAGCGCGAGCATTGCCATTCTCCGCATCGACCGTCTCCTTCGCCGCTGCCGAACATCAGGCGACGATGCGCGCGTTTCGGCAAGCGTTTTCACGCAGGGCGCCCGGCGTCACGGCAGGCTTGCGCCATCGCCGTCCGATCATCACACCGCGTTCATAACACAGGTTGCAAGGTGCAGCTTGAGGAGCATGGATTGACCGACACCGCCGTCACTTTCGCTGCGTCCGCCCGGTGGCGCGACCAGCCCCGTCCGGCCGTGGCGGCGGGGGCCCTGGTCCGCGTGCACCTGGCTTATTGGTGGCGGCATCGGCGATGGCTGTCGCTGCGCGCGCCGCAGCGCTTCACCGAACTGGTGCAGCACCGCAAGCTGTTCGACCGGACGCCGCACCTGCCGCCGCTGATCGACAAGATCGCGGTCAAGCGCTTCGTCGCGGATCGGCTCGGCCCTGAGTGGCTGACGCCGACGCTGTGGTCGGGCGACGCCTTGCCCGAGCGGCCACCATGGCCGCGTCCCTTCGTCGTCAAGTCGCGCCACGGCTGCAATCAGCATCGCTTCGTCCGATCGGGCGACGAGGACTGGGGCGCGATCCGCCGCGCCGCCGCCGGGTGGATGCGCAGCGACTATGGCCGCTGGCTCGACGAACACGGCTATCGCGGGGTCACGCGCGGCCTGATGGTCGAACCCTTCGTCGGCGACGGGCATGTGCTGCCGCTCGACTACAAGCTGTTCGTATTCCACGGCCGCGTCGCGTTCATCCAGGTGCATCTGGACCGCGAGGACGATCATCGCTGGCTGGTGTTCGACCGCGACTGGCAACGCGTCTCGCCGCGCAGCGACGATGCCGACCCGCCGCCGCCCGGCTCGCTGGATCGGATGATCGCCGGCGCCGAAACGCTGGGCCGCGACCTGGATTTCGTCCGCGTCGACCTGTACGAATGCGACGGCCAGCCGCGCTTCGGCGAGCTGACCTTCTATCCCGGATCGGGGCTGCACGCCGTCGAGCCGCCGGCGCTCGATTTCGCGATGGGCGCCTTGTGGCTCGGCCGGTGAGCGCGGCGATCGGCGAGCGACCACTACGCCTGTAAGGAGGCCCGAAGATGCTGACGATGATCGCTGCTCCCGCCTAGACCTCGGCGATCGTCAGGCTGTCCGCCAGGCGCCCGGTGCGAGGTCCGCCAGCGCCCAGTCGCCGATGCTCCAGCGCACCAGCCGCAGCGTCGGATGGCCGATGGCGGCGGTCATGCGGCGGACCTGACGATTGCGGCCTTCGCGGATGGTGAGGCGCAGCCAGCGGTCGGGGATCGACTGGCGGACGCGGATCGGCGGATCGCGCGGCCAGATCGCGGGCGGGTCGATGCGCTCGACCTCGGCGGGTCGGGTCGGGCCGTCGTTCAGCGTGACGCCGGCGCGCAGGCGGGCGAGCGTCGCGTCGTCCGGCTCGCCCTCGACCTGCACCAGATAGGTCTTGGGCAGCTTGAACCTCGGATCGGCGATCCGCGCCTGCAACCGGCCATCGTCGGTCAGCAGCAGCAGCCCTTCGCTGTCGCGATCGAGGCGGCCGGCGGGATAGACGCCCGGCACGTCGATATGATCGGACAGCGTCGCGCGGGTGGTCGGGCTGCCGCGGTCGGTGAACTGGCTGAGCACGCCGTAAGGCTTGTTGAACAGGATCAGCGTCACGGCGTCACGCCGCGAGCTTCGTCATCCAGCCTTCGGCATGGGCGAATGCCGGTGCGTCGTCGACGTCGAGCCAGTCGAGATCGCTGCAATCGACGATCCTGGCCGATCCCTCGGCGGCGAGGATGCGGACACCCTCGGTCAGCGACGGGCTGTCCAGCGTCTCCAGCGCGTCGAAGAACCGTTGCGACACCGCGAAGATGCCGGTGTCGTAGCAATCGTGCGGCTCCAGCCCCTTGCCGATCGCGGTGATCGCATCGCCGCGCGTCGCGACGCAGGTGACGTCGAGCGGATCGACCCAGGCATGGCCCAGCCGGCGATCGATGCCGAGCCGCAGGCCCGCGCCGGCGCCCGCCTTGGCGAGGCGGCGGTAATGGCGCGGCAGGACCAGATGGTCGCACATCGCCAGCACCGCGCCCTCCGGCCCGACCAGCGCGCGCGCGGCGAGCGCGGAGACGCCGTTGGGCTGGTGATAGTCGGTCATCACCGTCAGCACCTCGAGCGGCCAGGTGCGGCTGGCGAGGTGCGCGGCGATCGCATCGGCGCCATAGCCCAGCGACACGATGACCCGCGTCAGACCCGCCGCCGCCATGCCGTCGAGCGCATGGTCGATCAAGGCCCGCCCCGCCACCGGGCAGAGCGGCTTGAACGGCGTGACCGAACGGAGCCGGCTGCCCTGTCCGGCGGCGAGCAGCAGGCCCGTGCGTATCATCAGGCGGCCTTGATGAAGTCCTCGACCGCGATCTGGGCGAGGTCGTCGGTCATCTGGTGGCGCGGATGCTTGCAGAAATAGGCGGAGGCGGGATCGATCACGCCGGCGATGCCGCGATCCTTGGCAATGGCGGCGCAGCGGATCATGTCGATCGCGACACCGGCGCTGTTCGGCGAATCCTCGACCGACAGGCGCAGCTCCAGGTTCATCGGCACGCCGCCGAACATCTGGCCTTCCATCCGCAGGAAGCAGACCTTGTTGTCGTTCTGCCACGGCACGTAATCCGACGGACCGATGTGGACGTTGTCGTCGTCCAGCCGCTCGGCCGCGACCGACTGCACCGCTTCGGTCTTCGAAATCTTCTTCGATTCGAGGCGGCGGTGGTTCGACATGTTGAGGAAGTCGGTGTTGCCGCCGGTGTTGAGCTGGTAGGTGCGGTCCAGCTTGACGCCGCGCTTGGCGAACAGGTCGGTCAGCACGCGGTGGACGATCGTCGCGCCCAGCTGCGCCTTGATGTCGTCGCCGATGATCGGCACGCCCGCATCCTCGAACCGCGCCGCCCATACGGGGTTGGACGCGATGAAGACGGGGATGTTGTTGACGAAGGCGACGCCGGCTTCCAGCGCGCATTCGGCGTAGAATTCGGTCGCTTCCTGGCTGCCGACCGGCAGATAGTTCATCAGCACGTCGGTGCCCGACGCCTTCAGCTCGGCGACGATCTCGGCCTTCGACGCCTGCGTGTCGTTGGCGACGATGAAGGTGCGGTCGTCCTTGTAGTCGGCCATGTGGTCGGCGACGCCGTCGAGCACCGCGCCCATCTTCACGATCGTGCCGGTCGCGGGCAGGTTGGCGGCGAAGACCGCGGTGCAATTGGGCTTGGCGAACACCGCCTCGGCGACGTCCTTGCCGACCTTGCGTGCATCGACGTCCCAGGCGGCGACGACCTTGATGTCCGACGGCTTATAGCCGCCCAGGTCCCAGTGCATCAGCCCGACGAGATCGTTGGCGCCTTCGCGATAATGCTCCAGCCCCTGGACGAGCGAGCTCGCGCAGTTGCCGATGCCGACGATGGCGATGTTGATGCTCTTCATGAATGACCCTGTTCGCTTGGATAAAGAATGGAATGCGGCGCGAGGCCGTGAACGAAGCGACGCTCGACCCGCCGATGGGCGTAGAGGCCGATCGCGGCGACCAACGTGAGTGGTACGATTTCGAACCACCAGAAGATGCGCGGATTGCCGGCGAGGCAGGCGATGCAGATCGCCCAGACCCGGACATTGGCGGTCAGCAAGGATTGCAGCCGCATCACCGGCACGGCGGCGGCGGCATAGGCGGCGGCGAAGCTGTCACGATCCTCGGCGGCGCCGAACCGGCGCTCGAACGGCATCGAGATGCGATCGACGCTGCCCGCGACGCTGTCGTACAGGCGGACGAGGACCATGCCGGTCGGCGTCGGCACCGCGGCGAGCGGCTGGCCGCGCATGCGGCGGTGGAAGCGGGAACGCTCGCCCTCGTACAGGCTCGACTGCACGGCATGGGCGGCCGCGGCGGTCAGCGCCAGCGCCCAGCCTTCGGCCGTGCCGACCGTCCAGGCGAGCGACAGATAGATCAGCGCGAACACGCCATGGTCGCACAGGCCGTCCAGCGTCCGGCCGAGCGCGCTCGCCGTCCGGGTCGCGCGCGCGATCATGCCGTCGAGCCCGTCCGCGATCAGCCAGGCGATCGAGAAGACGAGGCCGACCAGCGCCATCGCCGGCTGGTGCCAATGGGCATAGGCGACGGCCGCCACCGTGCCGCAGCCCAGACCGATCACCGATACCGTATTGGCCGACACGCCGGCGCGAAGGGCATGCCCCAGCAAGGCGTGCGACGCGGGGTGAATCAGATAAAGATTCGATGGGTCCTCGATCCGGCGATCGCGCGAGCCATCCCGGGGAGGCGGTGTCATCAGGCGTTCATAATGCGCCTGTACTAGGTAAAACGCAATAATGTACCGAACGGTTTAGGGAACGTTTCGCCGCAACTCGTCCAGCCACGTGTTCGCGGTCCCGTCCGAAGGTGCGCGCCAATCGCCCCGCGGGCTCAGCGCACCGCCCCCCGACACCTTCGGCCCGTTGGGGATCGCCGATCGCTTGAACTGGCTCAGCTGGAAGAAGCGGACGACGAACCGCTCCAGCCAGTGCTTGATGGTCGGCAGGTCGTAGGCGACACGCGCGTCGGCGGGGAAATCCTCCGGCCATTGCCCCGCACCCACATCGCGCCACGCATGCCAGGCGAGGAAGGCGATCTTCGACGGGGCAAGGCCGTAGCGCACGACGTAATGCGCGAAGAAGTCGTTCAGCGCATAGGGTCCGATCATCGATTCGGTGCTCTGCATCGCACCCGTGTCGGCGTCGGCGGGGACGAGTTCGGGCGAAATCTCCTGCGCCAATATCGTCGACAGGACCGCGTTGGTCGCCGCGTCATACTGGCCGGTGCGGATGCACCAGCGGATCAGGAACTGGATCAGCGTCTTGGGCACGCCTGCGTTCACCGCATAATGGCTCATCTGGTCGCCGACGCCATAGGTGCACCAGCCGAGCGCCAGTTCGCTGAGGTCGCCGGTGCCGAGCACGATCCCGCCGCGCTGGTTGGCGAGGCGGAACAGGTAGTCGGTGCGCAGCCCCGCCTGCACGTTCTCGAACGTCACGTCGTACACCGACTCGCCGCGCGCGAACGGGTGGTCCATGTCGGCGAGCATCTGGCGCGCGGCGGGGCGGATGTCGATCTCGTCCGCGGTGCAGCCGAGCGCGCGCATCAGCGCCCAGGCATTGCCCTTCGTCGTGTCGCCGGTGGCGAAGCCGGGCATGGTGAAGCCGAGGATGTCGGCGCGGGGCCGGCCGAGCCGGTCCATCGCCTTGGCCGCGACGATCAGCGCGTGCGTCGAATCGAGCCCGCCCGACACGCCGATCACCAGCGTCTTCGATCCCGTCGCGGACAGCCGTTTGGCGAGCGCCTCGACCTGGATGTTGAAGGCTTCGTAGCAATCCTCGTCGCGCCGTCCGGGATCGTTGGGCACGAAGGGGAAGCGGCGCACCGGCCGTTCGAGCCCCGCGTCGGTCAGCGCGGGCCGGTGCATGAAGCCGATGCGGCGGAAGCGGGTTTCGGGATGGCCGCCGGCGACCGCGGAATCGTTGAAGGTGCCGTTGCGAAGCCGTTCCTGCACGATCCGTTCGAGGTCGATATCGGCGGCGACCAGCTCCGGCTCCTGCACGAACCGACGCGATTCGATCAGCAGGTCGCCCAGTTCGTAGATCAGCCCCTGGCCGTCCCAGGCGAGGTCGGTGGTGCTTTCGCCCGGACCGGCGGCGGAATAGATATAGGCGCAGGACGTCCGCGCCGACTGCGCTTCCGCCAGCAGCATCCGCTCGCGGCCCTTGCCGATGATGATGTTCGACGCCGACAGGTTGCAGCAGATCGTCGCGCCGGCCAGCGCGCCGGCGGTGGACGGCGGGACGGGCGCCCAATAATCCTCGCAGATCTCGGCATGGACGACGAAACCCGGCATGTCGTCGGCGGCGAAGAGCAGATCGGGGCCGAACGGCACGTCCCGATCGCCGATCCGCATCGTCAGGTCGCGCAGCCCGAGCCCCGGCGCGAACCAGCGCTTTTCATAATATTCCCGGTAATTGGGCAGGAAGCTCTTCGGCACCACGCCCAGGATCCGGCCACGGTGGATCGCGACCGCGGTGTTGTAGAGCCGTCCGTTGCGGACGAGCGCCGCGCCGACGAGCAGCAGCGGCGCGAGGTCGGCGGTCTGTTCCGCCACCGCCAGCACCGCCGCCTCGCTCGCCCGCTGCTGCGCCGATTGCAGGTGCAGGTCGTCGATCGCATAGGACGTCAGGTTGAGTTCGGGAAAGACGATCAGGTCGATCCCGCGCGCCTGCGCGTCCCGCGCCATCGCGACGGTCGCGGCGACGTTGGCGGCGACATCCCCGACGCTGGCGAGCGGCGTCGCGGCGGCGGCGCGAACCATCCGGTGTTGGTGGATGGAATGAAAGGCGGTGGCCATGTCGGTGGTCATGTCGGGATGCTAGCCGGGTTGGACGTCGTGGACCATGGTGAACGTCCGCGGTGGCGCCGCGATCCATCTTGATGCGCCGTGCGTTGGGGCCGCTTCGACATGGGAGCATGACATGACCGACGACATCGCCGTCCAGGCCCGCCGCCGCGAAATCGCCAGCGAACATCTGCTGTTCAAGACGATCGAATATATCGAGGCGCAGCATCCCGGGCTGCTGGACTTTCTGGAAGCGAGCCTGGACCACCTCGGCGATCCCGCGCGGGACGACACCAAGGATGACGAGGCGGTGCGGACGATCGCCCGCCGGATGGTCGCCGGCGCACGCGCGCAAGGAACAAGCTGAAGGGGAGGGGGGTGACGGCGATCCTCAAGCTATCCACAACTGCGAGCGCTGCCATCAGGTCGTAAACCGCTGTCGCCGCGACTGGCTGCGGACTAATGTCCGGATGTGGGAGGATTTGCGACAGTCAGCTTACGGCGAGCCTTGCTCAATAGCTGCCATTAGCGAGCACGAAGCATCACTCCGCTCCGGTGATGCCGCAGGAACTTAGGCCTTTGATCGCTGCGATAAGGCCGCGACCAAGTGCGATCTGCTCTTGCGTAATTGGCTTGTGCTTCACCGGTCCGTTAAGGTCCATTTCGCCGGATCGAAATGGATCGCTAGTTATCCACAGATCGAAATCATCGCCAAAATAGTAACTGTAGCCCTGCGCGAGATAGTAGTTGAAGATCGAATCAGATCGCGTTTTGGTGACTTCTCCATGGAAGTCCAATGCGTGCGCAGCGGCATATTTCTTCATGATGACGATAAGGGACGGCCAATCTTTCTGCTGGATGCAGAACTTGCCGAAGTGAGGAGCAGCAGGTCCAGAAGCAGGTTCCGAACATGACGAAGCCGGAACTGCCGCTACCAAGGCTAACGGTGCCAGATTGCGCCATCTCAAGATCATGTGAGAAGGGATAACCCGCCAGACCAATGTCCGCAATTGGGCGTAAGCGGAATAGCCGCTTGTGGGGGGAAAGCGGAATGGCGGCTTTCGAGCGGAGAGCATCGGTATCGGCTTGCCATCTTCTAAACGTCGAGCGCCACTCTGGCGCTGAGGTAGAGAAACCAGACGATCAATCCGCCATACATCCCCAAACAGCCCCAATACCAAATTGGGTCATCGGACCGGGAATACGAACCAAGTTTGGCACGCACAACGCCCTTTCGAAGACCATCCACGAGAAACCAAGCGCAGACGATTGGAACTGCGAGCCAAGCGGCAATGGCAAGGACACCGAGGATTGCACGGGGCATAAGTGGCTTTTGACTTAGTGAACGTATGTCCGCAACTGGATGGCCCGGCGTCGTCGTGAATGTCTGCAAATGGGCGTTAGCGGTATGTCCGCTTCGGGGAGGCAGCCGGTCTGCTATTCGGCTTC
>CAYQPM010000014.1:0-32856 GCA_964419295.1 uncultured Stakelama sp. | reverse complement strand
AGCGCGCATAGGCATCCACCTCCAGCCGCAGCTGGTCGGACGAGAGCACCTGCTGATTGTCATAATCGACATCCAGCACGCGCTTGTTGAGCCAGACCAGCCGGTCGACGAACGGAATACGCAGGATCGGCCCCGCGCCGGTGCGACCGAATTGCTCGCCCTGCTTCCAGGCGTTGATGGTCCTGACGGGCTGTTCGAACCGCAGGATCACCGCCTGCTGCGTTTCCGGCACGATCGTGACCGTGGCGGCGAGCAGGATGACGAACAGCAGCGCCGAAAGGCCGAGCGCGATCGGATGACGCCAGAGACCGGTCACTGGCCTTCTCCCGTCGGGGTCGCAGGCGGCGTCGGTTGCGCCACGGTCGGCGCGGCGGCCTCGGGCAGGCGACGCGCGTTGCCCATCGGCAGATAGGGCACGACCCCGCCCGGCTCGACGATCGTCTTGTCGGATTTCGCCAGCACGGCCTCCATCGTCTCGTAATACATGCGACGGCGCGTCACTTCGGGTGCGAGCTTGTACTGTTCGTACACCTTGTCGAACTGCGACGCCTCGCCCTCGGCGCGGGCGACGACCTGCTTGGCATAGGATTGCGCCTGGTTGCGCGCGCCCTGCGCATCCTGCTGCGCGGCGGTCACGTCCTTGAACGCGTCGTTGACGCGGGCGGGCGGATCGGCCTGTTTGATGCCGACGCCGACGACGACGATGCCGGACTTATAGTCGTCCAGCACCTTCTGCATCCGCTCCTGCACCTGGTTCTCGATCATCGCGCGGCCCGGCCCGAGCGCCGAATCGAGCGTCACGTTGGCCACCACTTCACGCATCGCGCTTTCGGCGGTGGCGCGCACGGTGTCGCGCGGCTTGTCGATCTGGAACACATAGTTCTGTGGCGACGAGATCTTCCAACGCACGGCATAGGCCAGGTCGATGATGTTCTGGTCGCGGGTCAGCATCAGGTTTTCGGTGCCGCTTTCCGGAAAATTCTCGATCCGGATGTTCTGCACGTCGACCTTGACGACGTTCGCGATCGGCGCGGGCATCGTCATCGCGATGCCGGGATCGAGCGTACCCGAATAGCGGCCGAGATACGTCACCACGCCGCGCTCCTGCGGGGCGATCGGATGGATCGAGGTGTAGAGGATCCAGACCAGCAGGATGATCCCCGCGCCGATCAGCCACAAGGCGCGCGCGTTCGGCGCACCGGGCAGGCCGCCCAGACCACCGCCGCCGCCACCACCGCCGTTGGTGCCGCGCGCCTTGCGCAGGAAATCGTCGAGCGCCGTCGGCTTGGCGCCGGGTTTGCGCGCACCGGGCGGCAAGGACCAGGGATTGCGCGGACCGCCGCTGCCGTTGGCATCGTCGCCCTGGCCCCAGGGGCCCTTCGGCGTTTCGGTTGCGAGGATTGGTGGGCGCCCTTTGCGTCCCGGCAGGATCTTCATGATATCTCTTATAGGTGGGCCAACGCGGAAAAACAGTGGCAAGCCGCCGCGGCGGGCCTATCTGGCCCGACATGACACAAGACGTAACGATTGCAGCCGTGCGCGACGTCGCCGGCGCACGCGCGACCCTGCGCTTCGAAGGCGCGCGCGCCGGCATCGTGCTCGACGCGACCGGCCTCGGCGGCGCGGAGCGTGACGCGCTGGAGGCGGCGGTGCGCGCGGCGGCGGCGGCCACATGGCCGGGCGAGGTGCGCGTGGTGGTCACCGCCGAACGCGTCAACCGCCGCGTCATCGCGGTGGGCAGCGGCAAGGGCGGCGTCGGCAAGTCGACGCTGGCCGCCAACCTCGCCATCGCCCTGCATGCGCTCGGCCGGCGCATCGGGCTGGTCGATGCCGACATCTATGGCCCGTCGCAACCGCGGCTGATGGCGGCGGAGGATCAGCGCCCGACCGCGAAGGACAAGGTGCTCGATCCCGTCCCCACCCCCTATGGCGTGCCGATGCTTTCGATGGGGCAGTTGATCGAACCGGGCAAGGCGATCGCGTGGCGCGGGCCGATGGCGGCGGGTGCCCTCACCCAGCTGGTCGAGGCGGACTGGGGCGCGACCGACACGCTGATGCTCGACCTGCCACCGGGCACCGGCGACGTTCAGCTGACCATGGTTCAGAAGCACAAGCCCGCAGGCGCCATCATCGTCTCCACCCCGCAGGATCTGGCGCTGATCGACGCGGCGCGTGCCATCGACCTGTTCGACAAGGCCGGCATCCCGATCATCGGGTTGGTCGAGAACATGGCAGGCTATGTCTGTCCGCATTGCGGCGAGCTGTCGGATCCGTTCGGGAACGGCGGTGCGCAGGCGACGGCGGAGCGGCTGGGCCTGCCGTTTCTCGGCCGGGTGCCACTGGCGATCGGAATCCGCACCGCCTCCGACGCGGGCCGACCGCCCGCGTCCGGGAACGGCGCCGATGCCGCGGCGTTCCACCATATCGCGGGCCAGGTCGATCGCTGGCTGAGCGCGCATTGAAGCCGCACTGAGGAGAGCAAGATGCCCTTGACCGAGGACGCCGACATCAAGGCGCTGCTGGAAGGTGCGAGGACGATCGCGCTGGTCGGCGCATCCGACCGTCCGGATCGCCCCTCCTATGGCGTGATGGCGACGCTGCAGCGGCATGGTTACCGTGTCATCCCGGTCAATCCGCAGATCACCGGCGAGCACGTCCATGGTGAATTCGTCTTCCGCGAGCTGTCGCAACTGGGCGATCCGATCGATATCGTCGATATCTTCCGCCGGTCGGATGCGGTCGGCGACGTCGTCGACCAGGCGATCGCGATCGGGGCCAGGGCGGTGTGGATGCAGCTCGGCGTGGTCGACGAGCGCGCCGCCGAGCGCGCCGAAGCGGCGGGATTGCAGGTCGTGATGGATCGCTGTCCCGCGATCGACATCCCGCGGCTGGGGATCGCGCCGATCGCCGCGTGATCGTCGTGGCTTGATCATCTCCGCTTGATCGCGCGCCGCATCTGACGGACACTCGGCCGATCGATCCCCCGTCGGAGGTGCCGCTCGATGATCGCGTTGCTGTTGCTGGTTTCGATTGTCGGAGACGATGCGGTGGACGACCTGATGGCCCGGTCGCGCGCAATGGTGGCGGGCGAACGGTGCGTCCCGGATGCCGATCGCACCGATATCACCGTCTGCGGACGGCGGCGCGCCGACCGGTTCCGCGTCCCGATCATCGTGCATGACGAAGGCGACCCGCGGTACGAGACGGTTCGGGCCGAGCGTGATCGACTGCTTCACCGCACCAATCCGGTCCAGGACCTCAGCCCGTTTCTGGTCGGCGGGGGGATGGCCGGTGTGACGATGAGCAGCCGCAGCGGCCTGATCGGCGCCACCGAACGGCCGCTGGCACCATGATCGCGCTCGTCCTCGCCATGACGCTGGCAGCGCAGGTCGATACGGCCGCCATCCAGTCGACCTCGGCCGCCCAGGCGGCGAAGTCGGCGGTAACCGCTCCCGCGGCGGTCGAGACGCGGCCGGACGGAAGCCAGGTCTGGTGGATCATGTCCTGCCCGACCCGCGCCCAGGCTGGCGAGATCGTCGTCTGCGGGCGACCGGACGACGCGCTGCCCCGCGAACCGGCGCCCGGACGGGGCGCCAACCGCGACCTGTCCGCGGCGAACGCGCTGGCGCTGCAGTCGACGCCCTGCGCCGCGAGGCAGGGCGGCTGCCAGGTCGGCTTCAACATCTTCGGACCGCCGACGATGCTGGTTCGGGTCATCGGCAAGCTGATCAATCCGCGAAGCGACTGTTGCGAAGGCAATGATGCCACCGATCCGCTTTCGCTGGTGCGCGACGCCGCAACGGGTCTGAAGCGCGCGTTCGCGGCCAAGCCCGACAGATCCAACCGCGTGCCGATCGTGCTGGACGAACCCGTCATATCGCCGCAGCCGGTGCCCGTCGCGGACAAGCCCTGACGCCGACGCAAGCGTGACGCCGCCGGCGTCGCGGTGCGCGCCGGCCGTGCCCTCATTCCAGGATGTGCATCCACAACGGCTGACCGACGAGGCTCTCCGATCCGCGCAAGGTATCGAGCGCCTGCGCCACCGCGCGCTCCGGTCCTTCATGCGTCACCATCGCGACGATCGCGCTGCCGTCCGCGGTGACGCCGCGTTGGATCAGGCTTTCGATCGACACCGAGGCGTCGCGCATCGCCGCCGCGATCTCCGCCAGCACGCCGACCCGATCCTGCACGGTGACGCGCAGATAGGCGCGGCCGCGGCGACCGCCGATCTCGGCACGCGGCAGGCTGGCGAGCGCGGCAGCGGGCATGGCATAGGGCGAGCCGAATTCTTCGCGGGCGATGTCGATCAGATCGGCGACCACGGCGCTCGCGGTCGGCCCTTCGCCCGCACCGGCGCCCTGAAAGATCAGGCGTCCGACGAAATTGCCCTCCGCCACCACGGCATTGAGCGATCCGGTGACATGCGCCAGCGGGTGGTCGAGCGGCACCAGATGGGGATGCACGCGCTGGAACAGGCCGGCCGGCCCGGCTTCGGCGACCCCGACCAGCCGCACCCGGTATCCGAGCGCCGCGGCCTCGGCGATATCGGCGGCCATGACATGGCGGATGCCGACCGTCGCGACGTCGTCGAAGGCCGGTCGCGTGCCGAAAGCGACACTGGCGAGGATCGACAGCTTGTGTGCGGCGTCGACCCCGTCGATGTCGAAGCTGGGGTCGGCCTCCGCAAAGCCGCAGGCCTGCGCTTCGACAAGAACCTGTTCGAAAGCAAGGCCTTGCGATTCCATCTTGGAAAGGATGAAATTGCAGGTGCCGTTGAGGATGCCATAGACACGGCCGATGGCGTTCGCCGCGGCGCCGTCGCGCAGTCCGGCGATCACGGGGATGCCGCCCGCCACCGCCGCCTCGAACTTGAGCGGCAAGTTCGACCGCTCGGCAGCCAGCGCGAGTTCCAGGCCGTGGTGTGCCAGCATCGCCTTGTTCGCGGTGACGAAACCCTTGCCCCGCGCCAGGGTGTCGCGCGCCAGCGCCAACGCCGGGCCGTCCGATCCGCCGATCAGTTCCACCACCACGTCCGCCGCATCGTGGCCGGCGAGGTCGCGCGCATCGTCGACCCAGGCGAAGCGGCCGAGATCGATGCCGCGATCCCGTGCCCGGTCGCGCGCCGAAACGGCAACCACTTCGATCGGCCGCCCCGCACGGCGCGTGATCAGATCGCGATTGGTGTCGAGCAGGCGAATGACGCCGCCGCCGACCGTGCCGAGGCCGGCGAGCGCGACGCGCAAGGGTGTGGTGGTATGCATGCCCGCCGCCTAGCGGAAGCGGGCGTCCGCTGTCGAGCATGCGCAGCTTTGTTACGCGACAAGCTCAGCCATTGCCCCCGGCGGTATCGGCGTGCAGAACCCTGAGTGACAGACACTGCCAGCGAGCGTTCCCGACCATGGCCACCGCCCCTGCCGCTACGACCACGCCGGTCGCCGAACTGACCGTCAGAGGTATCCTGCTGGGCGGCCTGATCACGTTGCTGTTCACCGCCGCCAACGTCTATCTGGGGCTGAAGGTCGGGCTGACCTTCGCGACGTCGATCCCCGCCGCGGTGATCTCGATGGCTATCCTGCGCTATCTGCCGGGCGCCACGATCCTGGAGAACAACATCGTCCAGACGGTGGCGTCGGCGGCGGGCACGCTGGCGGCGATCATCTTCGTGCTGCCGGGGCTGGTCATGATCGGCTGGTGGCAGGGCTTTCCCTATCTGCTCACCGCCGGGATCACGATGACGGGCGGCATCCTCGGCGTCATGTTCTCGGTGCCGCTGCGCCGCGCGCTCGTGGTGGATACCGACCTGCCCTATCCGGAAGGCCGCGCGGCTGCCGAGGTGCTGATGGTCGGCGCGGGCAGCCGCGCGGGCGAGGCGGAGAGCGGGCGCGGACTGCGGCTGATCGTCGTCAACGCGGTCGTGTCCGCCGGCTTCGCGGTGTTGACCCAGACCAAGCTGGTCGTCGCCGAAGCCGCACATTATTTCCGTGCCGGCGCGGGCGCGACGGGCATATCGGGCGGGCTGTCGTTCGCGCTGATCGGCGCCGGCCACCTCGTCGGCCTGTCGGTCGGACTGGCGATGTTTGCCGGCGTCGTCATCGGCTGGTGGATCGCGCTGCCGATCCTGACCGGCCTGTCGCCCGCGGCGGCAGGCGTCGGGATCGAAGCCTGGGCGGGCGGGGTGTTTCGCACCGACGTGCGCTTCCTGGGCGCGGGCGTGATCGGCGTTGCCGCGATATGGACGCTGCTCAAGATCATCGGCCCGGTGCTGGCGGGCATCCGCTCGTCGATCGCCGCCAGCAAGGCGAAGCGCGGCGGCGCGGTGCTGGAACTGGGCGAGCGCGATCTGTCGATCGGCGTCGTCGTCGCGGTCAGCCTGGCGACGCTGGTCCCGATCGCGGGCCTGCTGTGGTCGGTGATCGCGGGCGGGCCGCTGCAGGGTTCGGCGGTCGTGCTGATCCTCGGCGCGCTCGTCTTCGTGCTGGTGCTCGGGCTCGTGATCGCGGCGGTGTGCGGATATATGGCGGGCCTGATCGGCGCATCGAACAGCCCCGTGTCGGGGATCGGGATCCTGTCCGTCCTCGCCGCGTCGCTGATGCTCGTCGGGCTGTTCGGCCGGGGCGCCGGGCCGGATACCACACAGGCGCTGGTCGCCTATGCGCTGATCGTCACCGGCATCGTCTTCGGCGTGGCGACGATCGCCAACGACAATCTTCAGGATCTGAAGACCGGCCAGCTGGTCGGCGCGACGCCGTGGAAGCAGCAGGTGGCGCTGATCTTCGGCGTGATCTTCGGCAGCCTGGTGGTGCCGCCCGTGCTCGAACTGCTCGCGACGACGCTCGGTTTCCAGGGTGCGCCGGGCGCCGGCCCCAATGCGCTCGCGGCACCGCAGGCGGCGCTGATCTCGGCATTGGCGAAGGGCGTGCTGGGCGGCGACCTCAACTGGGCGATGATCGGCTATGGCGCGCTGGTCGGCGTCGCGGTGATCGCGCTGGACGAAACGCTCGGCCGGCTCGGCAAGCTGCGTCTTCCGCCGCTGGGCATCGGGCTTGGTGTCTACCTGCCGATGGCGGTGACCCTGCCGGTGGTGATCGGCGCGGTGATCGGCGCGATCTACGACCGCTGGGCGGAACGACAGGGCGACGTCGAAGCCGCGAAGCGCATGGGCGTGCTGACCGCGACGGGCATGATCGTGGGCGAAAGCCTGTGGGGCGTCGCCTTCGCGATCATCGTCTATTTCACCGGATCGGACGCACCGCTGGCGATCGCGCCCGAAGGGTTCGAGACGGTGGCGCTGATCGGCGGCACGATCGCATTCCTTGCGCTGATCGCCGGCCTGTACCGCTACACCCGGCGATCCGTGACGGCCTGACCGAAAACGCGACCAACCGTTCGTCGCGCAGGGAACGCGACGGCGGGCACGCCGTTATCCACTCAGAACCCGGTGATCACCCTGCCATCCCCCCCCCGGCCGGTGATCGCCGGGTTTGCCATAAGCGCAGCATAGGGTCCGTCGTGACATCGTCAGCACAAGAGCAACGCGACCGGATCGCGGTGGTGGGTGAGGCTTTGCAAGCCAGCCACGCCGTGCCGACGGACACGTTCATCACCGAGGACATACCATTGCTGCTGACCAAGCTGTCGCAGATCCCGTCGCAGCGAGACCGTTCCGGCGCGCAGTGAGCGGCTGGGCGTGACGCTGCCCTGCCAGGACGGGAACGACACAGTCCGCGAAAGCCCGCGGCGCCCCCGCCATCACACCATCGCGGCGAGCAGATCCTTCACCTTGACGAACGCGAAGCCGACCGAACTGTCGGCGATGCCGTACGGCAGGAACAACGTGTCACCGTGCTTGATCGCGCCGCAGCTGTAGACGACGTTCGGCACATAGCCTTCGCGATCCTGATCCTTCGCCGCGAGCAGCGGTTCGCGCGTGCGGCCAAGCACCCTGGACGGATCGTCCTTGTCGAGCAGCGCCGCGCCGATCGAATATTTGCGCATCGCGCCGACACCATGGGTGAGCAGCAGCCAGCCCTCGTCCAGCTCGATGGGCGGCCCGCAATTGCCGATCTGCACCAGTTCCCAGGGATAGTGCGGCGCGAGGATCTTCTCGCCCTCGTCCCAATGCTCCAGCGTATCGGATTTCAGCAGGAACAGATTCTCTCCGTCCTGCCGCCCGATCATCATATACTGGCCACCGACCTTGCGCGGAAAAAGACCCATGCCCTTGTTGCGCGCGGCGGAGCCCGACATCGGCACCAGATCGAACGCCCGGAAATCGCGCGTACGCATCAATTCGGACTGGATCACCGATCCGTTATAGGCGGTGTACGTACCGATCCATTCGAAGCTGCCGTCGTCATGCTGGAAATGGACGAGGCGCAGATCCTCCAGCCCCTTGGACTGGGCCTGGGTGATCGGGAAGATCACCGTACCCGACAGCGTCGAATCGCGATGACGCCAGACGGTGACCGGGCCCGACGGCATCTCTTCGTCGCTGCCGCCGCCGATCACGTCGGCCGCGGTCGCGAACGGCGGCTCGGGTGCCAGCTTCAGTTCGTTGCCGTTGGTGATGATGCCTTCGCGGAACGCGACCGACGAGATATGGCCCTCGCCCACCGACCGCAGGCTCATCAGGATGCGCATCGATCCGTCGGGCATCCCGGTCTGGTCGAAGTGCGGCACCGCGCTCGGGTTCATCAGCGCGGCGGCGGCATAGCTGTATTCGTGGCAGAAATAGGCGCCGATCAGCTGGCGCTTCTCGTCCCCGATCTCGGTCCCGTCCAGGCCGAGCAGATCCTCGATCTCGTCGTAGCGCGTCATGAACACGCGCCGCGTCTGCCAATGGCGCGCCTCGAAATCCTTCAGCACGGATTCAAGCTGGTTCCGCGCCTCTTCCGAAGACATTTCCAGCACTTCCCCCACCAGCCGCTCGGTACGGTTGGGCGCGCCGCCCTTGCCGCCCCACGCGATGTGGAACGGCCGGACGACCACGCGGGACGGATCGGCATGAAGCCGCAAGCGGTGGGTAAACAGGTCCATCGCGTTTCGAAGCCTCGCCGGTCGGGGTCGTTAACGACGGCGTCGCTTCAATGGTCAAGCGACGTCGCGCGACGTCCCTGCCACGCCTTGGCCCGACATTGAAAGCCCCGAAATCGCGGAACTGGCGAGTTGAAGGGCCAAAATGGACTCGGCGCCCTGGTTGCGGTTGAGGCCGGTCGGCATCAATCCGTCGAAACAGCCGCCGTCGAGCGGGCTGGCCAGCGGCAGATCGAGGTCGTTCTGGCCGAGATACCAGGCATAGGCGCGTTCCGCCTCGACCCGCCACCGCGGATCGCCGGTGGCGTCGAGCGCCGCAATGCACGCGTCGACGGTCGCCTGCGCCTCCAGGGGCTGCTGGTCGAACTGCAGCGGCTCGGCATAGGGACGATGGAAACTTTCCGTACCCACGGCGCGGAAGCGGCCTTCCGGCGATGTCTGCTTGGCAACGATCCAGTCGAGCGTTTCCAGTCCGCAATCCACCAGATCCTGTCGCCCCAGCGCACGGCCGGCGACGATCAATGCCTGCGGAAGGCGCGCATTGTCATAGGCGAGCACGATCTCGAACCACTGCCACTCCGGCCGACGCGCGGCGTCGAGCAGCGCCAGTTGGTCGTCCGGGAAACGTTCCAGGATCGAGCGGGCGAGTTCATGGCCGGGCGATGCCTCGAGCATCGCCGCCGCACCCAGCATGGCGAAGGATTGCGCGCGCAGCGATCCGAGATCGAAGGCGAGGCTGCCGGTCGCATCGAACATCGCACGCGCCCAGTCACGATGCTTCGCATCCTTGCCGTCACGTGCCGTGACACCGAGCGCCCACAGCGCGCGGCCATTCGAATCCTCGGATCCCACGTCCTCGCACCACGTGCGATCGAAGTTCATGAAATTGCGGAAACGGCGCCTGTCCGGGTTCCAGGCATATTGCACGAACGATGCGTAGATCGTCGTCCATTTGTCGCGAACGACGGGGTCCAGATCCTCCATCGCGCTCATCAGCATCAGCGCGCGGGCATTGTCGTCGATGCAATAGCCGTGGCGGCGGTCCGGCACCGAATAGATCGAATGCTGGAGCATGCCGGTCGCATCGCTCATCCGTTCGACCGCAGCAAAATCGGGGGTCAGCGCACGCACCGCCTGCTTCGCCTGGACCAGGCGACGCGGACGCGCCGCGACGGCGATCTGCGTTTCCTGCAAGGTCGCTTCGGCAAGGCGCGACCAGATCATCGTCCGTCCCCGGTCATAGGCGCGCTGCGCCAGCCGGGTGCGGTCGCGGGCACTCGACAGCAGCCGGTCGATCTCGCGCGCGAAGGCGGCGACGTCGCGGAAGTCCACCAGCACGCCGTGACCATCCGCCAGTATTTCGGTCGCATGGACATAGGGCGTCGAAACGACGGCCTTGCCCACGCCCACGGCATAGGACAGCGTACCGGATGTGATCTGCGCCGGATTGAGATAGGGCGTCGCGTAAATATCCGCGGCCTGCAGGTAATCGATCAACTCGTCATGTTCGACGAATGCGTCGATGAAGGCGACGTTCTCCGCGACCCCGCGCTGCTCGGCCAGCGCCTTCAGCCGATCGCGATAGGCCTCGCCTTCATGCGCGACGAGGTTCGGATGCGTCGCGCCCAGGACGACGTACAGCAGGTTGGGATGACGCTCGGCAATCGCCGGCAGCGCGTCGATGATCGTCTCGATCCCCTTGTTCGGGGCGAGCAAGCCGAACGTCAGCACGACGTCGCGCCCTTCCCAACCAAAGCGCGGCTTCAGCGTTTCGGGATCGACGAACAGCCGGTCGGGTACGCCATGCGGGATCATCGCGATCTGGCGTGGCGCGGCACCGTAAACGCGACGCAGGATATCGCGCCCACGTTCGGCCATAACCACCACCTTGGCAGCGCGGCGCAACAAGCCTTCCAACACGCGACGTTCGTCGGCATTGGGCTTTTCCAGCACGGTGTGCAGCGTGACGATCACCGGCAAGGTCGTACGGTCGAGCAGCGCGAGGATATGCTCACCCGCCGGGCCGCCGTAGATGCCGTATTCGTGCTGCACCCAGATCGCCTGCGCACCGCTTGCCTCGATCGTGCGCGCCGTCGACAGATAGGCCGACAGATCGGTTTCAGGGATCGTGCCGGTCACCGCAGGCGGATAGGTATAACGGCCCGGGTGATCGTCCATCGCATAGACGTCGACCTGCACGTCGGGGAAGCGGTCGCGCATCGCCTGGTACACGTCGGTCGTGAACGTCGCGAGACCGCACTGGCGGGGCAGGAAGTTGCCGATCATCGCCAGATGCTTGATCTCGTCGCCGTTCGCCGCCGTCGTTACCATGCTCGTTCCCTTGCTGATGCGAGGCCTGGGCACAGCCGTCCCCTCACGCTCGATAGAACTCGCTCTAGGTTAAAAGGTTGCAGGGATGTTGCACCGCACCCAACGTAACGCGTTGATTTCGATCAACCCCGGCCGCGGTACGGTGCAACGCCCTGATCCGGCAGCCAAAGATCGGCAGGCGGTGCGCCGGACTGCCAGAACACGTCGATCGGGATGCCCCCGCGCGGATACCAATAGCCGCCGATCCGCAGCCACCGCGGCGCCATTTCGTCGAACAGGCGCTGGCCGATGCCCACCGTGCAGTCTTCGTGAAAGCCCGCGTGATTGCGAAACGCCCCCAGGAACAGCTTGAGCGATTTGGACTCGACGATCGTCTCTCCGGGCACATAGTCGATGACCAGATGCGCGAAGTCGGGCTGGCCGGTTACCGGACACAATGACGTGAATTCGGGCACTGCAAACCGCACGAGATACGTGGTGCCGACGCGCGGGTTGGGAACATAATCCAGCACCGCCTCTTGCGGAGAGGCGGGCAGCCGGCTGGCCTGGCCAAGATGCATTGGGGTCATGCCCGCTATGTAGGATAGGACACGCCCGATGAAAACGCTCGTTCCCATCCTCGGCGATCAACTCAGCATGTCCTTGGCATCGTTGCGGGATCTCGATCAGGCCGACACCATCCTGCTGATGATGGAGGTGGCCGATGAAACGACCTACGTTCGTCATCACAAGCAGAAGATCGCCTATATCCTGTCCGCGATGCGCCACCATGCCGCCGCGCTGGGCGACGCGGGCTGGACCGTCGATTACGTGAAGCTCGATGATCCGCACGGCGCCGGCAGCTTCACCGGCGAGATCGCCCGTGCCGTCGCGCGCCATGCGCCCGAGCGCATCGTCGTGACCGAAGCGGGCGAATGGCGGGTGATGGCGATGCTCGACAGTTGGCAAATGCTGTTCGGCATTCCCGTCGATATCCGGACAGACGACCGCTTCATCGCCACCCATGCGGAATTCGAAGCGTGGGCGGAAGGGCGCAGCCAATTGACGATGGAATTCTTCTATCGGGTCATGCGGCGCAAGACGGGCCTGTTGATGGACGGCAAGCAGCCGGCGGGCGAGCGTTGGAATTTCGACAAGGACAATCGCAAGCCGGCGCGGAACGACCTGTTCATGCCCAGCCCGCACGCCTTCGCGCCCGATGCGACGACGCAGGAGGTGCTGGCGCTGGTCGCCGAACGGTTTGCCGATCATCCCGGCACGCTCGACGGTTTCTCTTATGCCGTGACCGCCGCGGATGCCGAGAAGCAGGCCGCCTATTTCATGCAGGCGGCCTTGCCCCGATTCGGCGATTACGAAGACGCGATGCTGACCGGGGAGCGCCACCTCTGGCATTCGATCCTGTCGCCCTACATCAACTCCGGGCTACTCGATCCGCTCGATCTCTGCCGCCGGGCCGAACGGGAATATCGCGCCGGCCGCGCGCCGCTGAATTCGGTCGAGGGCTATATTCGCCAGATCCTCGGCTGGCGGGAATATATGCGCGGCATCTATTGGCGCGAGGGTCCGGACTATGTGTCCCGCAACTTCCTCGATCATCATCGCAAGCTACCCGGATGGTATTGGACGGGCGACACCGACATGCATTGCCTGAAGGAGGCGATCGGGCAGACGCTCGACACCGCGCACGCCCATCATATCCAGCGACTGATGGTCACCGGCAACTTCGCCCTCCTGATCGGCGCCGACCCGGCGGAGGTCCATCGCTGGTATCTGGAAGTCTATATCGATGCCTATGAATGGGTCGAACTGCCCAACACGCTGGGGATGAGCCAGTTCGGGGACGGCGGGCTGCTCGGCTCGAAACCCTATGTCTCGTCCGGCGCCTATATCAACAGGATGAGCGATTATTGCGGGCATTGCCGCTACGACGTGAAGGCCCGCGTGGGTGCGGATGCCTGTCCGTTCAACGCGCTCTATTGGGACTTCCTGGCGCGGCACGAGGACAAGCTTGGCGACAATCCTCGCCTGCGCATGCCCTATCGTACCTGGCATGGCCAATCCGCGCAATCTCAAGACAAAACGAGGGATCAAGCCGCAATTTTCTTGCAAGCCCTCGACAGCGGACCGGATGCGGCCTATTGAGGGCGCGGGCACTCCTCCCCAGCGTAGCCCGGACGTGACGTGTAAACGTGAATGGAGAGAGTGTGATGGACGCGTTGGTGACGACCGAATGGCTGGCCGGTGAAATCGGCGCGAGCGACCTCAGGATCGTCGATGCCACCTATTTCGCCAATTTCCCCGGCGAGGAGCCGCGCGATGCCGCCGCGGAGTATGAAGCGGCGCATATCCCCGGCGCGGTGTTCATGAACCTTGGCGAGTTGCGCGATACGGACAGCGACCTGCCGATGATGCTGCCGACGGCGGAGAAGTTCGCCAGCCGCATGCAGAGCCTCGGCCTGGGCGACGGCAGCCGCATCGTACTCTACGACAACTCGCCGCACCGTACCGCCGCACGGGCATGGTGGATGCTGCGGACGTTCGGCGCGCACGACGTGGCGATCCTGGATGGCGGCCTGGCGAAGTGGCAGGCGGAGGGGCGCGAGACGGCGAGCGGCAAGGAACAGCTGCGCCACCGCCACTTCACCGTCTGGGCGGACAGCAAGACGATCCGCACGCTCGACCAGATGAAAGCGAACGTCGAAAGCGGCGCCGAACAGGTGCTCGACGCGCGCTCCCCTGCCCGGTTCAGCGGCGAAGAGCCCGATCCGCGTCCGGCGACGCATGCCGGCCATATCCCCGGATCGAAGAACCTCCGCTACGACGCGCTGCTCAACGCCGACGGGACGTGGAAACGCGGCGACGCGCTGAAGGCGGCGTTCGACGATGCGGGCGTCGATCTCGACAAGCCGATCGTCACCACCTGCGGATCGGGGATCACCGCATCCGTGCTGGCGTTCGGTCTGCACTTGCTCGGCAAGGATGCCGCGCTCTACGACGGCAGCTGGTCGGAATGGGGAGCGGACCGCTCGACGCCCAAGGCCATGGGAGCCAAGGAAACCGTTGACGGATAGCACCGAAGACCGTGCGCTGGGCGACGCCACGCGCGTCGTCCAGGCCGGCCGACGCAGGGAATGGACCGGAGGGATCGTCAATCCCCCGGTCTGGCGCGCCTCGACGATCCTGTACGACAGCATCGCCGATCTGCGCGCCAACGCCGGCAGGGACACGCACCACCGGCTTTACTACGGCCGCCGCGGCACCCCGACGCAATGGAGCCTCGCCGACGCGCTGACCTCGCTGGAGCCGGGGGCGGAGGCGACGTTCCTGTATCCGTCCGGCGTCGCGGCGATCGCGGCGGCGTTGCTGTCGGTGCTGTCACCGGGCGACGAACTGCTGCTCGTCGACAGCGCCTATGATCCGACACGCGGCCAGGCGATGCAGTTGCTCAGGCGGTTCGGCATCACCACGCGCTTCTACGATCCGCTGATCGGCGCCGGGATCGCCGACCTGATCGGGCCGGCGACAAGGGCGATCTTCATGGAAAGCCCGGGCAGCCTGACGTTCGAAGTGCAGGATGTGCCGGCGATCGTCGCGGTCGCCAAGGCGCATGGGCTGGTCACGCTGCTCGACAACACCTGGGCGACACCGCTGTTCTTTCCCGCGATCGAACGGGGGATCGACCTCACCATCCTCGCGGCGACCAAATATATCGTCGGCCATTCCGACGTGATGCTCGGATCCGTCACGGCGGCGCCCGGCCATTTCGCGAAGCTGCGCGATATGAGCTTCCAGCTCGGTCAGGTCGCGTCACCGGACGACAGCTGGCTCGCCAGTCGCGGGCTTCGCACGATGGCGGTCCGCCTCGCGCAGCATCAGCGCAGCGCGCTGGAGATCGCCCGCTGGCTCGAAACCCGACCCGAGGTGGCGCAAGTGCTGCACCCCGCCCTGCCCTCCTGCCCCGGCCACGAGCATTGGGTGCGCGATTTCAAGGGATCGAGCGGTCTGTTCTCGTTCGTGCTGAACGGCGGAGATGAAGCGGCGCGCGCGGCGCTGATCGACACGCTGAACCTGTTCGGCATCGGCTACAGCTGGGGCGGGTTCGAGAGCCTGGCGATCCCCGCGGATCCGGCGCGGATCCGGACGGCGGCGCCGCGCGACTATGCGGGGCCGATGGTGCGGTTGCAGATCGGGCTGGAGGACAGCGCTGATCTGATCGCCGATCTGGAGCGCGGGCTGGCGGCCTTCCGGAATCGGTCCTGAATGTGATCGGGGCCGTTGGACGCGGCCTCGGCCACCCAGGACGCCGACACACCGCCGGATAGTCGCGCCGCCCGAGGCGGTTCGTGCTGCCCGAGATGCGCCCGAGCCGACGGGCGGAGCGATGCGCTTCCGACGATCGACGGGCTCGAACCGCGTCGATCGTCGGCAGGCGTTACTTCGTCGCGGAAGCGCGTGCGTCCTGGCCGTCCCCTTCGGGCGCCGCGACGATGTCACGCGTGGTCGCACCCTTGTCGACGACATTCGTCGACGGGTCGCCGACCGAGGAGCGGATGCCGGTATCGGCAGCATCGCCACCGGCCTGGTTCACGACGCCGTTTTCGGCTGCGCTACGCTGCTGGTTGCCGCCGAACAGCGCGTCGAGCGTCTGCGCGGTGCCGGCATTGTCCTGCGGGCGGGCGGCGCCGGGCTGCGGCGGCACCAGCGAATAGTCCGGCGGGATCACCAGCGGTGCCTGACGGGCGACGGCGAATTCGTCGGGCCGTGCCCGATCGTAGCCGCGCTTGCCGCAGCCCGAGAGGAGGACGACGCAGGCGAGGCCGGCGAGAATCGGAACTGACTTACGCATGGGGATTCTCCGAGGAAACATCGCGCTTGTCGCGCATCAGGAGCGCGCGGACAAGCAGCACCAGCACGCCGAGGGTGATCGCCGCATCGGCGACGTTGAAGACGAGGAAGGGGCGCCAGTCGCCGAAGTGCAGATCGGCGAAATCGACCACATAGCCGAAGCGCGTGCGATCGACGATATTGCCCAGCGCGCCTCCCAGGATCGCGCCGAGTGCGATCTGGTCGGCGCGCTGCGGCTCACGCGTCATCCACACCGCCACCGCGACGGCGATGGCGCCGGTCATCGCGACCAGCGCCCAGCGCATGGTGTTGCTGTCGGCGTGGAGCAGGCCCAGCGAAATGCCGTGGTTGGCGACGAAACGCAGATTGAAGAAGGATGTGATCGTCCGTTCGGCCGTCAGTTCGTCAAGCTGCAGACCATCGGTGATCGCAAGCTTCGACAGCTGATCCGCCACGAACAGCACAGCGGCGGTCAGCAATCCGGCAACCGGCACCTTACGCATCGGCGACGACATCCTCGCAGCGCGCGCACAAGGCGCCGTCCGCCGTCACTTCGGGCAGGTGCCGCCAGCAGCGACCGCATTTCAGATATTCGGTGCGCGTCACGGCCACGTCCTCACCCTTCGTAACCCTCGCCACGATGAAGGTTTCGGCGAGCGCCGCGGCGGACAGCGGCAGTTCGGGTACGGCCACCTCCGCTTCCAGGCTGGAACGCACCGTCTTTTCCCGGCGCAGCGGCTCGATCGCCTCGGTCACCGCGGCGCGCAGACGACGCACGTCCGCCCAGTCGGTGCCGAGCGGCACGTCGCCCGGCAGCGCCGGCAGTTCCGGCCATTCGAGGAAATGCACAGAGCCGTCCTCGCTCGGGAAACGCGCCTGCCACACCTCCTCGGCGGTGAAGCAGAGGATCGGCGCGGCGTAGCGAACCAGCGCGTGGAACAGCACGTCGAGCACCGTCCGGTACGCGCGCCGTTTCACGTCGTCGCCGCCGTCGCAATAGAGCGAATCCTTGCGGATATCGAAGAAGAACGCCGACAGGTCCTCGTTGGCGAAATCGGTCAGGCGACGCAGGTAGCGGTTGAGCTCATAGCCCTCGGCCGCCTCGCGCAGATCCGCGTCGAGCTGCCCGAGCAGCGTCAGCACGTACCGCTCCAGCTCCGGCATCGTCTCGACCGGAACGATCTCCGCCTCGGAAAACCCGTCGAGCGCGCCCAGCAGGTAACGGAAGGTGTTACGCAGCTTTCGGTAGCCGTCGGAGGCGGTGCCGAGCACTTCCTTGCCGATCCGCACGTCGTCGAAATAGTCGGTGGACGCGACCCACATGCGCAGGATGTCCGCCCCGCTTTCGCCGATGATCTTGAGCGGATCGACGACGTTGCCCAGGCTCTTGGACATCTTGCGGCCCTGTCCGTCGAGCGCGAATCCGTGGGTCAGCACCGCATCGTACGGCGCGCGTCCCCGGGTGCCGCAGCTTTCGAGCAGCGACGACTGGAACCAGCCGCGATGCTGGTCGCTCCCCTCCAGGTACAGGTTGGCGCGAACGCCGTCGCCGTAACGCGCCTCGACGGTGAAGACGTGGGTGCAGCCACTGTCGAACCAGACGTCGAGGATGTCGTTCTGCGGCTCATAATCGGCAAGGTCGTGATCGGGGCCGAGCAACGCCTGATGATCCGCCGTGAACCACGCGTCCGCGCCACCGTCGCGGAATGCCGCGACAATCCGGGCGTTGACCGCCGGATCGTTCAGATAATCGCCGCTCGCCCGGTTCACGTACAGCGCGATGGGCACGCCCCAGGCCCGCTGGCGGCTGATCACCCAGTCGGGACGCCCCTCGACCATCGAACGGATGCGGTTCTGCGATCGTGCGGGCACCCAGCGGGTCTGTTCGATCGCGTCGAGCGCGGTCTCGCGCAGCGTCGCACCGTTGCTCGGCGCACCCTCCCCCTGCGGCAGGATCGCGCGGTCCATCGGGATGAACCACTGCGGTGTCGCGCGGAAGATCACCTTTGCCTTGGACCGCCACGAATGCGGATAGCTGTGCGCGAAATCGTCCGAAGCCGACAGCAGCGCACCCGTCTCGCGCAGGTCCGAACAGATCGGGCCGTCGGCGCCGACGAACTTCTTGTTGATGACGCTGCCCTGTCCGCCGAGCCAGGCCCAGTCGGCGCGGTACATGCCCGCCGCATCGACCGCGAACACCGGTTCCAGTCCGTGCGCCTTGCACAGCAGGAAATCGTCCTCGCCGTGATCCGGCGCCATGTGGACCAGGCCCGTACCCGCATCGCGCGTGACGAATTCGCCCGCCAGGAACGGCCGCGGCCGCGCGAAGAAGCCGCCCAGCGCGTGCATCGGATGCAGCGCCGTCGCGCCCTCCAGCGCGGCGCCCTTCACCAGCGCGACGAATTCCTCCATCTTCAGACCGGTGCGCTTCATGAACGCACCCATCAGGTTTTCTTCGACGAGGAAGCGTTTGCCGCCGCAGCCGAACAGGACGTAATCGAGCGCCGGATTATAGGCGAGCGCCTGGTTGACCGGGATCGTCCAGGGTGTCGTCGTCCAGATCACCGCGATCGCGCCGACCAGAATGTCCGCTTCGGGCGCCGATGCGATCTCGAACCCGACATCGATCTGCGTCGAGACGATATCCTCATACTCGACCTCCGCCTCGGCCAGCGCGGTCTTCTCGACCGGCGACCACATGACGGGCTTTGCGCCGCGATACAGCTGGCCGCTTTCCGCGAACTTCAGCAATTCGCCGACGATCGTCGCCTCGGCGTCGTAGTTCATCGTCAGATACGGGTCGGTCCAGTCGCCCATGATGCCCAGGCGCTGGAACTGTTCGCGTTGCACCCCCACCCAGCGATCGGCGTAGGCGCGGCATTCGGCGCGGAACTGCGCGACCGGGACCTCGTCCTTGTTCTGCTTCTTGGCGCGATAGGCCTCCTCGACCTTCCACTCGATCGGCAGGCCGTGGCAGTCCCAACCGGGAACATAGGGCGCGTCCTTGCCCATCAGCGACTGGCTGCGGACGATGATGTCCTTCAGCACCTTGTTCATCGCATGGCCCATGTGGATGTCGCCGTTGGCGTAGGGGGGGCCGTCATGAAGGACGAACAATTCCCGACCCTTGCGCTGTTCGCGCAGGCGGTCGTAGATACCGATCTTCGCCCACCGTTCCAGGATCGCCGGTTCCTTCGCGGCGAGCCCCGCCTTCATCGGAAAATCGGTCTTCGGCAGGAAGACGGTGTCGCGCCAGTCCCTGGGCGTATCGGTAGCGTCGATCATAAGTGCATCGGCCTTAGCGTCAGTATCCCCGAGCACAAAGTGCATAAACGAAATCGGTTAAGGGTCGAGCATCGCCCGTGCCCGCGCGCAGTCCAGCGCCATCTGCGCCATCAGGGCATCCAGCCCTTCGAACTTCGCTTCGGGACGCAGATATTCGACCATCGCGACTTCGATCGACTGGCCGTACAGGTCGCCGGAAAAGTCGAAGAAATGCGGCTCCAACAACTCCTTGGGCGGATCGAACGTCGGTCTGACGCCCAGATTGGCCGCGCCTTTCAGCACGCGTCCGTCGGGCAGCCGACCCGTGACCGCGTAGATGCCGTAGGCGGGCCGCAAATATTTGCCCATGTCGATATTCGCCGTCGGATAACCGATCGTCCGTCCCACTTTGTCGCCATGCTGCACCACGCCCTCGATTGCGAAGGGCCGCGTGAGCAGCCGCGCCGCCGCCCGCGGATCGCCGGCGCGCAACGACTCGCGGATACGGGTGGATGACACCGGCTCGCCGTCGAGCGTCACCGCGCCGACCGTTTCGGCCGTGAAGCCGTGCGCCGGACCGGCGGCGGCGAGCAGCGCGACGGTGCCGCGCTTGCCTTTGCCGAAGGTGAAGTCTTCGCCGGTCACGATGCCCGCCGCGTGCAGGTTCGCGCGGAGCCTCGCCGCGACGAACGCCTCCGCCGACAGATCCGCCAGATCGCCGTCGAAATGGAACACGACCATCGCATCCACGCCCGCGGCGGCAAACAGCCGCTGCCGCTGGTCCAGCGTCGTCAGCCGAAACGGCGGCGTATCGGGACGGAAATAGCGTACCGGATGCGGATCGAAGGTGGCGACGAGCGCCGGCCGCCCCTCCGCCCGCGCGCGCGCGACCGCACGCCCGACCACCGCCTGGTGACCCAGGTGAAAGCCATCGAAATTGCCGAGCGCGACGATCCCGCCGGCCAGATGCGGCGGCACCGTCGAGCCGCCGTCAAGCCGCTCCATCCGCGGCGCCTTACGGGCGGGGGGCGCGTGGGGCAACAGCGGGCGACGCGACCGCGTCGCCGCGACCTGCGCCGATCAGCGTTCGAGCGTGACGAAGCTGTATGCAGGTCGATCGCCGTCGGCAGTGAAATCCTGCCGCAGCGTCTCGCGCCAGCCCAGAAAGGCGGGAACGATGGCATCGCCGTCGGGCCGACAACGCACCTCGGTCAGTTCGATACGGTCGGCGCGGTCCAGCAACAGCGCGAACACCTCCGCACCGCCGATCACGGCGGCGTCCGCTCCGGCGAGCGCCAGCGCCTCATCGGGCGTGCGGGCGACCTCCGCACCCTGGGCCGACCACGAAGGATTTCGGGTCAGCACGATGTGTCGCCGGCCGGGCAAGGGCGCAGGAAAGCTCTCGAAGGTCTTGCGGCCCATGATCATCGGCCGCCCCATCGTCTGCGCCCTGAAGCGCTTCAGATCGGCGGGCAGGCGCCACGGCAACTGCCCGTCGCGGCCGATCACGCCATTGTCGGCCCGCGCCAGATGGAAACTTATCACACCGCCACCGGCGCCTTGATGTGCGCCTGCGCGACATAGTCATGAAGAACGAAGTCTTCGTAGATGTAAGCATCGATCGTCGGCGGCTTGCGCAGGATTTCGAGCCGCGGCAGAGGGCCCGGATCGCGCGCCAGCTGGAGCCGCGCCTGGTCGAGGTGGTTGGAATACAGGTGGCAATCGCCGCCGGTCCAGATGAAGTCGCCCACCTCCAGCCCGCATTGCTGCGCGAGGATATGGGTCAGCAGCGCATAGCTCGCGATGTTGAACGGCACACCGAGGAAGATGTCGGCGGACCGCTGGTAGAGTTGCAGCGACAGCTTGCCGTCGGCGACATGCGTCTGGAACAGGCAATGGCAGGGCGCCAGCGCCATGGCGTGCAGGTCACCGGGGTTCCACGCCGACACGATCTGGCGCCGCGAGGCCGGCTGCGTGCGGATCTGCTCGATCAGGTCGCGGATCTGGTCGATATGGCGACCGTCCGCCGTCGCCCAGTCGCGCCACTGCTTGCCGTACACGGGCCCGAGATCGCCGTGCTCGTCGGCCCATTCGTCCCAGATGCTCACCCTTTGATCCTGCAACCAGCGCACATTGGTGTCGCCGCGCAGGAACCACAGCAGTTCGATGATGATCGAGCGCAGATGCAGCTTCTTGGTGGTCAGCACCGGAAAGCCCTGCGCAAGGTCGAAGCGCATCTGTGCGCCGAAGACCGACAGCGTGCCGGTGCCGGTCCGGTCCATCTGTTCGGCGCCGCTGGTCAGCACGCGGTCCATGAGGTCGAGATATTGGCGCATCGCAGCGGCGTACCGCGCAGACGGCGAGTCGCCAAGCCGTGCTTCGGAACGGACGCACTTGCCCGTGCATCGCGCACGCGGACGGACAAGGTGGGACATGTCGGCCGCACCGCATTCTTCACCGATCGTCGATGCCGACGCCGCCGCAGCGCTGCTGACGGACCTGGCGGCCTCGGACGTCGAACGCGCCGCCGTCCTGCATCTTGATCCGAAATGGCGGCTTTTGGGTCGGCAGAGCTTCCGCGGCGGACCGGTCAGCATCGCCCCACCCTTTCGAACGATATTCGCCGAGGCGCTGCGACTGGATGCCGCGGCGTTGATCATCGCGCACAGCCACCCCAGCGGCTGCACCGCGCCCAGCCGGGCGGACATGGACTATACGCGCGCGCTGGTCCGCGTCGCGACGGCGTTGGACATCGTCGTCACCGACCATCTGATCATCACGCGCGACGGGATCGGCAGCCTCCGCGCACTGGGCCTCCTGTGAGGCCGCAGCGCGTCAACCGAGGCTCTTGCCGGCCCGCCCCGCGAGTTCGATGATATATTGCCAGGCGACCCGCCCAGACCGGCTGCCGCGGCGCGTCGCCCAGTTAACGGCCTCCGCCGCATCGAACGGCAGATCGTAGCGCGCGGCATAACTCGCGACGATCGCGCAATAGCCGTCCTGGTCGAGGGCATGGAAGCCGAGGCTCAGCCCGAACCGGTCGGCGAGCGCCAACTGGTCGTCGATGCTGTCGCGCGGATTGATCGCACCATCCTGTTCGGCGATGTCGCGCGCCACCAGATGCCGGCGGTTCGCGGTGACGAGCAGCCTCACGTTCGGCGGGCGCGCCTCCGCCCCGCCCTCCAGCAAGGAACGCAAGGTTCGCGCCTCCGCCGGCGCGTCGAAGCCGAGGTCGTCGAGAAACAGCGCGAACGACCGTGGCAGGGCCGCGAGCATCGCGAACAGCGGCGGCAGGTCGTCCAGCGCCGTCACCTCGACCAATGCGATGCCGCTGCCCTGCGCATCGGCCTGCACGGCACCGACCGCCGCCTTGACCAGCGCCGACTTGCCGGTGCCGCGGGCGCCCCACAGCAGGACGTCCTGCGCAGCCGCTCCTTGCGACAACCTCCGCAGGTTATCGACCAAAGCCCGCTTCTGCTTGTCGACCTGCAACAGCAGATCGAGCGGCAGCGGTGCGAAGGCCCGCGCCGCGACCAAGGCGCCACGGCGCCAGACATAGGCGGGACGCGCCAGGGGGTCTTCGCTTGCGGCTGGCGGGGGCGCCAACCGGTCGAGCGCCGCAGCGATACGCTCCAGAGGATCGGACATGCCGCGCACATGGCCGCCGCCGCGGCCCTGTGCAAGCGGTCAGCGCGCCAGCTGCCTCGCGTGGCCCGCAATCACCGGATCGTTTGGCGCAAGCGCCATCGCCTTGATCGCCAGTTGCCGCGCACCGCCCGGTTCGCCGTCAGCGGCGAGCGCGACCGCATAGGCGTCGCACACGCCGGCGTTCATCGGCGCCAGGCCATAGGCCGCGCGTGCGTAGCTGCGTGCGACGGCGGCGTCCCCGCCGGCCGCGTAAGCCTGCGCCAGATCCGCGAGCAGGGCTGCGTCGCGGTTGCCGGTCATGCGGCGAACACCCTCCAGCGTTTCGATGGCGGCATCGGCGTCCCCGGTCGCGACCTGCCAATGGCCGAGGATGCGTCGACCCGACAGACTCTGCGGGTTTTGCTGGAGGTACAGCGACAAGGCCGCCGCCGCGTCGCGCGGCCGCCCTGCCCGACCCCAGGCGTCGACAAGACGCAGCATCGTCGGTTCGTCGAAGGCAAGGCTGGCCGCGCGCATATAGGCTTGCGCCGCCTCTGCCGCCGAACGTCCGGCGATGAGCGCGTCACCCAGGGCAAGCTGCGCCGCCGGAGCCCCGGGACTTGCCCCGACCAGCGCCCGCGCGTTGGCGATCGCGCCGGCGACGTCTCCGGTGGAGAGCTGCGCCCGGATCGCGCCGAGCATGTAATTGGGATCGCCGGGATCGTCCCTCGCCTCCGCGAGCACCGTTCCGACGCTGTCGTCGCTGGCGAAGGCCGCCGCCGCGCCCTGTGCACCCGAAGCCGCGCGGTCGAGGAACATCGCCGCCGACGCACGATCGCCCTTCGCCTCCGATGCCCGCGCCATCAGCGTCAGCGTATAGGCGTCCGCGTCGGCGCGGCTCGCGATCGGCTGCAATTGATCCATTGCGCCCTGTGCATCGCCGGAGCGCAGCAGCGCAGCACCCAGCAGGCGACGTAGCCCGACGTTCATCGGCTGGTCGTCGGCGAGCGGTCGCCACGTGCCGATCGCTCGCTCGAACTGACCGCCCGACACGTCGAGGCCGCCCGACAGCAGCGCCGCTCCGGGCATAGACGCAATCGTCGGCCCGGCGCGCTGGAGCATGTCACGGGCGAGTTCGTCGCGACCGGCTCGCGCGGCGAGCACGGCCTGCAAGTACAATGCCTGCGGGCTGCCGGGACGCGCCGCCAGCGCGCGGCGTGTCGCCGCGAGCATATCGGCATAACGGCCCGCGTCGCCCAGCGTCGCGGCATATTCGATCAGTGCGGGATGGTAATAGGCGTCGCGACGCAACGCTGCCTCGAACCACGGCAGCGCCGCAGTCAGGCCATAGCGCGTGCGGACGATCTCCGCCTGCAAGGTCAGCGGCACCGGATCGCCGGGAGCGAGCTTCGCCGCCTGCGCCGCGGCGGCAGCAGCGCCGACGATCTCGCCCGCGTTCAACCGGACCCGGCCAAGATCGCTCCACGTGCCCGCGTCGTTCCGGTCGACGGCGATCAGGCGATCGAGTATCTGCGTCGCGGTCGCCGCATCGCCTTGCATCGCCAGCGCCCGTGCCTGCGCCCGCGCCGCGTCACCGTCGCCCCGCGGCGCGGCGGACGCTGCATCGAGGGCGCCTTGATAATCCGACTGAAGCAGCCGCGCCCGCGCCCGCATCCCGGCAATACGCCGGGCGGGCACGTTCAGCTCACGCACGCGACTGAGCGCGCCCTCCGCCGCCACGCCGTCGCCGAGTTGCAAATAGCTGCGGGCGAGCAGCAGCATGGCCGGCTGCGACCTCGGCGTGCTCACCAGCGCAGCCAGTGCATGATTCCGGGCGGCGCTGTAGTTGCCACGGGCATAGGCCGTGCGGCCGTCTTTCAGTGCCACCGCGGGATCGACCCACGCTGCGGGACGGAGCAGCAGCGCTGCGACGACCGCGACCAGCAGAACGATCGCGCCGAGCACGACCACCGGCACGCGATCGAGCCGCGGCAGGTGCCAGCCACGACGGCGACGGCCGCGCATCATCGGATAACGCGCGTCAGCCATGGAGGTCGTAGCTCTTCAGAAGGTCGTACAGGGTCGGACGGCTGACGCCGAGCAACCGCGATGCACCGGAGATATTGCCCTCCGCCCGGCTCAGCGCCTGTCGGATGGCCCTGCGATCCGCCGCCTCCCGCGCCGAGCGCAGGTTCAGCGGCAGCGAATCGGACGGATCGACCCCCAGGTCCAGGTCGGCGGCGGTGACCAGCTTGCCATCCGCCATGATCACCGCCCGCTTGATCCGGTTCTCCAGCTCGCGGACATTGCCCGGCCACCCCCATGCGTCGATCGCCGCCTGGGCATCGGGCGCAAGGCCGGTCACGGGAAGCTTCATCGCCCGCGCATGCTTGGCGACGAAGGCGCGGGCAAGCAGCGCCGCATCGCCGGGCCGTTCGGCCAGCGGGGGGATCGGCACGACGATCTCGGCGAGGCGATAGTAAAGATCTTCGCGAAACCGGCCGTCCGCGACCATGGATTGCAGGTTCTGGTGGGTCGCGCAGACGATCCGCGTGTCGACCGGGATCGGCTTGCGCCCGCCGATCCGCTCGATCACCCGTTCCTGCAGAAAGCGGAGCAGCTTGACCTGGAGGGGCAGCGGCACGTCGCCGATCTCATCCAGGAACAGCGTACCGCCCGCCGCCTGTTCGATCTTGCCCGGCGTCGTCTTGACCGCGCCGGTGAAGGCGCCCTTTTCGTGACCGAACAATTCGCTTTCGAGCAGCGTGTCCGGAATGGCCGCGCAATTGATCGCGACGAACTCGCCGCGACGACGGGTAGAACGGTCGTGAACGCCGCGGGCCAGCAGTTCCTTGCCGGTGCCACTGGCGCCCAGCAGCATCACCGACACGTCGGCCGGTGCGACCCGCTCGATCGTGCGGACGACCTTCGCCATCTCGTCCGACGCATAGATCAGGCCGCCGAAGCCGGCGCCCTCGGCATCGCGCGCGGCGAGCCGACGGTTCTCCGCCTCCAGCGCATGGACGTGGAATGCGCGCGCGACGATCAGGCCAAGCGCGTCGATATCGATCGGCTTGGCGTAGAAATCCCATGCGCCGAGCCCGATCGCATTGAGTGCGCTTGCCCGCGCGCCATGGCCCGACGCCACGATCACCTTGGTGTCGGGCTTGAGCGCCAGGATCTCGGCCAAGGTCGCGAAGCCTTCGCTGGTGCCGTCGGGGTCGGGCGGCAGGCCCAGATCGAGCGTCACCACCGCCGGTTCGTGACTGCGCAGCGCCTCGATCGCTTCCGCGCGGGTGGCCGCGGCGACGATCTCATAGCCCTCATACGCCCAGCGAAGCTGTCGCTGGAGCGCAAGATCGTCCTCGACGATCAGCAACACCGGACGGGCGGCGACGGCGGCGCTCATGCCGCGGCCTCCAGCACGCGCGCCTGCGACAGCCAGAGCCGGAAGCGCGTGCCCTCTCCTTCGCGGCTGGTGACGTCGAGCGTTCCGCCCATCTCGCCGGCCAGTTGCCGCGCTTCGAACGCGCCGATGCCGAATCCGCCCGGCTTGGACGAGGCGAAGGGGCGGTACAGCTGATCGCGGATGAATGGTGCACTCATGCCGCATCCGCGATCGACGATATCGAGGAACACCCGGCCGCCGCCGTCCCCGATCGTGATCGCCACCGGCTGACTAGCATCGCTCGCCTCGATCGCATTTTGCAGAAGGTGGCCGAGCAATTGCTCCAGCCGCCCGGGCTGCGCGGTGGCGACGCCCGCCCCCGATACCTCGACCGGATGCTGGGCGCGACGTGCGGCCGCGAGACGCTGGGCCAGCGCAGCCAGATCGACCGGCTGCAAGGGTTCGGGATCGGCGCGATGATGCTGCGACAGCCTGGCGAGCAACACGTTCATGCGGGCGGCGGAATCCTTCAGCGTCGCGACCATGTCGGCGCGGAAATCGGGGTTGTCGGCGTGTCGTTCGGCGTTGCGCGCGACCAGCGTGAGGCCGCTGACGAGATTTTTGATGTCGTGGATGATGAAGGCGAAGCGCCGGTTGAACTGATCGAAATGCGCGGCGTCGGCGAGCGCGGCGTGCGCGCGATCCTCGGCCAGGTAGCTCGCCGCCTGTCGTCCGGCGACCCGCAACAGGTCGAGGTCCTCCCAATCCAGTGCACGGTCGATCGGCGGGCGGGCGAGCAGGATCGCGCCGATCAGGCTGGTGCCGTGGATCAGCGGCACCAATGCCCAGGCGTCGGGATGATCGCGGATCCAGTCGGGGATCGCTGCCATCTCCGCAGCCGGCGCTTCGTTGCGACGCACCTGGTCGAGCTCGATGATCCGCGCGCTGGCGGCCAGATGATCCGGCAGTGCCGCTGCGGTGATCCCTGTGATGGGCCAGTGCCACGCGGCGCCCGGCCCCAGTCCGCCGCCTTCGGGAACGAGCAGGAGCCCCGCGGGCGAACCCGTCAGATCGGCGATGGCGCGCACGATACGCAGGTCGAGCGGGTCGGCGTCGGCGCCCGGCGTCCCGAGCGTCGCGGTGAAGCACTGCCATTCGGCGCGATAATCGTACCGGTGCCGGAAGAAATGCTTGGCGACCTTCACCTTCGCCCAGGCGCGCAACCACGGCGTGGACAGCAATGTCATCAGTGCCGTCGCCGCCCCCAGGACGATGGCGGTCTGGATGACCCGTACCATATTGCCGGCATATTGCGCCGCCACCTGCGTCAGCATCACCGTGATCGCGGCGTACACGATCACCGCGCAGACCGAGAACAGGCGCAATGCGACGCCATGCGATACGGCGATGCTCCGCTCACCCCGCCGCGCCGCAAGGCCGAAAAGCAGCGCCGCGCCCGTCATGACGAAGCCGCGGACCGCGATGATCGCCTGCGGCCGGACGCCGCTGGCCCAACCGATCGCCGACGCCACCAGGTCGACGCTCCACATGCCGGTGATCGCCAAGACCAGTAGAAGCGTGCCGGTGCGATGCCGCGCTTCGGCGATTCCGCTCAATTGATGAACGAGGAAAAGGCCGGCGACGGCGAACAGCATGCGCGACAACAGCCGCATGTCGTGGATCGCTTGCAGCGCGTCGGGCCCGAGCGGGATCGCCTGCAACGCCGACAACACCGCGCCCAGCGCCGCTATCGTCCCCGCCATGGCGTAGAGCGCGTATAACGGCACGCTGCCGCGGCGGGCGCGGCGCACCATCGTCAGCATAAGGCCCAGCCAGAGCACGTTGCGCAGCGACTCGGCCAGCCTGGGCACGAGATCGTCGCTGCCGATCCCGGCGACCGCCAATGCCCAGATCGCCGTCATGCCCAGCGCCGACACGAGCGCGGCGCGCGGTCCGAGCGCCTGCGGCTGCCGCACCCAGGCCCAGGCGAGCACGGCGAATGCCAGCGCCGCGAGCGCGTGGCCCCAAAGGATCAGCATCGCCATCGTTTCAGCGGGCGCCCGACGGCCACAGCACGACGCGCAGGGTCTGCAACAGGATCAGCAGGTCGAGAAAGGGCGAATAGTTTTTCGCGTAATAAAGATCGTATTCCAGCTTGTGGCGCGCGTCCTCGATCGAGGCGCCGTACGGATAATTGATCTGCGCCCAGCCGGTGATGCCCGGCTTCACCATGTGTCGCTCGGCGTAATAGGGGAGCTGCTGTTCGAGCTGGTCGACGAATTGCGGTCGCTCGGGGCGCGGTCCGACGAAGCTCATCTCCCCGCGCAGCACCGCCCAGGTCTGCGGCAGCTCGTCGATGCGGACCTTGCGGATGAAGCGGCCGACGCGGGTGACGCGCGGATCGTTCTGCGCCGCCCAGACCGCCTTGCCGGCGACCTCGGCATCCTGCCGCATCGAGCGTAGCTTCACCACGTCGAACGGCTCGTTGTACAGCCCGACGCGGCGCTGGCGGTAGAATGCGGGGCCGCGCGATTCGAGCTTGATGGCGACGATTGCGATCGCGACCAGCGGCAGCGTCAGCACCAGCAGCAGCAGGCTGGCGACGACGTCGAAGCCGCGCTTGAACACGCTCGACAGCATCCGGCCCGATGCGAAACCGTCCGAAAAGATCAGCCACGACGGATTAACCGAATTCAGGTCGATCCGCCCGGTCTCGCGCTCCAGGAACGTCGATATCTCGCTCACCGTCACACCCGTGGTCCTGACCCTCAACAAATCCTTCAAAGGCAGGGCATTTCGCCGCTCCTCAAGCGCAAGAACAACTTCACTCGCCCGATGATCAACAACATGCGCCGCCAAATTGGGGATGCGGTCGCGGGGGCAGGCATCGGGCACCACGGGGTTTGCCTCTCCCATCGCGACGAAACTCGCCACCACGACGTTGGCGCCCGGCTGTCCGGCGAGCGCGCCGATCTGCGCGGCGCGGTTGCCGGCGCCGAGCACGACGATACGCCGTTTGAAGGTGTCGCTGCCGAAGGTGCGGCCGAGCAGCGCCCGCACGACTATGAGCAGCACCATCGCGATGACGGTCGCATAGGCGAGGTTCGAGCGCCACAGTGCCAGCGGCGGAACGAGGAAGAACAGGATCGAGAGCCAGGCGACACCGATCAGGATCGCCACCACTAGCCGTGCCGCGGCGAAGCGCAGCGACAGGAACGAGCCGACGCCATAGGCGCCGACGGCGACAAGGGCGATCTGCAACGCAGCGGCAAAGGCGAGCAGCTGCGGCAGGCGGGTGACGGTCGGCGCCACCGTCATGCCGATCTGATGTGCACGTACGACCCAGCCGATCTCGGCAGCGATCATCAGCAACACCGCGTCGATGACGCCGAGCAGCAGCACGGCATGGGGCACATAGTGCTTGAACAGCCGGATCATAGCGCGCTTCCTCCGACGCCTGCCTGTAAGCTTTTCCGACAGGCGGCACCCGCTTGGCAGAGAAAAGCAAAGAAAGCCTGAAGGCACCGGAGCGAGGCAATGTTTCGCAAGCGCGACCTTTAGGTTAGGGAGCGCAACGCAAGGAGTTCAGCACCCGTCATGACCATCGTTCCAGTGATTCTTTCGGGAGGGTCCGGCACGCGCCTGTGGCCGATGTCTCGTCCGGAGATGCCCAAGCAGCTGCTGGCATTCACTGCAGAGGAAACCATGCTGCAATTGACCGCCCAGCGGGCGCACGGTGAAGCCTTCGCCGCCCCGATCATCGTCGCCAATGCCCGGCATGCCGATCACATCGACGACCAGCTCGCAGCGGTCGGCGCCAGCCCGCAGGCGGTGATCCTGGAACCGGTGGCGCGCAACACCGCCCCTGCAATCGCGCTTGCCGCGCTGGCAGCGAAGGGAGAGGATGCGCTGCTGGTGATGCCGTCCGACCATGTCATCGCCGACGTCGCCGCTTTCCACGCGGCGATCGAGGCGGCGATGCCGCTGGTCGCCGACGGCTGGCTGGTGACGTTCGGGATAGCGCCCGATGCGCCCGAGACCGGCTATGGCTGGATCAAGGTCGGCGAGCCGTTGACCCATGGCGTGCACCGTGTCGCACGCTTCGTCGAGAAGCCCGACCGCGAACGCGCCGAAGCGATGCTGGCGTCGGGCGATCATGCCTGGAACGGCGGCATCTTTCTGTTCCGCGCAGATATCTTTCTCGGCGCGCTCGCGGCGCATGCCCCCGGCATGCTGACCGCAACGGAGGACGCGATGACGCAGGCGCGCCGCGAAGGCGTGCGCATCTATCCGGATGAAGCCGCTTTCGGCGCCTCGCCCGCCGATTCGATCGACTATGCGGTGATGGAAAAGGCGGAGCGCGTCGCCGTCGTGCCGGTGGCGATGGGGTGGAGCGACGTCGGCAGCTGGGACGCGCTGCATGCGATCAGCGAACGCGACACCAGCGGCAATGCTCACCGCGGCGCCGTGCTGGCGATCGACACCACCGATTGCTTGATCCGCAGCGATGGCGTCCGCATCTCGGCGGTCGGGATCAGCGACCTGATCGTGGTGGCGAGCGGCAACGACGTGCTCATCCTGCCGCGTGGCCGCAGCCAGGAGGTCAAAAAACTGATCGAGGCGATGAAGGAGCGCTGATCCGCGCCGTCAGACGAGAGACGCGGCGCACAGACCGGCGAGCCCCGCCGCACCCAGCAGCAGCTGGCGGGGCCGCAGGGTCGCGAAATAGGCAGGTGCGTTGCCGGAGAGCGCCGCCCGCCGATCGAGCAGGGCGGCCAAAGCATAGCCGAGGATCAGCGGCATGAGCGCGGCGGAGGGACGGCCGATCACCAGCCCGAGGCCGGCAAGCGTGAAATAGATGATGCTGGTGGCGATCTCGACCGGCTTCGAGGCGCGCGGATAGCCGAAACCGAAGCCGCGGCGGACTCCGGCGATGAACGCCAGCACCAGGGCGCCCCAGATGATCCCGAGCTGCACCGCCCAGAAGGGCCATGGCGGCGGCAGCACCCATGCGGCGATGCCGGCGACGACCAGCGGCAGCATCGGGCCGTAGCCGAGGAGGACGCCATCGGCGGGGATGTCGGGGCGAGTCGCATCCTGGTTCATGATGGCGCAACGAGCGGACGGACCGGGAGTTGCGAGGCTTCGCGGCGACCATCCGCCCGCCCTTACCGGCGGCGGCAGGAGCCCCGTGGCGGACACCGGGGAACACCGAAGAACGACGAAGGGCCGGGGGATCGCTCCCCCGGCCCTTAATTTTCTGGAACCCACAGCGGCGGAGCCGCCGTCCGGACGTCGGTACGGGATCGGCGTTGCCGACCCGCCCGCTGCTTCCGATTTCGTGTCGGGCGGAGCCGTGGCTCCGCCCGTCCGAAATCAGAAGTCCATGCCGCCCATGCCGCCCATGCCGCCGCCGCCGGGCATCGAAGGCGCCTTGTCCTCCGGCAGCTCGGACACGGTCG
Source organism: uncultured Stakelama sp. (assembly GCA_964419295.1). Lineage (GTDB taxonomy): Bacteria > Pseudomonadota > Alphaproteobacteria > Sphingomonadales > Sphingomonadaceae > Sphingomonas. The sequence continues at coordinate 906 of CAYQPM010000014.1, read as the reverse complement.
CTTCCGTGGTGATCAGCAGGCCGGCCACCGAAGCGGCGTTCTGCAGCGCGGTACGGACGACCTTGGTCGGGTCGATCACGCCGGCGGTCACCAGGTTCTCGTACGTGTCGGTCGACGCGTTGAAGCCGAACGACGTATCGTTCTGGTCGAGCAGCTTGCCCGACACGACGGCACCGTCATGACCGGCGTTCTGCGCGATCTGGCGGACCAGAGCGGTCAGCGACTTGCGGACGATGTCCACGCCGCGGGTCTGGTCGTCGTTGACGCCGGTGACGCCCTCGAGCGCCTTGGTGGCGTACAGCAGCGCCGTACCACCGCCGGGAACGATGCCCTCTTCGACGGCTGCGCGGGTTGCGTGCAGCGCGTCGTCGACGCGGTCCTTGCGCTCCTTGACCTCGACCTCGGTCGAACCACCGACCTTGATCACGGCAACGCCGCCGGCGAGCTTGGCGAGACGCTCCTGGAGCTTCTCACGGTCGTAGTCGCTGGTGGTGTTCTCGATCTGCGCACGGATCGCCTCGGTGCGGCCCTTGATCGACTCGGCTTCACCCGCACCGTCGATGATGGTGGTGTTGTCCTTGTCGATCGTGACGCGCTTGGCGGTGCCGAGCATGCCGACGGTCACGTTCTCGAGCTTGATGCCGAGGTCTTCCGAGATCATCTCGCCCTTGGTCAGGATCGCGATGTCTTCCAGCATCGCCTTGCGACGATCGCCGAAGCCGGGAGCCTTGACCGCTGCGACCTTCAGGCCGCCGCGCAGCTTGTTGACGACGAGCGTGGCGAGAGCCTCGCCCTCGATATCCTCGGCGATGATCAGCAGCGGGCGACCCGACTGGACGACGGCTTCCAAAATCGGGAGCATCGCCTGCAGGTTGCTGAGCTTCTTCTCGTGGATCAGGATGTACG
>CAYQPM010000013.1:0-34774 GCA_964419295.1 uncultured Stakelama sp. | reverse complement strand
GGCTTGTCGATGACCAGAGCCTCGCCGTCGATGAACAATACGCGGTCGCCATGCATGCGAAACGCCTTGCCACTCCGCGTCGCTTCGCGCCAGAGCCTCGGGCATGCGTATCGTCATTGCCCTGGCCGCCCTTTCGGCGCTGGCCACGTCCGCCACGGCGCAGGTGTGCGCCGGTGCCGCCGCCAGCATGGCGAGCGACGGCCGCGTCTATGGTCACCTGCCCTATGGCGATGCGGCGCCCGACGAACTGGTGGCGGCACCGGCCGGCTTTGCGCTCAACACCTGCGTCCTGCGCCGCGACATGATCCCCGACCTCGAACGCCTGCTCGCTGCCGCGCGCGGCGATCCGGCGGTGATGGGCCAGTTGCGCGCCTTGTCCTGCCACCGATCGATCATCCGGCAGGCGAGCGTGTTCTGCCGCGAGCATCCCGAAGCGGCCGGCAACTTCGACGCCGCCCGCGCGATCTCCGTCGCGCCGCCCGGCCACAGCGAGCACGCGACCGGCTACGCGCTCGATTTCGCGGTACGGCCCGCAAACGGCTGCCCCGATGCCGAAGCGTGTATGGCGGCGACGCCCGCCGCCCGCTGGCTGGTGCGCAACGCGCCGCGCTTCGGGTTCGAGATGTCGTTCCCCGGCGGCAACCGGCAGAATGTGAAGTGGGAGCCTTGGCACTGGCGCTGGGTCGGCACCAGCGCGCGGGCGCCCGGTGCGGCGCGGGCGCGCTTCGTCTTCGCCGCGGCGCGCGACCAGTTCCCGGCCGACCCCGCCGTGGACCCGGTGGTGACGATCGCAGCGGTCACCCCCGTCGTCTTCGTCGCCACGCCGTACTGGACCGATCCGAAGGCGAAGAAGAAACGGCGCCGCTGACCGGTCAGACGATTTCGCTCAGCCAGTCCGCCGGATCGGCGCGCACGCTGCGCAGCCGGTTGGCGGGTGCCGCAGCGTCCTCCAGCCCGATCGCCACGCCGCAGAACAGCATGCGATCCTCCGACAGGCCCAGGAAACGGCCGACCGTGTCGGGGAACATCGCCCAGCATTCCTGCGGACAGGTCGCCAGCCCCGCATCGATCGCGAGCAGCATCAGCGTCTGAAGGTACATGCCGAGGTCCGACCATTGCGGCGGCCCCATGCTCCGTTCGACCGAGCAGAAATAGGCGGCCGGCGCGCCGAAGAAGCGGAAGTTCTCCGCGAACCAGCGCCGCCGCGCCGCGCGGTCCTCCCGCGGGATGCCGATGTGGCCGTACAGCGCCTCCCCCACCTCCGACCGTCGCGCCCGATAGGGCGCATCCAGTTCGAGCGGGTAGACCGCATAGCCCGGCGTTTCGGTTTCGCCCCGCATCAGCTTGCCCGCCATCTCCACCTTCAGCCGTGCCATCGGTTCGCCCGCGACGATATGGACGTGCCATGGCTGAAGGTTGCCGCCCGATGGCGCGCGCGCCGCCGCCTCCGCCAGCGAACGCAGCTTATCCAGCGCGACCGGCGTGTCCAGGAAACCCCGCACCGATCGCCGCGCCATCACAGCCTGTCGAACATCCATGCCGATCCCCTTGCACTCGCTGCCGGATTAAGCGACACCATGGCGACAATAACAAGTGTTATGGAGAGGCAAGCATGGCGGAAGCCTATATCGTCGAGGCGGTGCGCACCGCCGGCGGGCGGCGCGGCGGGCGGCTGGCGGGGTGGCACCCGGCGGACATGGCGGGCGAAGTGCTCGACGCGATCGTCGAACGGAGCGGGATTGACCCTGCCGCCGTCGAGGATGTCATCATGGGCTGCGTCAGTCAGGGTGGCGAGCAGGGCTTTCAGGTCGGCCGCGGCGCGGTGCTCGCCTCCAAATTGCCGACCAGCGTGCCCGCGGTCACCATCGACCGCCAGTGCGGGTCGAGCCAGCAGGCGATCCAGTTCGCCGCGCAGGCGGTGATGAGCGGCACGCAGGATGTCGTGATCGCCGCGGGGGTCGAAAGCATGAGCCGCGTGCCGATGGGATCGACCGGCGCGCTGTTCGCGCAGGCTGGTCTGGGCAAGGCGAAGAGCCCGCGTCAGGACGCGCGCTTCCCCGACGTGCAGTTCAGCCAGTTCATCGGCGCCGAGATGATCGCCCGCAAATACGGCTTCGATCGCGCCGCGCTCGATGCTTATGCGCTTGAAAGCCACCGCCGCGCCGCTGCGGCGACGCACCGCGGCGACTTCGCGGACGAGATCGTCGCGTTGGAGATTGAGACTCCCGAAGGCACGGCGATGCACGATCGCGACGAAGGCATCCGCTTCGACGCGAGCCCCGAGACGATCGGCGCGGTGAAGCTGTTGCAGGACGGCGGCACGATCACCGCCGCCAACGCCAGCCAGATCTGCGACGGATCGAGCGCGGTGCTCGTCGTCAGCGAAGCGGCACTGAAGGCGCACGGCCTGACGCCGCTGGCGCGCATCCACAACCTGACCGTGACCGGCGGCGACCCGGTGATCATGCTCGAAGAGCCGTTGTTCGCCACCGACAAGGCGCTGCGCCGTGCGGGCATGCGGATCGAGGATATCGACCTGTACGAGGTGAACGAGGCGTTCGCCCCCGTCCCCCTCGCCTGGTTGCGCCACGTCGGCGGCGATCCGGCGCGGCTCAACGTCAACGGCGGCGCCATCGCGCTCGGCCACCCGCTCGGCGCGAGCGGGACCAAGCTGATGGCGACCCTCGTCCACGCGCTGCACAGGCGTGGCGGTCGCTATGGCCTGCAGACGATGTGCGAGGGCGGCGGCATCGCCAATGTGACCATCGTCGAGCGGCTGTAACGGGCAGTTTCCGTCATGATCGCGCTCCCGCCCGGGCGGGAGCCGGCCCCCGCCTGCGCGGGGACACAAGGGAGGAAGAGATGAAGATAGAATCCGGCACGGCCGCCGTCGTCACCGGCGGCGCCTCTGGCCTCGGCGCCGCGACCGCGCGGGCGCTCGCCGCCAAGGGCGCGAAGGTCGCGATCTTCGACCTGCAGCGCGAAAAGGGCGAAGCGCTCGCGGCCGAGATCGGCGGCGTCTTTTGCGAAGTGAACGTGACGCAGGACGACAGCGTCGATGCGGGGTTCGCCAGCGCGCGGGCGGCGCATGGTCAGGAATCGATGCTGGTCTGCTGCGCCGGCACCGGCAACGCCGTGAAGACCGCCAGCCGGTCCAAGGAAGACGGCAGCATCAAGCACTTCCCGCTGGAAGCCTTCAACTGGCTCATCCAGATCAACCTGGTCGGCACGTTCCGCTGCGTGGCCAAGTCGGCGGCGGGCATGCTGACGCTGGAGCCACAGGCGGATGGCGAGCGCGGTGCGATCGTGATGACCGCCAGCGTCGCGGCCGAGGACGGCCAGATCGGCCAGGCCGCCTATTCGGCGTCGAAGGGCGGCGTCGTCGGCATGACCCTGCCGATCGCGCGCGACCTGATGGGCGAGGGCATCCGCGTGAACACGATCCTGCCCGGAATCTTCAACACGCCGCTGCTGCAAGGCGCGCCCCAGCCGGTCAAGGATGCGCTGGCCGCCAGCGTGCCCTTCCCCAAGCGGCTCGGCGATCCCGCCGAATATGCGCAGCTCGCCTGCACGCTGATCGAGAACGGCTATTTCAACGGTGAGGACATCCGCCTCGACGGCGGCATCCGCATGGCGCCCCGATAAGGCGAACGCTTCCTCCCTGCCCGGGAGGAAGCGTTCGACATCCGGCGCAAGACTTGGCCGGATCAGCCGAGCTTGGCGGCCGTTTCGGCGATCCGCTTGCCCTGATAATGCGCCGCCGCCAGTTCCTCGGCATGCGGCTGGCGCGCGCCGTCGCCGCCAGCGATCGTCGTGGCGCCGTACGGCGTGCCGCCGCGGACTTCGTCGACGCCCATCTGGCCCTGGAACCCATAGTCGAGGCCGACGATCGTCATGCCGTGATGCAGCAGGTTGGTGATGATCGAGAACAGCGTCGTCTCCTGCCCGCCATGCTGGCTGGCGGTGGAGGTGAAGGCGCCGCCGATCTTGCCGATCAATGCACCCCGTGCCCACAGTCCGCCGGTGGTGTCCCAGAAGCCCGCCATCTGCGCCGGCATCCGCCCGAAACGCGTCGGGGCGCCGACGACGATCGCATCATAGCCGGCAAGCGCGTCCGGTCCTTCGATCACCGGATGCGCGGTGTCGGTCTTGAAATGGGCCGCCTTCACCACCTCGTCCGGCGCCGTTTCGGCGACGCGGCGGATGTCGACCTCGGCCCCGCCCGCACGCGCGCCTTCAGCGACGGCATCGGCCATCTGCTCGAGGTGGCCGTAGGAGGAATAATAGAGCACCAGAACCTTGGTCATGCGAACGTCTCCATGTCTCGTCCAGGCCAAGATGGGCCTGGTTGAAGCGAGCGTAAACGGAAACGCTGGAAACCGATCGTTTCCGCGCTAGGTTCCACGGCTACGACAAGGGAGTGGGAACGAGATGCGTCTGCCCGATCTGGAAGCCTGGGCGATTTTCGCCGCCGTGGTCGAGCACCGCTCGTTCAGCGGCGCGGCGGATGCGATCGGGCTCAGCAAGGCCACCGTGTCCAAGGCGATCACGCGGCTGGAGGCCCATATCGGCCAGTCGCTGTTCCACCGCACGTCGCGCCGCCTCGCTTTGACCGAGGCGGGCCGCCCACTCGCCGACCATGCCGCCCGCATCCTGGCCGAAGCGCTGGCAGCGGAGGAAGCGGCGCGGGATGCCGCCAGCCTGCCGACCGGTCGCGTCCGGCTCGCCAGCCCGATGAGCTTCGGGATCAGCAACGTCGCGCCGCTGCTGGCGGAATTCCTCACCGCGCATCCGGGCGTGGAGATCGACCTGCATTGCTCCGACGCGCGCGTCGATATCGTCGCGGAGGGGTTCGACGTCGCGTTGCGGATCGGCGACCTGCCCGACAGCAGCCTGCGCGCACGCCGGCTGTGCGACATTGCCGCGCATCTGGTGGCGGCGCCCGCCTATCTCGCCGCGCACGGCACGCCGACGCATCCCGGCGAACTCGCCGCGCACCGCATCCTCGGCTATTCGAACGTGCACGGGCCGTGGCGCTTTCAGCGCAGCGACGGCAGCGACATCTCGATCAAGCCGCGCGGGCCGTTGACCGCGAACAGCGGCGAAGCGTTGCTGCCGACGCTGCTCGCCGGCCTGGGCATCGCGCGCCTGCCTGGGTTCATCATCGGCCCCCATATCGCCAGCGGCGGCGCGGTGACGTTGCTGGAGGATTGGGCGCCCGACCCGATCGGCCTCCACATCGTCACCCCGCCGAGCGCGCTGCGCCCGGCACGGGTCGAGGCGCTGATCGCCTTTCTGTCCGCCCGCCTGCGCGACCCGTGCGCCGGCAACCCCTGAACGGACGCCTCAGGCGCGGGCGACCTGAAAGCCGGCGAAGGACTGGCTGACCGGCATGATCTCCAGCCGGTTGACGTTGAGGTGCGGCGGCAGCGTCGCGATCCACAGCATCGTCGCCGCCAGATCGTCCGCCGTCATCGGGTCGGCACCCGTGTACAGCGCATCGGACGCGCCCTGATCGCCGCGCGTGCGCACCAGCGTGAATTCCGTCTGGGCCATCCCCGGCTCGATCGAGGTGACGCGGACACCGGTGCCGTGCAGGTCAGACCGCAGCCCCAGCGAGAATTGCTCGACGAACGCCTTGGTGCCGCCATAGACGTTGCCGCCGGTGTAGGGATAGGTCGCGGCGACCGACGACACGTTGATGATCGCGCCCTTCCGTTCGATCAGGCCGGGCAGCATCCGATGGGTCAGCGCCACCAGCGCGGTGACGTTGGTGGCGATCATCGTGCGCCATTCGTCGACGCTCGCCTGCTGCGCCGGCTTGGTGCCGAGCGCCAGTCCGGCATTGTTGATCAGCAGATCGATGTCGCGCCACGCGTCGGGCAGACCGGTCCAGGCGCGCTCCACCGCGGCATCGTCCGCGACGTCGAAGGTCAGCGTATGCACCGCCTCGCCCAGCCGGTCGCGCAATGCGTCAAGCCGGTCGGCGCGGCGTCCGGTGGCGACGACCCGCCACCCCGCCTGCACGAAAGCCGCCGCCGCCGCAGCGCCGATACCGGACGTCGCGCCGGTGATGAATGCGGTTCTGCTCATGATCCCTCGCTGTCCAATGCTGTCCCGGCGCCACGGCCACGCGGGCGTCGGCGGCCGTCTCTAACGCCATCGCCTTGGAATGACAGCGCGTTGTCGCGCGCGCCGCCCGGCGATCCGCTCAGTCGATCGTCCATTCCCAATAGCCGTCGTCGCCGTGCGCCGTGGTCAGCCGCAGATACCGGGTGCGCAGGGCGTGCGGCACCGTGATCGGCGATCCGGACCGGCTCGCCACCGGCACCACCGGGCGCCACGTCCTGCCGTCGTCAGACGCCTCGATCCCGAAGGTGTAGCCACGCGTCGGGAATTCCGGGCGCAACGCGCTTGCGTGAACGGGGCGCACCCCGCCCAGATCGGCGACGATGGTCGCGGGCCCGCTGCCACCGCCGCGCCACATCGTCGCATAATTGTCGTCGTCGGCACGTGCGGGCGCGAAGACCGGATCGCCGGTGGTGCCCGACGCCTGCCAAGGCAACCCTCGCGGTCGTGCCGCGGCGAAGCCCGTCACCGCACTGCCGTGCGATGGCACGACACGGGCGATGCTGCCGTCGGTCCCGATGCGCAGCGGGTCGACCGCGATCTGGCGCAGCACCAGATCGCCGCCCCTCGGCCATGGCAGCGCCTGGCGATGATAGAGGATATAGGCCTGCGCACCGACGCGGAACACCGCATGATGGCCGGGGCTGATCACGTTGCGGGTCGCGTCGGTGCGCAACAGCGGACTGTCCGCCGGTTCGCGGAAGGGACCGAACGGCGTGTCGCCGACGGCATAGCGCACCTTGTAGGTGTCCTTGGTCGTGTTGCCGTCGCTATAGGTCAGCACATAGCGCCGGCCCGCCTTCACCATGAACGGCGCCTCGAAATAATGCGCCGGGGTGACGTCGCGCGGCGTGCCGTCGAACGTCACCATATCGGGTTTCAGCTTCACCGCGAAACAATGGCCGTTGGTCCAGTTGAGCCCGGATCCCCAGTAGAGATACGCCTGGCCGTCGTCGTCGACGAACGCCTCGGCGTCGATCATGTGATAGGCGGGCGCGAAGTCCCGCGAGACCAGCGGCGTGCCGCCGTGCGCGTCCGCCCACGGCCCGGCGGGCGACGGCGCGCTGCCGACCCAGATCTCGCTGCCGACCGACACGTACATAAACCAGCGCCCGTTCGCCGCTTTCACCACCGACGGCGCCCACACCTTGGACCCGTTGGACGTCGGGCTGGTCGTCGCCGCCGCCTTGTCCGGCCAGGCCGGCTGCGAAAAGCGCCAGTCGCGGCCGTCGCGCGACGTCCACAGGCCCAGCCGGTCGTCGCCCCAGGGATCGATCGTCGCGAACACATACCAGCGCCCGCCGTCCCGCACGATCGAGGGGTCGGCGAAATAGCCGGGGATCAGCGGGTTGCCCGCGCCCGGATCCTGCCATTGCGGCGGACGATCGGACGCAGTCGCCAGCAGCCCGGCAATCGCCGCCATCGCTCTGGCCCATATTGTTCGCCTGCGGCCGGTCACGCGTTTTCCCCTCGCTGTCTCGTGCTGCATCTATGTCGGACATGTGCCCGCCTGTCACGCGCTACGTCCGTTGCCGCAGCGGTGTCCCAGCGCCGGCGTCAGGCGCGATTCCATGCGACAACGTGCGGATAACACCCGCGTATTTATCAACGGCGGATTTACTGTATGACAACAGCCTTCGCCCGGCGCACGCGGGGCGCGATGGGGCAGCAACGATGGCGGTCGGCGAACGGGTGAAGCACGGGCATATTTCTCTCGCCCGCCAGATCGGCGTCGCGATCGTCACCGGCGAACGCGCGCCCGGCAGCATCCTGCCCGGTGAAATGGAGATGTCGGAGACGATGGGCATCTCGCGCAACGTCGTGCGCGAGGCGATCCGCATGCTCGCCGCCAAGGGTTTGCTGGAAAGCAGGCGCAAGATCGGCACCCGCGTCCGCGAGCGGCAGGATTGGAACATGCTCGATCCCGAGATGCTGGGCTGGATGTTCGAGGGTGCGCCGCCGCTCACCTTCGTCCGCAGCCTGTTCCAGCTGCGCCTGATCGTCGAGCCCGCCGCCGCCGAACTCGCCGCAAAGGATCGCACGGGGAGGCAGCTCACCCGCATGGGTCATGCGCTGGAGGAAATGGCGCGGCACGGGCTGGCCAGCGACACGGGTCGCGCCGCGGACCAGCGGTTCCACGCGATCATCCTCGAAGCGACGCAGAACGAACTGCTGGTCAGCCTGTCCGCAAGCATCGCCGCAGCCGTGCGGTGGACGACCTTCTTCAAATATCGCAGCGCTGCACCGCCGCGCGATCCGATCCCGGCGCACCAGGCGCTGTTCGAGGCGATCGCCGGCGGCGATGCGGCCGCCGCCCGCGAAGCGACCGCCGCACTGGTCCGCCAGGCACAGGCGGATACCGAGGCGGCGATCGCCGAAAGCGAACGGCAGGCGAACGCGGCATCGCGCGCGCGCGCCTGAACCGCCGTCAGTCCTCGCCGGTCGCCCGCGCCGGCAGCGCCCTGTCCGGCGTCGTGCCCTCCCCGGCGAACGGCGTCAGCCGGACGGTGACGCGCGTCGGCACCAGCGTGGTGCGATATTGCGGCAGCGGCTGGCCGACGCCGCTCCACTGGGTATCGCCCCCCACACCCCATTGCGCCGCATCGACCAGCAACGTCACCTGGCCATGCGGCACGACATCGGTCGATTTCCACGTGCCCGGTTCATGCCGGTCGAGATCGGCATAGGGGAAGGCGAGCGCGTTCATCATCAACGGACGATCGCCGGCGACGCGCAGTCCCCTGCCCGCGCCGGACAGCTCCATCCAGCGCACGTCGATCTTGTTGCCGGTTTCCTGCGGGCGGATGTAATCGTGGTTCTGTTCCGCGATGGCGCCGCGCCACAGGCCGATCGGTGCCGACGTCCGGCGATCGACATAGCTTTCATGCGGCCCCCTCCCGTACCATTCGACCGTCGTGACGTCGGTCGGCAAGGCGAAGGCGAGCCCGACGCGGAACGGCGGCGGCAGGTCCGTCTTCACCGGCGTCAGCAGCCCGCTGACCGTGACGCCGCCGTCGCCTGCCATCGTATAGGTCGTCGTGAAGGTCGCGGCACCGTCGCCGAGCGCATAGTCGACGCTCACCTCGCCACCCGTGTCCGTCGCGCGGCTGCGCACGGCCGTGACGCGGCGGGCGTCGCTCATCGCCTTCCACACCGCCAGTTGCCGCGCGGTGCCGATGCCCAGGTCGTTGTCGGTCACGGCCCGCCAGAAATGCGGCGCGCCGCCGGATGCGATCACCCGCCCGTCACGCGAATAGCCGCGGATCAGGCCGGTCGCGCGATCGATCTCCAGCACGCTCCCGGCCGCGGACAGCGCGACGACACCGCCGCCGTCCGCGACACGAACCCGCGCCGCGGTCGCGACCGGCGCCGGCACCGCGTCCGGCACGGCGCCCATCGCGAATTGTTCGAAGCCGATGACCGTGTCGCCCGGCACCAGCGGCACCGCGCCTTCGCGCGATCGTACGCGGACGGTCGCGAAATATTCCGACCCCGGTTTGCGCGCGATGCCCGCGATCGGCAGCGTGATGACGCCCGACGTGCGCGCAGCGACGGCGGGAGTCGGCAGCGCACCGCTCGCCACCACGATTCCGTCCTCCTGCACCGTCCAGTCGAAGGCGAAGCCGGACAGATCGCGGAAATCGTAACGATTGCGCACCGTCACGCGCCCGGTGGCGGGATCGAAGCCGTCGAACTGCACGGGCGCATAGACCTTGCGCAGCTCGTACAATTGCGGGTTCGGCGTCCGGTCGGACTGTAGCAGGCCGTCGCCGAACTCGATGTCGCCGCCCGGGTTCGGGCCGTATTCGCCGCCGTCGCCCCAGTAACGGCGGCCGTCCTTGGTATAGCGATACATGGACTGGTCGACCCAGTCCCAGGCGAAACCGCCCTGCAGCTTGTCGGGATGGGCGTAGATCGTGTCCCAATATTCCTTCAGGTCGCCGCCCGAATTGCCCATCATATGGGCGTATTCGCACTGGATCATCGGCTGCCGGAAGTTCCAGTTGGTGGCATAATCCGCCATCTTCACCGCCGGATCGTACATCGGCGCATAGATGTCGGCGTAATCGTTGGGCCGATGGTCGCCGATGCCGTCCCACGTCCCCCAGCCGAGGTAGCTGATCAGCCGGCCCGGATCGCGCGCCTTCGCCGCCGCAGCGGCGGCTTCGAAATTCGGCCCGATCCCCGCTTCGTTGCCGAGCGACCAGATGATGACCGAAGGGTGGTTCTTGTCCCGCTCGACCATGTTGACGACGCGGCTGACATGCGCCTCTTTCCACGCCGGATCGAAGCCGAGCTGGAACTTGGCCCGCTCCCGCGGCCGCCGGTTGGCATAGTCCATATAGCCATGGCTCTCGATGTTGGCTTCATCGAGGACATACAGGCCATAGCGGTCGGCGAGTTCGTACAGATACGGATCGTTCGGGTAATGCGACGTCCGCACCGCATTGACGTTGTTGCGCTTCATCAGCTGGATGTCGCGCTCCATCGACGCGCGGCTGACGACGTGGAAGGTTTCGGGATCGTGTTCGTGGCGGTTGACGCCGCGGATCGTGATCGGACGTCCGTTGACCGAGACGAGGTGGTTCTTGATCTCGACGGTGCGGAACCCGATCGATCGGGCCGTCGCCTGCGTCACGCGGCCGCGCGCGTCGATCAACTCCGTCACCAGCGTGTACAGGTTCGGCGTCTCCGCCGTCCACGCCCGCACCGCGGGCACGCGGCCGGCCAGCGTCAGGCGGCGGTCGCCGGCCGTCGGCACCGCCTGCGTCGCGGTCAGGATCGGACGCCCGGCGTCGAGCAAGGTGATCCTGGCGCTCGCCGCCGCACCGCCGCTGACCGCGACGTCCACGGCGAGCAGGCCGTCGCGATACTGCGAATCCAGCCCGGCATGCACGAAGGTATCGGCGATCCGCGTCGCCGGCGCGGCGATCAGGTAGACCGATCGCTCGATCCCCGACACACGCCAGAAATCCTGATCTTCCAGATAGCTGCCATCGGACCAGCGAAACACCTGAATGGCGATCGTATTATGGCCGGGCTTGACGAAGCGGGTCACGTCGAAATCGCCGGGCAGCTTCGAATCCTGCGAATAGCCGACCTTTTCGCCGTTCACCCAGACGTAATAGGCCGATCCCGCCGCACCGATGTGAAGGATGATGGCGCTGCCCGTCCAGTCCGCCGGCACCTCGACGTCGCGACGGTACGATCCGACCGGATCGGTGGCGTGCGGAATCAGCGGGCGATCCGCCGGAAAGGGATAGGTGATGTTGTTGTAGCGCGGCTGGTCGAATCCCTGCGCCTGCCAGTCGGCGGGCACCTTGATGTCCTTCCAGCCGGACACGTCGAAACCCGGTCGCTCGAAACCCGCGGGCAGCGTATCCGCCATAGACAGCGCGAATTTCCAGGTCCCGTCCAGCGAGCGGTAGCGGCTGGACGCCGCCTCTTCGCCGCGCAGGGCCAAAGCGCGGCTTTCGAACGGAAATCCGGTCGCGCTCGCCGCCAGCTTGCCGCGCGCCACCACGGCGGGATTTTCCCAATCGGGCCGGGCGGGATCCACCTGCACCGGCTCGACGCGTGGCCCGTCATCCTGCGCGGCGGCCGACGTACCGATCGCGAGCGCCGCAACGCCGCATACCCAGCCTATACGCACATTCCATCTCCCCGTTCGTTTCTTTCTTGTCAGACATGACGTCGGCGAGGTCAACGGTCTTCGCGCAATACGAACCACGTGACGCCACTACCGACCGCGTATGCGCAGCAACCTCGCGCCGTGCGCAGGAACCGCGAACGCGCGCGCCGACGCCGCCACGGTCCGGTCCGCCCAAAGGTCCCGGATCACCGCAAACCGGGTCAGTCCGACGTCCAGCGGGCGAATGGTGATCTGCGCGCCGACCGGCCCACGATTGAACAGCGCCACCGCAAACGACCCGTCCGCCAGCGGCCTTGTCCAGACTTCGCCGTTGCCGTCGCGTCGAACCGCGCGGCCCTGGCGACCCAGCCGATCCTGATCCACCGCCAACACCGCCCGATTGCTCAGCAACGCGAGTGCGGCCGGTGTCGTCGCGCGCAGATCGTGCCCCATGATCAGCGGCGCGGCGGACATCGCCCACAAGGTCGTGTGCGTCCGATATTCGTCGGGGCTCATCCCGCCGTTACCGACTTCGAGCATGTCGGGATCGTTCCAGCCGCCAGGCCCGGCATGGCCGAATTTCGGGTTCCGCTCGAAGCCGATGTCGCTCATTCGTGCGTAATCGTCCGTGATGTCGCCGGTCGTGCGCCACAGGTGCCCCCCGACGTCGCGCCCCCATGCCGCGACGTCGAAGCGGCCGTATTCGCATAATGAAAAGACGATCGGTCTTCCGGTCGCCTTCAGTGCGGCACCCATCTGGTAATAGGCCCGCTGGACCCGCTCGGCATCGGCATATTGCCACTCGCCCGAACACAGGTCGTACTTCAGATAGTCGATGCCCCAGCCGGCGAAGGTGCGTGCGTCCTGTTCGACATGGCCGTAGCTGCCGACATAGCCGGCGCAGGTCTTCAGGCCCGGCGACGAATACAGGCCGAGTTTCAGCCCCTTGCCGTGAACATAGGCGGCCAGCGCCGCCATGTCGGGGAATTTGGCGTTCGGCCGCAGGGCCCCGTCCGGCCCGCGCGTGCCCTGCCAGCCGTCGTCGATGTTGATGTAGACATAGCCGGCATCGCGCAGCCCGGTCGCCACCATCGCGTCCGCCATCGCGCGCACTTTCCGGTCGTCGATCCGCTCGGCGAAGGCGTTCCAGCTGCTCCAGCCCATCGGGGGAGTCGCGGCGAGCCCATCGGGCGCCACCTTGCGCAGCGGCGGCAGCGGCACCTCCGCCGGGCGCAGAGCGGCGACCTCCGCCGGTGTAGCGGGACGGCCGACCTGCTTGACCTCGCTGTCCCACACTCCGCCTTCCAGCAGCAGGCCGGCAGCGGTCGACGTCGCCCGCCAGCGCCGCGTCGGCACCCCGGGCACGTTGATGTTGCGGACGTCGAAGCGCAACTCGCCCTCGTCGGCCACCAGGTTGCTCATCGCCATCGCGCCGTACCAGTCGGACGTCAGCGTGCCCGACAGCGTGCCGTCCCCCTGCCGGTGCACCTCGATCGACCGCACGCCGGGGCGCGGCGTCGGCTGGTCGAAAACGACCAGCAGGGCATCCCACCGCGTCGTGGACCCAGCCGTCTGCGCCCATGCGCCCGCCGCGGTCCACACGCAGGCCAGCAACAGCACGAGAGAGCGGATCACGCGCATGGCGGGTTTCCCGTCCGAAGGTCTGTGGCCGGCGACGGACGCGCGGTTCCGCTACCGCAACGTGGCACATTCCGGCCGGGCCTCATCGTGCCGGCTCCGGTCGGTGGCGGCATCACCTCAATCGCATCCGGCAATCGGACGCGCGCGGGCCGGCGTGAGCGGCCGCGCCGGCCTCGGCGCCAGCACCTGCCATTCCTGCACCGCGACGCCTGCGCTGGTGCCATGCGCGCGCGACGCGGAGAAGACCGCGCGCAGGCACCGGGTCGTCACCGATGCGAAACCGCTCTCCTGATAGCGGCCCATCGCCACGCCATAGCCGGTCGGCGCGGTCACCGGCTTCCAGCCGTCATTCCAATATTCGATATGCCACTGCGCCGGCGCCGCGACGCCGACACCGGATCCCGCGGGCTGGTCGTTCCAGAACCAGATGCGCGAACCGTTCACCGTCACCGGTCTGGCCCAGCGATATTCGATCCACGACCGGTCCGGCGAACGATCGCCCTTCCAGGTGCCCCACATGTCCGGCGGCAGTGGCGCCGCCTTGGTCACGCCGTCGTTCAGCGCCTTGATCCAATATTGCAGCGGCACCGGTTCGTTCGACGCGACGGCATAAGCGGCGGCCGCGATGTTCCGCGTCGCTGCCGCCGCGGGCTGCGGCATGCGCGTCGGCACCACGACCCGCATACGCGCGGGTGAGACGCTGTCGTCCCAGGTGATGCGGTCCAGCGCCACGGAGCGGCGGAAATGCCCGCCGCCGGCCGCATCGGCGGTGTGATAGGCCAGATACCATTGGCCGCGAAACGCCACCGCGCCTGCATGGGACGTGGTCGACGAAACCGGCTTCAGCACCACGCCGCGATAGGTCCACGGCCCCATCGGCGTTGGCGCGGAGCCGTAAGCGATACAGGCGTGATAGAGCGCCGGCGTACAATCCGACGTCTGCCCGGCATTGTTCGCCGCATAGAGCAGGTAATAAACGCCCTTGCGCTTCATCAGCCATGGCGCCTCGAAAAAGCCGGTCAGCCCGGTGATCGGTGTTTCGGGACCTTTGGGCGTGATCATGTCGCGCGCCAGTTCCATTGCGCGCAGCCGGCCGAAGGTCCCCCAATAGAGGAACACCCGTCCGTCGTCGTCGATCAGCACCGTCGGATCGATGTTCTGGATGCTGTTGGCGACGGGCACGCGCTGGCTGACGATCGGGCCGGCGGGATGCGCATCGATCCAGGGGCCGGTCGGCCGGTCCGCCACCGCCACGCCGATCGCGAACCGGTCCGCCGCATCGCCGTCGCGCTGCATGACCGGGGCATACAGATAATAGCGGCCGTCCCCCGCCTTCGCGATCTGCCCGGCATAGGCGCGGCCCGGTTCCGCCCAGGCAAAGACGGTCTCCGGCCGTGCGATCGCGGGATAATGCGTCCACCTGCCCGATGCGGGATCACCCGTCGCCAGCAGCTGCCATTCGTTCATGATGAAATCGTTGACGTCGGGCGGCGCCTCGTCGCGGCCGGCGAGGATCCACAGCGTGTCGCCATCGACCAGCGGCGCTGGGTCGGTCGAGTAATAGCGCCCGTCCGCCAGGATCGGATTGCCCCTGCTCACGATCCGCTCGGGCTGTTGCCCCGCCGCAGTCGCCGTCGCCGTCACCGCCGCCGTCGCGGACAGGCATGACAGAAGCGCCAGCACGCGCCCGATCGCGCGCCTGGCCTCACTCGTCATCGGGATAGGGGCCCTTGCCGCCCTCGGCGATCAGCCGGTCGATGCGCTGATCGATGACCGCGAGCGGCACCGATCCCAGTTCCAGCACGGCATCGTGGAAGGCGCGGATGTTGAACTTCGGCCCCAATGCCCGCTCCGCGCGCGCCCGCGCGTTCAGGATCGCCAGCTCGCCGGTGTAATAGCTCAGTGCCTGTCCCGGCCAGGCGATATAGCGGTCGACCTCCGTCTCGATCTCATGATCGGCGAGCGCGGTGTTGTCGTGCAGATAGGCCTGCGCCCGCTCGCGGGACCAGCCCTGGCTATGGATGCCGGTGTCCACCACCAGCCGCGCCGCACGCCACATCTGGTAGCTCAGCATGCCGAACACGTCATAGGGCGTGTCGTACATCCCCATGTCCTCGCCCAGCGCCTCGCAATACAGCGCCCATCCTTCGCCATAGGCGGACAGGTAGGTATCGCGGCGGAAGGCGGGCAACGCGCTATTCTCCGCCGCCAGCGGCATCTGCATCGCATGGCCCGGCGCGCTTTCGTGCAGGGTCAGCGCGGCCAGCGAATACAGCGGCCGGGCGGGCAGATTATAGGTGTTCACCAGATAGATGCCCGGCCCGCCCCGTCCGCCGGTGTAGAAGGGGGCAAGGTCGTCGGGCACCGGCCGGATCGCGAACCGGCTGCGCGGCATCCGCCCGAACCATTGCGCGGCCTTGCCGTCGAACGTCTTGGCGAGCCACGCGGCGCGATCCAGGAGATCCTGCGGTGTTTTGGCATAGAAGCGCGGATCGGTGCGCAGGAACCGGAGGAAGGCGGCAAGATCCCCGTCGAAGCGCACCTGCCGCATCACCGCCAGCATGCGCGCGCGGATCTTCGCCACCTCCGCCAGCCCGGTCGCGTGCAACTGTTCCGCGGTCAGGTCGCGCGTGGTGAATTCGCGGATCTTGGACCGGTAATAGGCCCGGCCATCCGGCAGGTCGTAGGCGGCGAGCGTGACCCGCGCGCCGGGGATATAGTCGGTGCGCAGGAAAGCGAGCAGCCTCGCATGCGCAGGCACCACCGCGGTGGTGATCGCCGCCGTCGCCTCCGCCCGCAGCCGTGCCTGCATCGCCGCCGGGATCGCCGCGGGCATGGTGCGGAACGGCGCGTAGAATGGCGACGCCTCGGCCGACGCCGCGCCGGCGACCTGCGCCACGCCGATGTCGCGGCCCTGCAAGGTGATTCGCGGCGGCGTGAACCCCCGCTTCAGGCCGGCGCGCATGTTGACGATCTGCTGGTCGAAATAGCGCGGGATGTCGCGCAGCATCGCGATATACCCATCGTAATCCGCCGCGGTGCGGAAGCTGCCGCGCGATGATTCCAGCACCTCGCCCCAAAAGCTGCTGTCGGCGTTCAGCGGCTTTTCGTATTCGCGATACCGTTGCTCCGCGAGCAGCGCGGCGATCTGCCCCTGATACACCGCATAGTCGATCCGCGCCGCCGGCGAGAGCGTGGCGGGATCGATCGCCGCCATCCGCCGCGCCGTCTCGGTCCAGCGCGCCAGTTTCGCCGCCTGCACCGCCGGACCGACGTCGGGCAGGTGCTGCGTCGTGGATTTCGGCCCGTCCTCGCTCGGCCCGGCGAGGGTCAGCCGCCACGCATATTCGGCGGTGGAAAGCGCCTTGAACCGCGCATCCGCCCCTCCCCCGCGCACGCCCGCCCCCGCCGCCGGCGTGCCCGCGCCGCACGCGGCGAGGCAGGCCGCAGCCAGCATCGCCGTGCCGCGGTTCACGTGCGCGACGCCGGTTCGGCGGGTTTGGCGGTGTAGAGGCGCACCCCGAATACCGGCCCCGCGCTGCTGCGATCATGCGGCACGAAGCGGACGCGGACCTTGTCCTTCCCCCTGGTCAGCGCCTCGGGCAGCGGATAGTCCACATCGAGGAACTTGCCCGGCCGATCCTTGTCCAGCCGCTGCGTCGCGACCTTCACATCGTCGACCAAAATGTCGAACGTCCGGCCGGTCTCGTCACCCCAATAGGTCGCCTGGAGCGTCAGCGGCCCCGGCCGCGTCTTGAGCAGGAAGGAAAAATACCCGCCCGATCGCGCGTCGCGGCCGTTCCGCCCGCGATAGCTCGTCGGGTAGGATTGCTCGGAGCGCAGGTCGTGATCGCGCTCCGGCTGCATCTCGCCGAGGAACATCGTGTCGACCGAACGCGCGGCGACGTCCCGCGCCCGCGCCTGCTCGGCCAGGAATGTCGCCTCCTCGGTCTTCCACGCAGCCTCGCCGAAGCGCTTGAAATAGACCGCGCTGCGCCGCTCGTACTGGCGGTAGAAGGGCACGAAATCCAGGTCCGCCGGCCGCAGGACACCGCGCGTCGCATAGATTGCGGCCTCCGGCCTCCGCGCCGCGAACCCGCCGAGCAGATCGCCGCCGACCAGCGCCGGATCGGGCCGGTCCCACGGCGTCGCCACCGGCCCCAGATCGGCGGCGAGCACCAGCGGCCCGCGCAGCACCGATACGACATCGGCGTTGCCGGGCGTCGCCTCGATCCGCAGATCGAGCGGCAGTGCGATCGCGACGACGTCGCCCGCTTTCCAGCGCCGCTCCACCACCGCATAGCCGCGCTCCATCGTCGGCTGCACCGCCGCGCCGTTGACCGTCACCACCGCCCTGCCGGCCGCCCAGCCCGGCACGCGCAGCGCGATCGCGAACCGGCCCGGCCTGGCAAGCTTTTCGAGCGTCAGCCGCGATTCGGGCTCGAACGGGTAATTGGTCGCCAGGCTCACCTGCGCACCACGCGCCTGCCAGCGCGCATCGACGGGGATATACAGGTTGACGATCAGCCCGCCCTCACCCTGCCACAGCACCGCCTCGCCATGTTTGGCGTGGCTTTCCATCCCCGATCCGACGCAGCACCAGAAGGCATCGTCATCCGCAGTCGAATAGTCGCGCGCGGCGCCGGTCATCAGCGGCGTCATATAGCTGAACCCCGCGGTCCGTGGGTTCTGCGCCGCCATCACATGGTTGAGGTGCGCGCGCTCGTAATAATCGAAATAGGCGCCGTCCGGCTCCCATCGGTACAGATGCTGCGTCAGCTTGAGCATGTTGTAGGTGTTGCAATGCTCGCACGTCTGTTCGGTGATGTGGCTGGCGATCGTATCCGGCTCGGAGAAATATTCGCGATCGGCATTGCCGCCGATGACGTAGCTGTGGTGCCGCGTCACCGCCTGCCAGAAGAAGCGCGCGGCCTCGCGCGGCGCCGGCTTGCCGGTCAGTTCGTACAGCCGGGCGAGCCCGATCAGCTTGGGCACCTGCGTGTTGGCGTGGAAATTGGCGAGCTTGTCCTGCCCGGCGGCCAGCGGATCGAGCACGCGGCGATCGTACAGCCGCTCCGCCACCGCCAGCCAGCGCGCGTCCTTCGTCCGGGCGTGGAGTTCGGCGAAGCTTTCGTTGAGCCCGCCATATTCGCAGGCCAGCAATTGCTGCATCTGCTGGTCGTCCAGCGCGGCGAACACGCGCTCGAAATAGCCGGCCAGACCCTTGGCGACGACGAGCGCGGTGGCATTGCCCCAGGCACCATGCACGTCGAGCAGGCCCGCGAACACCTTGTGCACCGTATAGAGCGGCGACCAGGATCCGTTGAGGTCGAACCCGCCCGTCTTGATCGTGCCCTGCATCACCTCGGGAAAGATCGCCTCGCCGTCGACGATGGTGCCGTCCGCCAGCTTTCGGCCCAGCCCGCCGATGTAGCCGGTGCCGCGCCGCGCCTGGGTTTCGGCCAGCTGATCGACGATATAGTCCGCCCGCCTGCGGCATTCCGCGTCATCGGTCTGCGCATGCGTATGGACCAGCGCGGTCATGTAATGGCCCAGCGAATGGCCGGCGATCGTATCGCTTTCCCAGCCGCCATAGATCGGCGCCTTCGGCTCCAGCCCGGCATATTTGCGGAAATTGTGCAGCAACCGGTCGGGGCTGAGCCGCAGCAGGTACAGCCGGTTCGCCTCGACCGCGCGGGCGTAATCCGATGGCCGCAACCGCACCGCGTCGAGCGGCAGCGGCGCGGGCCGGGCCGGCAACACGCTCGAACCGGCGGCGATGGCGCGAAACGGCACGCTGGCGAAAGCGATGGCGGCTGCGCCCCGCATCAGGTCCCGGCGACTGCTCTCGATCACGACCTGTCCCCTTGATTTATCGTATACGATTACGGGCAGTTGACCGGCGATGTCAATCGCTGTTCCGCAGGTTCGGCGTGACCGGATCGACCCTGCACATCCCGCAGCGAAGCGCCCGTCGATATCGTATAATATCCGATTGACGATGCCGGTTTTGAATGATCTATGGCCGGCAAGGAGATCCCACGTGCCCAGCCCGATCCGATCCCGCGACAGGTTCCATGGCGGCATCGGCCGTATCGCGCTCGCCTGTGGAGCGGCCGCTTCGCTCGTCGCGGCGCCGGTCGATGCGCAGGGCCGTGTCGCCCCCGCGCCTGCCAATATCCCCCCCGCGCCTGCCAATATCCCCATCGCCGATCGCTATGCCGCCGCCGACCGTTACATCGGCGAAGGCTTCGCGGCCCTGATCGCCGGTCTCGGCATCCGGCCGCACTTCGTCGGCGGGGGCAAAGGCGTGATCTTCCGCCGCGGCCCCGGCAACGCGCGCGAGATCGTGTATCTCGACCTCGCCGGCGGCACCGCACGCAAGCTGACGACCGAGGCCGGGCTGGCGGCGTTGCTGACCGCCGCCGGCCATCCCGTCACCGCCGATCGCCTTTCGCTCGACGATCCCGACTTCGATCCGGCGACCGGCATCCTGACGTTCTCCGCCTTCGACAAGCGCTGGACGCTGGGGCCAGACGATCGACTCTCGCCCTCGCCGACGGGGGATCCGGACGGCGACACCGGCCTGTCGCCC
Organism: uncultured Stakelama sp.; assembly: GCA_964419295.1. Classification (GTDB taxonomy): domain Bacteria; phylum Pseudomonadota; class Alphaproteobacteria; order Sphingomonadales; family Sphingomonadaceae; genus Sphingomonas. The sequence continues at coordinate 14,777 of CAYQPM010000013.1, read as the reverse complement.
GACGGGCGGTTCCGCATCGTCGCACGCGACAACAACCTGGTGGCGATCGACGTCAAGCGCGGTCGCGAAGTCGCCCTGACGACCGACGGCACGCGCGAACAGCCCTATGGACGCGACATCGCGCCGCTCGCCGAAATCCTCAAACAGGGCACCGAAACGCCGGTGATGCCGGTGTCGCTGCGCTGGTCGCCCGATGGCAAGCGCATCATGACCTGGCGGCTCGACACCCGCCGCGTCACGCCGCTGACCACGACGCAGGAAAACCCGCCCGGCAGCTTCTATCCGCGCAGCTTCAGCTACATCTATCCGCTCGCCGGCGCGGCGGAGGTGCCGCTGGCGACGCGGGTGATCATCGATGTCGAACGGGCGCTGGCGAAGCGCAAGGCGACGATCGTACCGGTGCAGGTTCCCGCCGAATCGCTGCTCTATCCCGCTTCGCCCGACATGGGCTGGGTCGGCGACGCCGGTCGCGTCACCTGGACCGAACGCGGCTACGGCCAGCGGACGGTGTACCGCATCGACGCCGCGACGGGCCAGGCGACGGTCGTCGCACGGGAACGCGGCCAGCCGATCGTCACCGTCACTGCCAGCGCGATCATGCCCGCGCCCGACCTCGGCGGGGAACTCGCGATCTCCGAACGCAGCGGATGGGCGCAGGCCTATCTGATCGCGCCCGACGCACCCGACGGCGGCGCGCCGCTGACCCGCGGTGCGTGGGAAGTGCTGTCGATCGATCACAGCGACGCCGCGCGCCGTACGCTGCTGATGACCGGCATCGGGCGCGAACCCGATCGCAACCCCTATTGGCGTGCCCTGTACCGCGTCACGATGGACGGCAAGCAGCCCGTCCTGCTGACGCCCGAACCGCTGGATCACAACGTCAGCGTGTCCGACGACGGCCGCTATGCGATTGACGCCATGTCGAGCCCGACGGTGCCGACGCGCACGGTGGTGCGCGATACCGACACCGGCCGCATCGTCTACGAACTCGGTCGTACCGATCCCGCCGCGCTGTTCGCCAGCGGCTACACCCCGCCCGAACCGTTCCGGGGCGTTGCGGCGGACGGCAAGACCCCGCTTTACGCGATGATCTATCGCCCCGCGCATTTCGACCCGACGCGGCGCTATCCGATCATCGACAACGTCTACACGGGACCGACCACGTCGCAGGTCCCGACCAGCTGGACCCAGACCATCTTCGCCAACGGCAGCAGCGTCGCGCAGCTCGGTGCGATCGTCGTCATGATCGATGGCCGCGGCACGTCGCACCGCGGTCGCGAATTCCGGGCACCCGCCTATCAGAACCTGGGCGAGGTCGGGATCGACGACCATATCGCGATGATGCGCCAGATCGCGGCGCGCTATCCCTATATCGACATCGATCGTGCCGGCGTCTTCGGCGGGTCGGCCGGCGGCTACGACGCGGCGCGCTTCATCCTGCGCCGGCCCGGCTTCTTCAAGGTCGCGGTCGCGTCCTCGGGCAACCACGACCTGCGTCTCGACAAGGCATGGTGGCCGGAAGTGTCGATGGGCAATGCCGATGCGGCGACATGGCAGCGCAATTCGAACATGGCGGTCGCGGGCAACCTGCAGGGCAAGCTGCTGCTGATCCATGGCGACATCGACGACAACGTCCCGGTCACCGAAAGCTTCCGGCTGGCGCAGGCGCTGATCCAGGCGCAGCGCGATGTCGATCTGGTGATCCTGCCGAACACCACCCATTCGGTGGTGCAGCCGTTCTTCTGGCGCAAGTTCCGCGATTATTTCACACGCAACCTGCTCGACGAGGCACCGCCGGTGCTGCCGGCGCTGACGCCGGTTCCCCATGACGCGGACGTGTCGAAACCGGCGACTCCGGCATGATCCACCTGCGCCTGTCGTCCCTTTCGCTCGGCATCGGCGGTGCCCTCGCGCTGATCGCCGCCGCGGGCAGCGCGCAGGATCGTCCGCCCGCCGCGCCGGTCTATCCGCCGATCGCCACCCGCGCCTTCACCGGAGGCGGCTTCCGCATCGCGCTGCGCACCGACACCGGCACGCTGGCCCGGCTGTCGCCCGCCGACGAGCCGGGGTTCGACTTCGTGCCCGGCGCGCGCGAGGCGGAGCGGCAGGGGGACGGCTATGTCCACCTCGGCGATCTGCATCTGCGCCTGCGTACGCCCGGCGGCGCGTGGCGCGATTTCGCGTCGCAACGCGCGCGCAAGGCGATCGCGCCCCTGCCCGCCACCGGCACCGTCATCGCCGCGGCGGACATCAGCGCCAGCATGGGCGACATGCCGATCAGGGTCGAACGCCGCTGGCTGCGCGTCGGCGGCGCGCTGGCGCTGCGCTTCACTCTGGTCAACCGGTCGGCGCAGCCGGTCGAGATCGGCGGCCTCGGCATGCCGATGGTGTTCGACAACATCATAACCGGCCGGACGCTCGAACAGGCGCATGCGCAGGCAAGCTTCGTCGATCCCTACATCGGGCGCGACGCGGGTTACCTCCAGGTGACGCGGCTCGGCGGCAAGGGCTCGGCCCTGCTCGTCCTTCCCGAACCGGGCACCCCGCTCGAGGCCTATCGGCCGATCCTGCAACATGGGCGCGCGCCGGCCGGCGATATCTTTACCGATCGCAGCGACCGCGGCCAGACGTCGGAAGGCTTCTACGACTGGACGGTGGCCAGCAAAGGCTTCGGCGACCGGGAATGGAAGAATGCCGGCGAACAGTGGAATGCGGCGACCAGCATCACGCTCGCGCCCGGTGCCAGCCGGACGATCGGCGTGCGCTTCGTCCAGTCGCCCTCGATCCGCGCGATCGAACCGACGCTGATCGCGCAGCGGCGCCCCGTCGCCGTCGGCATTCCGGGCTATGTCGTGCCCACCGATCAGCAGGCCAGCCTGTTCCTCCACAGTCCTGCGGCGGTGACATGGGTGACGAGTGCGCCGGCCGGCGCGCTGACCGCGACGCCGCAGCCCGGCGTCGGCGGCTGGCGCCGCTATGCGATCCGCAGCCACGGCTTCGGCCGAGCGCGGCTGACGATCGGCTATGCCGATGGCAGCGTCCAGACGGTCAGCTATTTCATCACCAGACCGCTCGAACGGACGATGGCCGATCTGGGGCGCTTCGCCACCACCCGGCAGTGGTTCGACGATCCCGCCGACCCGTTCCGGCGCGCGCCGGCGATCCTCACCTACGACCGCGACGCCGCCGCGATCGTGACGCGCGAACCGCGCGTCTGGATCTCGGGCATGAGCGACGAAGGCGGCGCGGGCGCCTGGGTCGCGGCGATGATGAAACAGCTCGACAACCCCGATGCGGGCGAGGTCGCCAAGCTCGAGCGGCTGGTCGGCAAAACCGTGGTCGGCAAGCTCCAGGTCGCGGCCGGACCCCATGCGGGCGCGGTGAAGAAGAGCCTGTTCTACTACGACCCCGCCCTGCATCCCGGCTATTACCCCGCCTCCTCCAACTGGAAGAGCTGGACGTCCTGGTCCAAGGCGGATGCCGACGACCTCGGCCGCGCCTATAATTACCCGCATGTCGCGATCGGACATTGGGTGCTGTACCGGCTGGCGCGCAACCATCCCGGGCTGGTGAAGGCGCAAACGTGGCGCTGGTATCTCGACCACGCCTATCAGACGACCGTCGCGATGATGCGCGATGCGCCTTATTATGCGCAGTTCGGCCTGATGGAAGGCGATGTCTTCGTCGATATCCTGAAGGACCTGCAACGCGAAGGACTGACCGAGGAAGCCGCCGAAATGGAGCGGCTGATGAAGGGCCGCGCCGATCACTGGAAGACGCTGCGGTATCCGTTCGGCAGCGAAATGCCCTGGGATTCGACCGGCCAGGCCGAGGTGTACGCCTGGATGCGCTACTTCGGCTACCGGCCCCAGGCGGATATCACGCGCGACGTGATCCTCGCCTACGATCCAACGCTCCCGAACTGGGGATATAACGGCAACGCCCGTCGCTATTGGGATTTCCTATACGGCGGAAAAACCCCCAGAATCGAACGACAAATCCATCATTACGGGTCGACTCTGAACGCGGTGCCGCTGTTCGACGCCTATCGACGCGATCCGGCCGACCTGCATCTGTTGCGCGTCGCTTATGGCGGAATGATGGGCGGCATCACCAATATCGACGCGGCCGGCTTCTCGTCCGCGGCCTTCCATTCGGCCCCGGATATGATGACGTGGGACGCGTATAGCGGAGACTATGGCATGGGCTTCTACGGCCACGCGATCGCCGCCGCGACCTATATGGTCCGGGATCCGATCTTCGGCTGGCTCGGCTTCGGCGGCGACGTCGCCGTACGCGCCGGCACCGTGACCATCGTGCCGAGGGACGGCGCGCGCAGCCGGCTTTTCATCGCCCCGGCAGGCGTCTGGATCACGCTGGACGCCGGTAAGATCGCAGCGGCGCGCTACACGCCGGCAACGGGCCGCATCGCCCTGTCGCTCGACCCGGCAACGACGGTCACGCCGGCCGCCCGCCTGATCGTGGAAACGACAACGGCGGGCGGCCGTCGTTATCAGCCCGCCCGCGGCGCCTTCGAACGCGGCGCCTATACGGTAAAGCTGGACGGGACGCCAATCGACCTCAAGCCGGACGCGCGATGAGTTCGGTGGCGCACCCGTCCGGCCGATCAGCCTTTCTCGTTCGGGGGTGCGTCCGCGCCAACTATCGCCATAGCAGCCGGTGTGTAGCGGTGCCCCGCGATCTCCAGCCCCGCCATGCCGCCGCGATCCCGCCAAGATCCGCGGCCGTCGGTTCCACCTTGGCCACACCGAAGCCGGCAGCAACTCAAGCCCCGAAGCATCCCTGTCAGTGGCCGCCCACGAACCACGAACGCCTGCGACCACCCAAACCCAAAGGGCAGCGTCGATCGTACTCTTCCTTATGAGAGCACATTGGCTTTGTGGAAAACCGATATATCGACCCGCGCTATACCTGCGGCAGGGTTGTGAACATCGGCCTTCGTTTCCTAAAGTCCGCGTTGAATCCCCAGGACGCCGCGGGAACTCGGCCATCGGCGCAAGCTCGCGGATTTGCATCCAAACCTTTTGGTTCTCAGCGCCAGCAGTGCGGACGCTTGCTGCAGTCCAGCTTGCCCCCCATGGAGGTCGCCAATCACAGCCAAACGCGGACAGATCCGCTCCTCTGGAGGACGCCACGAGGCGTCTCATGCTCGCCAGCGACTATCGCTGTTCCACGAGCCTCATTCGTAAGGTTATTTCCAAAACTGCTCGCTCCCCATGATCGCTCGATCAACTCGGTGCAGTAAACCACTGTCTACATAGGCAAAATTAAGGATCGAGCACACCTTTACGAGTATCCTGTACAAATCGGACAGATAAGCCGCCACTCTAACCATGCTTTAATTAGTATCATTCATTAGAGGCTTCCGATGGAGACCTAAGACGTGAGCAGCGCCCCATATCGCGATATCTTGCGACGAATAGCCTCCAATACTGGCGGCAACACGCTCATGATATTCGCGTTTGCTCTGCTCCCGCTCATGGGAATGGTCGGAAGCGCTGTGGATATAAGCCGGGCTTACCTGGTCAAATCGCGGCTTCAACACGCATGCGACGCTGCGGTGCTCGGGGGCCGTCGAGGTATGACCACGTCAACCTTCGACGCCAACGCGAGAGCGGCAGCTGATCGCTACTTCAATCTCAACTTCACCGCTGGACGCTACGGCACCTCAGGGTTGAGTATGGATTACGTCGTTGGCAACGACATGATCGTTCATGGAGCTGCAGCCGTTACCGTCCCGACGGTCATCATGAGCATTTTCGGCAAGCGAACAATTCCGCTCGCTGCGACTTGCGAAGCGCAGCTGCAGCTCCCCAACAGCGACATCATGTTCGTTTTGGATACGACCCTCTCGATGGCGGAAACCAACCCCGGGGACACAATTTCGAAGATACAGGCTTTGCGCCAATCGGTGGCTACATTCTACAACACCCTTAACAATGCCCAGACCAGCGCCGCGCAGGTGCGATACGGATTCGTGCCGTATTCCTCGACCGTAAATGTCGGCCTTCTGCTCAAGCCCGAGTGGATGGTGGATAACTGGACTTATCAATCCAGGGAGCAGGACGGTTACGCGGATGTCTCCGCGGGCACCCAAGGTTCCACGATCACCACTAATGGATCGTCAACCTATACGGGAAGCAAGACGAGTTCGACGCAGCCGGGGCCATCGGAAAATTGCGTTGCGCCACCTAATGAGGGCTACAGCTCGACACCCTCGTATACGCCTTGGGACCCCTCCTCGACCGCGCTGCCCCGATCGCGAACGGTGACTGTGATCCAGAATGGTTCGACCTATTCGGCTTTGCGTAACAGTAGCACTGGCATCTGCACCATTACCAAAACAACCTTCTCGAACTACACGCAGACATACAGCCAAACGGTCTCGGCCAATCCAAACGCGAATGCATCCAATGGCACGAATCGTGTATACTACTGGAATTACAGGCCCATCTCCTACTCCATGGCACCATTCAAGACGATTGGTCCTACCGGTCTGATAGCAGGCGGCAGCATGAGCACGACGCTCGGCAACAACTTCACTTCCAAGGTCATCAACTGGGGCAACAGCAATCAAGGTGCCTGCATTGAGGAGCGCACAACCGTGCGATCAGGTATGACAGGAATCGAATATGATCTTGATGTGGATCTGGTTCCCAGTGCGAATATGCCTGACACGCAGTGGCGCCCATTTCTGCCGGATCTCGTCTGGTCGCGCTCGGTCGGCAACTATTATCCCGGCGGAACTACGGCGATCTCTGGCTGGCAGATCAACGATGTCAATCACTCTTCCTCTAATTACATTTCGCCCGGGCAGTACAAATCCGACTTTGCCGCGTGCCCGTCCGCCGCGCGGAAGCTGGCTGCGATCAGAACGACGGCTGAGCAGACCAACCTGACGACATACCTCAACGCTCTGGTTCCACGCGGGCGCACATACCACGACGTTGGCATGCTATGGGGTCTTCGGCTCATGTCTGCCCAAGGCCTGTTTGCGACCGAGAACGCCTCCGCGGCGAATGGCGGCGCCATCACCCGCAACCTTATCTTCATGACCGACGGCGATACGGAAACGAATATCGCCGACTATGACGCTTACGGACTGTCCGCGCTTGATCGCCGCAGAACGAGCTCGTCTTCCCTGCCGACCAATTTTGACCAGGACACGATCGTCGAGAATCGACTGCGCCGGCTTTGCACGCTCGCGAAGGACCAAAAGAACATCACTGTCTGGGTGATTGCATTTGGAACCAGCCTGACATCGTTGCTGACGGACTGTGCGTCGCCGAACAGGGCCTATCAGGCTAACAATACCGCCGAGCTGAACCAGACCTTTGCCGACATCGCTGCCCGTATCTCGCAGCTCCGGGTGACGCACTGATGTGGACGTTCTGGCGAAATACGCGAGCTGCGAGCATTCTCGAATTTGCGATCCTGGCACCGGTATTCCTGACGCTGCTTTTAGGCGGGCTGGATGCCTCTTACAATTACTACGTAAAAGCTGTGCTCGATGGAGAGGTGCAGAAGGCAGCACGGGACTTTAGCCTCGAAGGCGCGACGGATCCTGTGCGCAACGCGGAGATTCAGCAGCGCTTACGAACTTCAGTCAAGAATGTGATGAGCAGTGCAGAGGTCGACTTGGCGCTCCGCCACTACCACGATTACCGCGATGCATCTGCGGGTATGGAGGAGTTTACGGACACCAACCACGATGGTGTCTGCAACCACTCAGAGGCATATGTCGACGCAAACAACAATGGTCGGTTCGATCTCGACAGCGGGCTCGACGGCATTGGTGGCTCCAGGGACGTGCTGGTGCTGATAGCAACTGCTAGCTACCCTCGATTGCTGATGAGCAGCTTTGTGTTCGGCGCCGGACGAACGGTGCTGACGTCGAAGACGATGTTGCGGAACCAGCCCGCCAGCGACCAGACTGCAGCTCCCGTGAGGAATTGCCCTTGAACCGCAAGCTGAACCTCGTCTTGCGATTGCGTCAGGATGAGCGCGCGCTGGCGCTGCTGGAATTCGCCTTCGCCTTGCCTGTCCTCATCATCCTGATCATGGGCGGTGCGGAGATTGCCAACTATACCGTCACGAGGCAACGCGTCAGCCAACTCGCGTTGCAGATCGCGGACAACGCCTCGCGGATTGGCGATCAGTCGGTGCTTCGCAATCGTCCGATCTCGGAGAAACAGATCAACGACCTGTTCATCGGCGCAGGCCTTCAGGCGGGCAATCTCGACCTTGTGCACCAGGGACGAGTATTCTTGTCGGGGATCACTTTGAACGGTCAGGGCGGCCAATGGCTTCAGTGGCAGCGGTGCTATGGCTCGCTCCGCGCAACATCACACTACGGCGTTCAGGGAAGCGGCTCCACCGGCACGAATTTTCCCGGCATTGGCCCGGCATCGGCAAGGGTGCTCGCTACTGCAAATGGGCCGGTTGTCTTCGTAGAGGTTGCGTTGGCGTATAAGCCCGTAATCTCGGCCCGGTGGGCGCCCGCAGGCGTGATTACCGAGATCGCGTCATTCGCAGTACGAGATGACCGGGATACCACCGGAACCGGGGTGCAAAACAACGAAGGCGTCGCCGCGTCCTCATGTTGAAATAGGGAGAGCCCCCCGCTGACATGCTCCCCCGATAAGCCTGTCGAGTCGCGCGATCGTCGATGCAATTCATCACTGCAACCTCGGACCTCATGCCGACAGCAGTCGGCTGCGCGAGGCCGCTTTGCATTCGCCGGAGAGGGCGAATTCCGTCCTGAACAGCTGCCAAACGCATCGGAATGCGCCCGCGCCCAGCAGCCAAGCGTCGAAAATATCGACCCCGATTTTTGCGAGGCGGAGCATATCGCAAACATTCTGAGCAGACGCTGATGATAGGTGGCTGCTGGCCTGCAAGCCAAGCGTTTAACACGGACATCAAAGCCTTAAGCTCTGCCATCTCGTTGTCCTCGCGCGCGAGCTGATCGCCGCTGGCCAGCAGATCTGCTTTTGGAATGGTTACTTCCGCGTGCTCAAGCGCGCTCGAACCTGGAAGGCGATATGCGCGCGCTTCGTGCCCTGCCGACGGCTACCGCGGAAGACATCGCGACGTTACTTGCCATAACAGGCAGGAACGATGTGCCTTTTTGACGGCGTGGTGGAAGGTGGCGGAGGCTAAAGCCGGACGTTGTCGCCGTAATGTTCGATCCTGCGCACATGGGCATTTGATATCGGGTGATCGGGCCGGCCGCCCTTCAGCTTTGCAGATCGAAGCCATCCATAAATCAAAATTGGATATGTAAGACTTGAACCGCCGTGCCGGTGTGTCAGCGGATCGATCTACTCGCTGTTGCCAACACGATGGGAGTACGTCCCCAGCCTCGGTTCCTGTCGCGGCTCAAACCGTACATCGCCTGAACGCCGGCTGAGGCGTTGCGATCAAACGCAATGCCTCGCACGTTTGTGTGACAAAAAAGCATCAGAAGCGTTAAAAATTGACATATCGGGTCATAAGGCGGTTGCAGTTAGGTCTAAAACGATCATTCTCTTAACATCGTATACAGGATACGAGTCTGACGCTGGGGAGCGTCATGTTGGGGAAAACACATGACACGCGAACAACATCGTCGCCACGGCAGGTTTCTGACGTCGGTCGCTTTCGGGCTGATGGCGGTCACCGCTGCCGGGGGCATTTGGGCGCCAGCCGCTCAAGCGCAGGGCTTCTCGAGCTTTAGCGCGACGGGCACGGTTCTCGACACGGCCGGCAAGCCGATCGCCGGCGCGCGCATAACCATCCGATCGATCGATCAGGGTTTTACGCGTACCGTCACGACGACGAGCGGCGGTGTCTACACCGTCCCGGAGCTTCGCCAGGGTGATTATCAGTTCACGGTCGAAGCCGACGGGTATGATGCCTACACCGAAACGAACATTCGGCTTGCGGCGGGTGCGTCGTCCAACCAGTTCCGGCTCGCCCCGGCGGGGGCAACGGCCGTTGCAGGCGCCGAAGGTGCCGACATCGTGGTCGCGGGCAAACGCGTCGCGACGAGCGATTTCGATCTGACCACGACCGGCCAGGTCATCAACGTTGCCGATATCGCCACGCGCCTGCCCGTCGCGCGTAGCCTGACCTCGCTCATCCTTCAGGCGCCAGGTACCGCAGGCGGATCGGGCGCGTTCGGCGGCCTGCCGTCGATCAACGGTTCGGCGGTGTCGGAGAACGCCTATTTCGTCAACGGGCTGAACATCTCCGATTTCCGCAAGGGCCTTGCCCCGGTCGAAATCCCGTTCGAATTCTACCAGACGATCGACATCAAGACGGGCGGTTTCGCCGCGGAATTCGGGCGGACGACCGGCGGGTTTACGAGCGTGACGTCGAAGTCGGGCTCGAACGAATTCCATGGCGGAGTGCTTTTCACCTGGAATCCCAACGAATTGCGCTCTCGTGCGCCAGATACGTTCGGGTCCGACAACGACAGCTATCGTAGCGACGCGCGATCGACGATCTTCCAACTCGGTGGCCCGATCATCAAGGATCACCTGTTCTTCTATGGCCTGTACCAGGCTCGCGATATCACGAGCAGCGGCGGCGGGCGCCAGTTCCTGGGTGATCCGCGGACCAACGACGTCAGCAATCCGAGCAAGTATCTCGGCACGACAAGCTATGCCTACGGTACCCACTCGCCGTTCTATGCGGGTAAGATCGACGCCGTCATCATGGATGGCCAGCGCCTTGAGTTCACCTACTTCAGCACCAAGGGCGAAGCAGTTTCCAACAGCTTCGGCGACACGACGCCGGGCGGCACGCGCTTCAACTATCTAACCAACACGCCTGGACCGTATAGCGGACGAACGATCTCGAGTTCAGGTGGCCGTAACTATGTAGGTCGCTATACCGGCGTCATGGCGAAGTGGCTGACCGTTTCGGCCGCCTATGGACGCAACGAGAATATCTCGAATTTCGATTCCTTCAACGCCACGAACGTGGTCACCCCGGGTGCCGGCGATTTCCGCGATCCGTTCAATGCAAAGACGCTGACTATCGCCGGCGGCAGCAAGGGCATCGGTCGCGACATCCGCAAATTCTATCGCGGCGACGTTGATCTGTACGTCAACGTTCTTGGCTCGCACCACTTCAAGGGCGGCTACGACCGGGAAGAACTGGCTTCCGAATCCTATTATGTGCCTGCTGGCAACGGCATCGGGTACAGCGTCTATCGAGCATCGGCGGGCAATCCGTACGGTCTCGCGGCCGGGACCGACTATGTGCAGCAATCGGTGTATCGTCAGGCGGGTAATTTTACCTCGCTCAACGATGCTTTTTACCTGCAGGATAGCTGGTCTCTGCTTGCAGATCGTCTGAACCTCAACCTCGGCATCCGCAACGATCGTTTTACGAACAATAATGCGCTGAACCAGACGTTCTACAAGTCGGGCAACCAATGGGGGCCGCGTCTTGGTTTTACCTTCGATCCGATAGGCGATCGTCGCGACAAGATTTACGGCAGCTTCGGTCGCCTCTACATTCCGGTCGCGTCCAACACGAACATCCGACTGACGGGGGGAGAAACCTATTTCGTCCGGACGAACCTGTTCGGTGGGCTCGGCTCTAACAACGTGCCGATTCTTGGCGCGCCCATATTGTATTCGGGTGCGGCGGCATGTCCGGACGACAAGGTTACCAATTGCTCTGTGACGGGCAATGGCGCGCCTAAGGAGGCGGCAACGACCGTGTCCTCGACGCTCAAGCCCCAGTCGGCGGACGAGTACATCCTGGGTTACGAAAAGCGGTTGGGCACCCGCTGGCGGGTCGGCGCATTCTTCACCTACACCAAATTGAACGAGGTGTTGGAGGATGCGGCGATCGACGGGGCGATCAACACTTATTGCGTCGCTCAGAAGGTGACCGGGTGCAGCTCGCTGTTCAGCGGCTTCGACCAATATGTTCTCATCAATCCCGGCCGGGGTGCGACGGTCCAGCTTGCCTATCCGATCAACGGCGAGAAGACCGCACGCACGGTGACCTTCACCGCCGCGCAACTCGGCTATCCAAAGGCACTCCGTACCTACAAGGGCGTCACCCTCGAGGCGCACCGCGAATATGACGGCAAGTGGAGCTTGGACGCCTCGTACACCTACTCAAAGACGATCGGAAACTACGAGGGCGGTGTTAAGACCGACAACGGCCAGAGTGACACGGGCCTAACGACCGACTTCGATCAGCCCGGCCTCGTCAACGGCACCTATGGTTATTCGCCCAACGACAAGCGTCATGTGATCAAGCTGGCGGGGAGCTACACGTTCTTCGACTCATTGAACATCGGTCTCAATCTTCAGGCTTATGCACCACGTAGTTACGGCTGCATCGGGCAGGTGCCGAAGTCGGTCGATCCGTACGCATTCGCCTACGGTGCGGCCGGCCTGTATTGCCAGGTCAATTCGGATGGCAGCATCAATACCGACCCGTCCGTCACGCGGCCGGTTCAATTGATCCAGCGCGGTTCGGTGTTCAAGAGTGACTGGCTGTTCATCAACGACTTCGATGCAAGCTACAAATTCATCGTCGGCAAAGCTACGATGACGTTGCGCGCATCGGTGTTCAATGTGCTCAATCGCCATGCCGTGACTGATCGGAATGAATACGGGACAGACGGACAGGGCCGGGCATCTGCCTATTACCGGACGATTTCCGGTTATCAGGCGCCGCGTAACGGTCGCCTGCAATTGTCTTTCGACTTCTAACATTCACTTGGTCGCTCAGGGCGGCCGTTGATCGACATAAAATGGCCGGCCCCGCTTCGAAGCGGGGCCGGCTTTTTCACGGAAGCGAAAGCGATGATCGCCGATTTCGGGTCGCCCGGCAGTTGCGCAGACTATTCGTTGACCGTCACGCGTCGCCGTACGATCAATTCCCCTGCCGGGGGGGGGTAAGACAGCGGAGGCGGCAGCGCTCCCCCCTTCATCCCCTCAGTGACACCGACGCCGTTTACAATTGCGTAAGCGTAAGCCGCATTCACCAGCCCACGTTCCATCAACACCGGCACCAGCGGGTATAGCGCGGGTGCTGAGGTCCGCCCTAGGCGAAGCGTCCCAAGCCAGACCCACGCAGAAAGCCCAAACCAAGGCCCATTCGCATTGGCCGCCGTCATTCACTGCTGGAAATGTCATAAAAAGGTGGTGCCGCTTGCAGGACTCGAACCTGCGACCCCCGCATTACGAAGACCCGGTTTCTCGGATAACCTCTCGGAATTCCGTCATTTTTCACTCGGGTTTGACCCTCAATGACACTCGCAATGCTCACAATCTGACCCGTGATGCGCCTACGAGCTGACCAAATCACAAACCAGCTGCCGCCGATCACAACCCGGGGACAAACAACGCCGTTGTCTCATTCTTCGGTCAACCGGACGCCATTCTCCTCAACGACAGGAGACATGACGATGACGGTGCTTTCTTCTCTGACGATGGTGGCGTCAGATCGAGCTGCAATGCGGGTTCGTGGGATCGGATCGATGAGGCAGAAATTGATCGATCGTATTGGCGATCAGATCGAGTTGGCAAAGGCATCTGAGGCCGGCCAGTCTTTCCAGCGCGTCAAGTATCGCCGCAGCCGTGACATCGAGAGCGAGGTGGTTTCGGAAACCGTCGTGAAAACCCGTGTCCGCCCGTGGTGGACTGAGGATCAGGACGGCTCGATCCTACTATGGATCAAATACGGCAATACGAACTTGGAGCTTGCCAAGGGCAAGCCGGCCATTCGGATCATCAGCCGGGATCACCTCGTGTCGGCGCTCGAAACCGTCCGGGAGGCGGTTCGGGCGGGAGAGCTGGACAAGCTCATTGAGGGAGCCGTGGCAAATTTCAAACGGCGATTCGCAAAATGAGAAAGGGAGGGCTTTGAACCCTCCCTTCAACTAATATTCGTTCTTTTCAATCTTCCGATGGATCTTCTGGCAGGTCGCTGATCAGGTCGATATTCAGGAATCCACCTCGTATACAACGATGCTGACCGACCAGTTTAGGCCCTTGTCGTACGACAAGCCGTGCCCGTCCATGTTTGCCGGAGGTGAATTCCTTGGTCAGCCCCTCTTCAATAATTAGGTAGCTGAAACCGGCATTTGTGAACCGAATTTGCTTAATATAATCAAGCGTTCCAAAACTACCCGAATGAAATATGTTTGCCTTGCTCGCATTTCCAACAAACGAAAGCTCGGTATTTCCGGGAATCCCATAATTGTAGATCAGGCTGTTACCTAAGGAGGTAACGACTACATTTTTTACGCCAAGCGAACACTCAAAAACCTTGCGCTGCACTCCAGCGCCCTGAGCTTGTGTTGTTGCGGCAACGGCAAGCGCACCGAACATCAACGTTTGAAGATAAGCCTTTAGCAACCTCGAACCCTCCCTGTGAGCACGCACAATCGCCGGTCGATGAAAGCGAGGCAACGATAAAATGACACGCTTAGGGGACAGACCTAAGCCCATCCTTGCCTTCATTCGAGGACATGGATCTTGTCCTGCTCCTTGGACGAAACGTCAGGCTACTTCGTCAGGAACACGGCTTGTCGCAGGAGGAGCTAGCCTTCCGCGCTGGGATGAAGCGCAGCTATCTCAGCGATCTCGAACGGGGGACACGCAATCCGTCAGTACGTGCACTAGGTCGATTAGCGGAGGCGCTGAAAGCCGAGCCAGCAAGCTTGCTAGTTGATCGGACAGCTTGAGGTGGCCCCCTAATTGAGCTGACAGGGTTTCGCTCTTGGATAGGAGTGAGGC